>JAOPXG010000257.1 GCA_025965275.1 Nocardioides sp.
CGGGAGCCAGCCTGGAGCGACTCCATCTGCAATGCGAGATGGTCGTGTCGGCCGTGGGCGATGGTCACCACCACGACCCGCCCGGGGTCGGTTGCGCTCGACACGCGTCAGTTGTTGGCGGGGGCGGCGGAGATCGCCTCCACCAGGTCAGCGATGCGGTCGTCGGAGAGGTTTTTCGCGACGTCGGCCTGGGAGAGCATGCCGACCAGGTCGCGCCCGTCGATGACCGGCAGGCGTCGCACGCCGTGCTCCGCCATCGTCCTCAGCGCCTCGTTGACAGACGTCGGCGCCGATCCTGATGGTCTCCGCATCCTTCGCGCAGCGTCCGCGACCATCTCGTCGATGCGCACGCACTTCGCGCTCCCACTCATGATCTCGCGAGCGGTGGTCATGACGTCTCCTTCGTCCACCGGACCGTCCGGCGCCTCTGCCGAGTCGGTACCCGATGCCGGGCCGACGCTTCTCAACCGTTCGGGTGAACCGTGAGCGACGCCCGGGCGCGCGCCGGCCTTGAGGTGCTTGCATCCACGACCTAGGTTGAAGGTGTGGTCAGCGTCAGACGGCCCCTGCGCGTGGCGATCGTCGGCGACTACGAGATCGTGGTCGCCGGCATCGCGGCTGTTCTGGAGCCCTATGCCGACCGCGTCCGGCTGATCCAGGTCGCCCAGGGGTCCGCCGACTCGTTCACCGCCCACGACGTCGACATCGTGCTCCGCGACGGCTTCGGCCGTGCCGATGAGGTCGGCGACCTTCGGACCCTCGACGATCCGGGTCACCCGCGGGTGGTGGCGTTCAGCTGGAACGTGGAGCCGGCCGTCGTCAGCCGCGCGATCGGCGAGGGTGCCGCCGGCTACGTCGCGAAGTCGCTGCCGGCCGAGGAGATCGTGGTGGCCCTGGAGCGCGTGCACGCCGGGGAGCGTGTCCTCGCCCTCGGGCTCGAGGACGACTCCCGGGCCGACGTCCCGCTCGGCAGCGAGGCCGGCCTGTCCGGTCGCGAGTACCAGGTCCTGACCCTGATCACCGAGGGGTTCACCAACCAGGAGATCGCGCGGCAGTGCTTCCTCAGCGTCAACTCGATCAAGACCTACGTCCGCACCGCCTACCGCAAGATCGGGGTGACCCGCCGTACCCAGGCTGTCGCCTGGGGAATCGAGCACCGGCTCGACCAGCATGTCGCGAGCAACGATGTCGCGGCCGAGTAGTGTCGGCCCGATCTGAGTTCGCGGACAGGAGCCCGTCGTGCCCGAGCGCACCACCCTTGTCACGAGCCTGACGCGCGAGTTCGCCCGCCTGACGCCGGACGAGCCGTTCGCGCTTCGGCTGTGCCGCGCGTTCACGAGGCTGGCCAGCGCGGACGGCGGCGCGATCTCACTCAGCCTCACGACCTCGGAGCGCACGGTACTCTGCGCCACCGACGACCTGGTCTCCCTGCTCGAGGACGTCCAGGACACGCTCCGGGAGGGTCCCAGCCTCGACGCCCTGCGGACCGCCGAACCGGTGGTGAGCACCTCCTGGCAGGAGCAGGTGGACCGCTGGCCCGTGTTGATGACGTCGGCGCCGCCGGTCGTCTCCTCCACCCTGGTCCACGCGTTCCCGATGCGGCCCGAGCGCACGCTCGTCGGTGTCGTCAGCCTCCACGTACGACGGTCGCGCTCGCTGATGCGACCGGTCGACGACCTCGCCTTCCTCGCCGACGTCCTGGGAGCCGCGATCGTCGGCGGGATACCCGAGCGGGACGGAGACCACGTCCTGTGGTCCGAGCGCGACAGGATCTCGCAGGCCACGGGCATGATCGTCGCGCAGCTGGGACTCGGACCCGTCGACGCGCTCGCCGTGCTCCGCGCCCACGCGTTCGCCCACGAGGCATCCGTCGCCGAGATCAGCCGGTCCGTCATCGCGCGCGAGCTGGTCTTCACCTATCCCGACGAGAGTGAGGCCTGATGTCGACCCAGCCGGTCGCCGGAGCATTCGCGAGCGCCGTCGCCGCCCTGGTGGGCGAACCGGATGTCGCCGACGTCCTCCATCACCTGGTCTCGGACTGCGCGACGGTGCTGGAAGCGGACGCCGTCGCCATCCTCGCCCGGGGCACCGACGGCGAGCTGTCCCTGCTCAGCGCGACGTCGCACGGCGTCGCCGAGCTCGAGATGCTCCAGGCCCAGCGGGACGAAGGACCCTGCGTCGACGTCATCGCCCGCAGCGAGGCTGTGTCTGCGGCGGGCGCCGATCAGCTCACCTCCCGCTGGCACGACGTCGGTCGGGCGATCACCGACGCAGGATTCACCAGCGTCGATGCCTTCCCGCTGCGCTGGCGTGGTGCGGCGCTCGGAGGGCTCAACGTCTTCTGGGAGACGCCGTCCGGCCGGCACGGCGACCCGACCGTCGGGCAGGCCTTCGCCGACGTCGCCATGCTGGCGATCATCCGCTCGACCCCGGTCTCGACCGAGCAGGCCCTTGCGCACTTGCACGACGCCCTGAGCGCCCGGGCGCTGGTCGAGCAGGCGAAGGGGGTCATCGCCCAGGTCGACGACCTCGACATGAGCGCCGCCTACGACGCGTTGGTGCGTTACGCCGAGGAGGCCGGCGAGACCCTGACCCAAGCCGCCCGCCGCGTGGTCGGCGCCCAGCACCGGGAGCCGTGACCTCCTGAGTCCAGGGTGCGTGTCCTCGGCCGGACCGGGTACCGCACACCATCGACTCTGGAGGTGACGCATGCGAGCGATGGTGTACCGAGGCCCCTACCGTGTCCGCGTCGAGGAGAAGCCGCGTCCGGCGATCGAGCATCCTGGTGATGCGATCGTGCGCGTCGGCCTCGCTGCGATCTGCGGCTCCGACCTGCACCTCTACCACGGGATGATGCCCGACACCCGGGTCGGCTTCACCTTCGGTCACGAGTTCATCGGCGTCGTCGACGAGGTCGGACCTTCGGTCCGCGAGCTCGCGGTGGGCGACCGGGTGATGGTGCCGTTCAACGTGTTCTGCGGGTCGTGCTGGTTCTGTGCACGCGGGCTCTACTCGAACTGCCACAACGTCAACCCCAACGCGACCGCAGTGGGCGGGATCTACGGCTACTCGCACACGTGCGGCGGCTACGACGGCGGTCAGGCGGAGTACGTCCGGGTGCCGCTCGCCGACGTAGGCCCGAGCAAGATCCCGGAGTGGATGGACGACGAGGACGCGGTGCTGCTGACGGACGCGTTGTCCACCGGCTACTTCGGGGCCCAGCTCGGCGATATCGTCGAGGGTGACGTGGTCGTGGTCTTCGGGGCCGGACCGGTGGGGCTGTTCGCCGCGAAGTCGGCGTGGCTGATGGGCGCGGGGCGCGTGATCGTCGTCGACCATCTCGACTACCGGCTCGAGAAGGCGCGTACCTTCGCGCACGCGGAGACCCGCAACTTCACCGAGCACGACGACATCGTCGTCGAGATGAAGAAGGCGACCGACTACCTCGGGGCCGACGTGGTCATCGACGCCGTCGGCGCGGAAGCCGACGGCAACCTGCTCCAACACGTCACGTCGGCGAAGCTCAAGCTCCAGGGCGGATCGCCGGTCGCGCTGAACTGGGCCATCGATTCCGTCCGCAAGGGCGGGACGATCTCGGTGATGGGCGCATACGGACCACTGTTCAGTGCGGTGAAGTTCGGCGACGCGATGAACAAGGGCGTGACGATCAACACCAACCAGTGCCCGGTCAAACGGCAGTGGCCGCGACTCATCGAGCACGTCCGCAACGGCCACCTGAAGCCGAGCGACATCGTGACCCACCGGATCCCGCTGGAGCACATCAGCGAGGCCTATCACATCTTCTCGTCCAAACTCGACGGCTGCATCAAGACGTTGATCCTCACCGACGCGGCCTGATCGGAGGTTCTGCACATGACGACCTTTCCCTACACCGCCACGAGGCCGCCGCTGCCCGAGACGGCCGACGAGCTGCGTGCCCGGATCCCGGGTTGGGGTGCCGACCTCGACCCCCGGGACCGCCCGGCGGTCCCGCGACTGCAAGCGCGTCCCGGCCTGAGCGGGGGCCGCCCCGAGCCGCCCGACCAACAGCAGGAGCGGGTGCCGCGCGAGCGCTCGATCGAGCACTTGTTCCTGACCCCGGTCTTCGGGACCACCTGTCCCACGAAGGGCGTCTCGGGCGCGATCCGCCGGTACTCCTACGCGCACTACAGCGAGGGTCGTGCGGCGCACTGGCTGCTGCTCATGGCCGCCGACCGGGTGGACGTCCTCGAGAACACGCTCCGTGCCCTCGTCACCGGACGTCCGGACAACCCGGTAGCCGAGTCCGGGGTACGCAGCGAGCTCTCCCACCACGGCGTGTCGTCCCGAGCCGGTCACCGACGGACGGACGTGGTGCACCAGGCACTCGACCCGGTGATCGTGGCCGGGCCGTGGGTCCTCGCAGGGGCGGCGACGGCCGCGGTCGCCCGGCGGGTCATCCGAGCCCGCCGTCGTGCCTGAGCGACCCTCAGGGCGCGAGACTCACACTCTGTCCTCGATGCACGACCCGGAGCGACCCGGGGAGCTGCCGTTCCTCGAACGTCGCGACGAAGTCGGCGAGCGGTGACTTGAAGACCCCGTAGTCGTCGTAGTGGACCGGCACCACCACCCGCGGTCCCAACAGGTCCACGAGGTCGGCCCCCTGCCGGTCGTCCATCGTCACGAGGAGGCCGAGGAGCCGGGTTCCGCCGAGGTGGAGGACCGCGGCATCCAGCGGCCCGGTGCGCTCGACGACCGAGGCCAACCACGGGTAGGCGAGGGTGTCCCCGCTGATGTAGAGCCGGAACTGCTCCCGGCCAGGGCCACTCAGCTCGAGAACGCTGCCCATCACGGGCGGGAGGATGCCGCGCGCCAGCCCGGGCGCGTGCTGCCCCGGGACGGCGGTGATGGTCAAGCGGTGTTCGCCGGAGGTCAGCGTCGTGGAGTCCCAGGTCGCCATCCCCGCGGCGTGGTCGAACCCCCATCGCCGCAACCGTCGTGCGGCAGCAGGCGTCGAGACCACCGGCAGGTCGCGGCCCAGCCCTGCGCGCGCCACCCGGTCGAAGTGGTCACCGTGCAGGTGGGACAGCAGCACCAGGTCGAGGCCAGGGAGCTCGGGGGGTTGGAGACTGGGTTCGGTACGGCGCCGGGAGGAGAACCCCTTGCCCAGGTAGGCGCGCTGCCCACGATGCAGGAAGTTGGGATCGGTGAGCACCACGAAGGGACCGAGCCTCAGCAGCGTGGTCGCCGTCCCGATGAACTCCAACATCGGTCCCGCAGTCATGTGCCTCCCGCTCAGAGTCCGGTGTCGGCCGTGGACCGGAACCCGTTGCGACAGCCCCGGCGCTCGTCCCGGTGCCCGTCCGTCATGAGTCCCTGGCCCTCCGCTGCGAGGCCGGCGTCTCGTGGAGGCGGTGCCCATTCGGCGCCTGGCGCATTCACCTACGCCTTCTCTGCTGTTCGACGCAACGCGGCCAGAACGGGGGGCGGCCCGTGCTGCCGGACGAGCTCGTCCACGGGAACGGGCAACGGGATGCACCAGTTGTCCCGCGCGGTGGTGCCGGGCAGGTTCGGCCGTCGAGGTGCACCCAGCGCGTCCTCGAGCGAGAGCGCCAGCAGCATGGACGGTGCCTCCGCCAGCCGTGCGTAGGCGTGCGCCACCGCTTCCTCCGGGCCGGCCGACGCGGACAGTTCGCCGCGGCGCAGGCGCTCCAGGAGCTCCTCGCGGCCGGCACGCACGTCGTCCGGGTCCATGCCGGAGCTGGCCAGCTGGTCCTCGACGTCGACTCCGGTCCACAGGCCGGTGACGGTCGGCAGGTCGTGCGTGGTGACCGACGCCAGGGAGAGCACCGGCCAGTCCGACGGCTCGTCGTCCTCGAACCACAGCACCCGGTAACCCAGGATGCCGCGTTCCTCGAGAGCCTCGGTGACGCCGTCCTCGACGGTGCCCAGGTCCTCGCCGACGACGACCGCGCGGGCGCGGTGCGACTCCAGGCAGACGATGTCGAGGAGGTCCTCGGCCGGGTAACGGACGTAGCAGCCGTCACCGGGACCGGACCCCTGCGGGATCCACCAGAGCCGGAACAGCCCCATGACGTGGTCGATGCGCAGGCCGCCGGTCCCGGCCATCGTCGCCCGCACCGACTGGATGAACGGTTCGTAGTCCGCCATGCGCAGGCGCCACGGGACGAACGGTGGCGACCCCCAGTCCTGGCCGACGGTGTTCAGCGCGTCCGGCGGTGCGCCCACCGTGGTCCCCTCCGCGAGGACGCCCTGCCAGGACCAGGCATCGGCGCCACCACCGGAGACACCGATCGGCAGGTCCTGGATGACGGTCAACCCTCCGGTCGCCTCGGCCAGCTGCCGGTCGAGCAGCCACTGCAACCAGGCGTGGAACTCCACCTCGTCGCCGAGATCGCGAGCGACGTCGCGGACGGCGTCCCCGGTCGGGTCACGGAGCTCGGCGGGCCACGACCGCCAGTCTCCTCCGTGCTCGGCGGCCAGCACCGACCACACCGCGAAGTCCTCGAGCGGCTGCCCCTGCGCGGCGCGCCAGGCATCGAAGCCCTCGCGGTCGTCGCGCTCCGCGTAGGACTCTCGCAGCGTGGCCAGCTTGAGGGTCCAACCCGCATCGCGGTCGACGCGGCCCGGAGACACCGGATCGGCCCGGCCGGTGGCCACGCGGAGGTAGACGGGGTTGCGGAAGCGCCGGGTGGCCGGCAGGTAGGGGCTGGTCTCGAGAGGGACGACCGGGGCCACCGCGTGCAACGGGTTGACCAGCAGGAAGCCCCCGCCCAGCTCCTCGGTCCACTCGCGGAGCGCGCGCAGGTCTGCCAGGTCGCCGATCCCGGCGCTCGTCGTGGAGAGGGCGGCGTACAGCTGGACGGCCCACCCCCACTGCGGTTCGTCGGGCAGCCAGCACCGGCCGGGCGAGACCACCAGCCGCCGTTCGTTCCCTGCGTCGTCGAGGAGCACGTGGTAGCCCAGGGGCATGTCGGCCGGCACCACGTCGTCCAACCGCGACGTCCCGCCGTGCTCGAGCCGCACCTCGCCGGTGAGCCCGGTGCTCCTCCCGGGGCGGGTGACGACCGGGGCGCGTTCGTCGAGGTCCGGAGGTGGTACGCCGATGGTCCGGAGCATCCGCCGGGCCACCGCCTCGTCCACCCGGTGCGGACCATCGTTGGCGTCCACCCAGTCGAGCTGCAGGCCGGCCTGTCGGAAGACCTCGTCGGACTCGCTTCCTGTATGCGGCACCGGCATGAGGTCGGGGCCCGTCCCTGTCGTGTCGTCCATCTCGAACCTCCGTCTGTCGGACTCGCGGTATCCAGATCCCCAGCGGCGATGCGCTCCCGAGACCGCTGTCGCAGAAGCACCCCTGTGGGTGAGTCCGCGTCGGCTCCCCACGATGGTGTGCTGGGGGGGTGACGACATCTCGGACCAACACGGACACGACCACCATGAGCCGCCAGGCGGAGACGAACCGGATGCTGGTCGAGGCACGGGACGCCTCGCCGGTCGAACGCCAGCGGCTGGTCGATGAGGTGATCGTCCGCAACGTCCGGGTGGCGAGGGCGGTGGCGGCCCGCTACCGGGACCGGGGCGTCCCCGAGGAGGACCTGATCCAGGTCGCGTGCATCGCCCTCGTCCGGGCAGCCAACAGGTTCGACCCCGACAAGAGCCACGACTTCTTGACCTACGCGGTGCCGACGATCCGCGGCGAGGTCAAGCGGTACTTCCGCGACCACAGCTGGGCCGTACGCCCGCCCCGCCGGATCCAGGAGGTGCAGGCGCTGATCCAGAGATCGGGTGTGGCGTTCGGGCTCGAGGGCAACCGCCAGGAGCTGGCTGCCCGGCTCGGGTTGGAGGAGAAGGAGGTGGAAGCGGCGCTCCTGGCTCAGGGCTGCTTCGCCCCGACGTCACTCGACGCCCCGAGCCGCTTCGAGGACCAGACGCTCGGCGACAGCCTGGCCGAGGACTACAACGACTTCGAGGCCGCCGAGGCCCGGGCGATGTTGCGGGCCCTGGTCGGCGAGCTCAGCCCCTGCGACCGTCTCATCCTCTATCTCCGCTTCTTCGAGGGCCGCAGCCAGAAGGAGATCGGCGAGGAGATCGGTGTCACCCAGATGCAGGTCTCCCGGCTCATCTCCCGGATCCTGGCGAGCATGCGCCACCAGCTCGAGGACTGGCAGGCCGGTGGCTCGATCGGCGCCTGACCGGCAGCTCCAGCCGCAGCTGAGGCATGCGCCCGAGTTGTAGGGGTACTCGACCGCAATGCGACCCAGATGGACCGACGGCCCCCAGGCGATCACCGTGGTCCGACACGGCCAGAGCGTCGGCAACCAGGCCGACGACGCGGCACGTGAGGCCCACGCCGAGCAGCTCGACCTCACCGAGCGCGACGCGGACGTCGAGCTGTCGACCACCGGCCGTGAGCAGGCCGACGCGGTCGCCGCGTGGATGGGGCAGGCCGACCTCTCCGAGCTGCCCGGTGTCGTGCTGAGCTCGCCGTACCGGCGCGCGTCGGAGACCGCCGAGCGGGTCATGCGCGGGCGCGGCATCGACGTGGTCCTCGACGAGCGGCTGCGCGAGCGCGACCTGGGCGTGTTCGACGGGCTCACCGGACTCGGCATCCGGGCGCGGTACCCCGACGAGGCCGCCCGTCGCAAGAAGGTCGGCAAGTTCTACTACCAGCCGCCGAGCGGGGAGAGCTGGGCTGACGTGGTGCTCCGGGTCCGCAGTCTCCTCGACGACCTGCGGCACGGGTACGACGGCGAACGGGTCTGGATGTTCACCCACCAGGCCGTGATCATGAGCTTCCGCTACACGCTCGAGGGGCTCGACGAGAAGTCGCTGCTCGACGTCGACCGGGAGATCCAGATCCCGAACTGCTCGTTCACCCGGTTCTGCCGCGCAGGTGACGTGTTCGAGCTCGACACCTTCGCCGACACCTCGGCCGTCGATCGAGCCGGTGCCGAGATCACCCGCGAAGCCCCCCAGCGAGGGCGGGGCGATGACGACGTCTGAGCCCACGGTCGTCACACCGGCGACGTTGCGCGACTGGGAGCTGCCCGCGCCGGGATCGGGCAAGGAGTCGCGAGGACAGCTGCTCGTGGTGGGCGGCGCGGAGCACACCTACGGGGCCGTCCTGCTGGCGGGTGAGGCAGCCCTGAGGGCCGGGGCCGGCAAGCTCGCCATCGCAACGGCGGACGCCGGCGCGAGCGCCCTGGCGGTGGCTGTCCCCGAGGCCCAGGTCCTGGGCCTGCCCACGGAGGGCGCCCACATCGCGGCGACGGCCGCCGAGACGGTGGTCGAGCGGGCCCAGGGCGCCGACCTGGTGCTCGTGGGGCCGGGATTCGCCGACCCCGACGCGAGCGTGGCACTCCTGGAGCAGGCGCTCCCGCCGCTGCGGTTGCCTCTCGTCGTGGACGCCCTCGCGTCGGCGTACCTCACCGCCCACCCCGACGGGCTGCACCACCTCGACGGCCGGGTGGTGCTCACGGTCAACCCCACCGAGCTCGCCCGTACCGCCGGCCGCGACCCCGACGACGTGACCCGGGACCCCCTGGAGACCGCGCGCGACGTCGCCCGGCGCTCACGCGTCGTCGTGCTGTGTGGCGGCACGAGCAAGCACGTGGTCACTCCCTCCGGCCGGTCCTGGCTGATCGAAGGGGGCGGCCCCGGACTGGGCGTGTCCGGGTCGGGTGACGTGCAGGCCGGCACCGTCGCCGGCCTGCTCGCCCGCTGCAGCGACCCCGCGCAGGCCGCCGTCTGGGGGGCCTACGTGCACGCCCGCACCGGCGAGCGGCTCGCGGCCTCCGTCGGGACGGTCGGCTACCTGGCGCGGGAGCTGCCCGTCCAGGTCCCGGCCGTGGTCTCCGAGCTGCTCTGAGAGCACTCCACGCCGGACGGTCGCCCGGCGTACTCGGCCGTGGTGCGGCAACGTCAGGTCTGGTAGCGGAGCACGGTGATGGTGGTGAACACCACCGCGAGCACCACGAGCAACCCCAAAACCGCCAACCAGCCCGACCACCGGGGGCGAGGCTTCGCGTTGTGGGGCTGGTTGGTGGTCGCCCTCGAGTGGTTGATGTCGTCCGTGTCGTCAGTCATGGCTATCCCTTCCGTCAACCGGTCGTCTCGACGTCGTCCTTCGCGGGATAGCGATCCTGGCGCGGGTCGTTCGTGGGCGCGTCGGGTCCGGTGGGGCCTTCGTCGACGTGACCGCTCTCGCCCTCCGGTGCCCCCGCGACAGCATCTCCCGGTGAGATCGCCTCGCCGGCCTGCTTGAAGCTGGCGACCTCCGACACCTGGCCGTCGGCGTCTTCGGGCTTGCGGTCGGGCTGGGGTTCGGTAGGTGTGTTCACCACTTCGCGGTACCCACATCCGCGTGTCCCACCCAGGGACAGCCGCTCGCGGACCTGAGCGGGCGCCCGACCCGGCCAGCTGTACCGCGTCGGGTCGGTACTGGTGTTTCTCCGAGGCCGCGATGGGTACGAAATGCAGATGCAGCCGATTCGCGTCGGGCTCGTGGCTGATCCGGCTGCGCCGACCGAGCTCGCACGTCGGATGGCGGACCTGAGCCCGCCGAACAGCGGCGGGGCGTGGGACATCACCGTGGTGAGCGAGCCGTTCACCACTGGATCCGAGGACGTCGAGATCGCGATGGGTCGGCTGCAAGACCATGCCCGTCGACAAGACTGGCACCTGGTCGTCGGCCTGACCGAGCTTCCCCTCCACGACCACGAGGGCCGCCACGTGCTGGTCGAGACCGATCCGGAGCGTCGGACCGCGGTGCTCTCCCTGCCTGCCCTGGGCGGACTACGGATGCACGCCCGCTCCCGTCGTGCGGTGCGCTCGCTGCTCAGCACGATGATGGAGCCGAGCAGAGCAGATGATGAGCACCGCGTAGTTCTCCCTCGCCGGCGGGGCCGGTGGCGCCTGCTCCAGGGCATGGTGCTCGCCAATCGTCCGTGGCTGTTGGTGCCCGGCCTGAAGTCGGCGCTCGTGGCGGCGCTGGCGACCGGAGCGGTGGCGACGATCAACTCGACGGTCTGGCTGCTCGCGGGCTCGCTGTCGTGGTGGCGCCTCGTGGTCGCGACGATCGCCTCGGTCGCCCTGGTCGCAGCCTGGCTCATGATCGACGGCGAGCTGTGGGACCGCCCCGACGACGACTCCCCGCAGGCGCGGGAGAGGTCACGTCTCTACAACGCGTCGACGCTGGTGACGCTGATGGCTGGCGTGTTCATCTGCTACGTCGCCCTCTACGTGGTGAACCTGGCGTGGGCGTTCTTCGTCCTCGACCCCGATCTGATGGGCAGCTACCTCCATGCCTCGCTCGGCTACGGCGACATGTTCGTCCTGGCCTGGTTCGTCGCGTCAGCAGCAACCGTCGGAGGTGGTCTCGGTTCGGGCCTGGAGTCGGACGAAGCAATTCGTGCGGCCGCTTACTCCAAGCGCGAGGAGGACCGACGTGACCGCCTCGCGCGCCGCAAGCATTCCCAGTAGCCCTCCCGACCACGCCGTGCCTTTACCGACCTACGCGAGTAGGCTCGCCATGACCAAGGGACCAATATGAATGTCGTCGACATCGGGATCCCGGGCGTGGACCAGATCCCGCCAGGAACGCACCTCTGTGCTCTCTACTCCGGCTCGGCGGAGCGGGACGACCTCCTGTTCCCCTTCCTCCGGCAGGGCCTCCAGCACGGGGACACCTGTCTGTGCTACATCGACGGCCTCGAGCCCGGCGCCGTGCGTGCCCGGGCGGTCGGCGAGGCCGGCGTCACGGACCCACCGACGGATCGGTTCGACGTACGCCCGGCGTCGGAGGTCTACCTGCAGTCCGGAAAGTTCTCGGTCGAGCACATGACCTCGGTGCTCTCGGACAACCTCGACCAGGTTGTCGCGCGCGGCTCCGGACTGCTGCGGGCCAACGGGGAGATGCCGTGGCCCGGGGTGTTGTCGCAGCCTCGCGGGGCCGATGACTTCTTCGTGTACGAGGCAGCCCTCAACGACGTCGTGGACCAGAAGCCGGCGATCTTCATGTGCATGTACGACCTGCAGCGCTTCGGGCTCGACATGCTCGTTGCCGTGCTCAAGACCCACCCCGTCGTGCTCCTGGACCGGACGGTTCTCGACAACCCGCACTTCCCGACCCGGGCCGAGTACGACGCCGAGGGGGCAGAGCCCACGGAAAGACGTCCCCTGGGCGCTGCATCCGCGGCCACGCACGGGCCGGACCCGTGGCCCTCGCTCACCCCGAGCGAGATGCGGATCGCCGGCTTCGTTGCCATGGGTCTGACCAACAAGGACATCGCCCAGCGGCTGTGCCTGTCGCCGCACACCGTCGATGCACACCTGAAGCACATCTACACGAAGCTCGACATCCACTCCCGAGTCGAGCTGACCGTGCTCGCCATGCAGCACCGGACACCAATCGTCTGAGATCGACGCTCCTCGACGAGGTCAGTCGCGTTGGTCCCGGCCGTCGAGAATGGCGGACACCGAGTCGAGCGCACGTCGGAGGCGGTCGCCGGCCCGCGACATGCAGGCGAGCGACAGTTGCACCTCCTTCGGCAACGCATGGCCGTGGTCCTGGAGGAGCTCGACATGGCCGAGGAGTGCCGTCAGCGGGGTGCGCAGCTCGTGCTGCAGGGCGTCGAGCCGCTGTCGACGCAACTCCGGAGGCAGTGACACGATGGGCTGCTCGTCGGTCGCGTCAGTGGCCACGAGCAGGGCTCCCCGGATCTCTCCGTCGGCGCTGCGAAGCGGGGCCGCGGTGCAGCGCAGCAGCCGGACGGGACCGGCTTTCGGCTTCACCGTGACGTAGGAGTCCTGGACGCTCTCACCCGCGCAGGCGCGCACCAAGGTGAGTTCGGAGGGGTCGAGGGTCTGGATTCCGGACGCATCGTGGAGATTGAAGTACGCCGGGACCTGATCGCTGGGGATGGGCTCGAACCGGGTGTCCGCGAGGCACTCGAGGGCGGGACTGACATGGGCGAGCCGGAGGGATTCGTCCATCACTGCCATCGGCAGGGCGAGCTCGCCCAGCACCGTGTGGAGCAGGTCCCAACCACTCGAGTCCGCCTGCAGGTCG
Source organism: Nocardioides sp. (assembly GCA_025965275.1). Taxonomy (GTDB): domain Bacteria; phylum Actinomycetota; class Actinomycetes; order Propionibacteriales; family Nocardioidaceae; genus Nocardioides. Next base: position 13,070 of record JAOPXG010000257.1, read on the forward strand.
TCGTCCATCCACCGATGGTCACCCATGCCGGACGGCAGAAGCCGTGTTCGCTCACGAGCCGCGCATCCCGGCTCGAGATCTGCGCAGATCGGCCAGCCATCAGAGAGCGTTGAGCGTCTCCGACGGGAGTTCGCCGAAGGCATCGCGGTACGCAGCCGCGAAGCGGCCCAGGTGTGCGATGCCGCACCGAGCCGCGACCTGGGCGACCGTGGTCCGGTCAGGGTCCGCCACGCGGAGCAGGTCGCGGGCGCGGTGGAGTCGGACGTCACGCACGTAGGACATCGGCGGCATGCCGACCTCGCGGCGGAACCCCTCCTGCAGGGCTCGCACGCTGAGGTGCACCTCGGTCGCCAGCCGGACGGTCGACCACGGCTCGTCCGGCCTGTCGTGCACGAGGTCGATCGCACGGCCCACGGACGACCGCGGCGCTGCGGACGCGGCGGCGCTGAGCACGTCGCTGTAGGTGTGATGGTGTCCGAGCAGCAGACCATCGACCACCAGACCCCGGACATGACGACCCACGCCCGGGTGGTTGATCAGGCCCGGACCGTCGTCGAGCTCACCGGCCAGCATGCCGAGCACCTCCCGCCACGCGCGGCTCGTCGGCGACGTGAGGTCCATGGCGGGGTTGAAATCCAGGCGGGTCCGCAGGGACCGGCCCAGCAGTGCCTCGAGCTCGGCCTCCACGTCGTAGCGGGAGATCATCATGCAGAGCTGGGTGCAGTTCTCCGCCCAGGCGATCTCGGCCTGGCGTCCGGGACCGAACACCGCGGCCGTCCCCGGCGTCGTGACGACCGCCGGGCCCGGCCAGCCGCCCGAGGAGCGTGCCTGGCCCGACAGCGGCGCGTTCACGTGGAAGTCGCCGGCCTCGGCGGTCGTCAGCACCACCGACCGGCCGTAGGACAGTCGCCCCACGGTCAATCCGCCCAGGCGAATGCCGGTGATGCGCATGTCGAGCGGCTCGAGCCCGCGCCTGAGATCGAGGCGATTGGGCAGGAACAGCTCGCCGACGACGCTCTCGGCGCGGTCCCGGTCCTCGGTCTGGACCCTGGTCACCGGCGACCGACGACCGGGTGCGGCGGCGGGCCCGTTCATCGTCGACCTGCGCTCTCGAGGAAGTCATGGACGAGGCGAACGGCCATGGCGCCCTCGCCGACCGCGGAGGCTACGCGCTTCACCGACCCGCTGCGCACGTCACCCACGGCGAACACCCCCGGCGCGTCCGTCTCGAGCACGCTGCCACGCCGGCTGGTCACGCCGGTCCGCACGTATCCCTGCTCGTCCAACTCGATCCGGCCCTCGAGCCAGGCGGTGCGAGGCTTCGAACCCACCAGCACGAACACGGCCGCGCTCTCGACGACGTGCTCCCGGCCGCTCTCGCGCTCTTTGAGGACAACGGACTCCACGGCCACGTCTCCGTCGAGCCGGCCCAGCTCGCAGCCCGGCCACACCCGGATCCGAGGGGTTCTCTCGATCCGGTCCGCCAGGTAGCGGGACATGTCGCGATGGAGGTCGTGGTGGCGGATGACGAGGTGGACCGCGGAGGACCGTCGAGAGAGGAAGAGGGCGGCCTGGCCCGCAGAGTTCCCGCCGCCGATCACCGTGACGGGTTGGCCGCCGCACCACTGTGCCTCGGCCTCGGTCGCGGCGTAGTAGACGCTGCTGCCCTCGAGACGATCGAGCCCGGGCACGTCCAGCCGCCGGACCTGGACACCGGTCGCCAAGATCACGGCGTGCGCCGTCACGTCCTCCCCGTCGGTCAGTCCCACGACCTGGTAGCCGTCGACGTCGCGAAGGGTCTGCGCCTCACCGGGGACGGTGAAGGTGGCTCCGAACTTCCGCGCCTGGACCACGGCTCGGTCCGCGAGCTCGGCGCCGGAGATGCCCGCGGGGAAGCCTAGGTAGTTCTCGATCTGAGACGACGTCGCGGCCTGCCCGCCGGTCGCCACCGCGTCGAGGACGAGCGACGAGAGCCCCTCGGACGCGCCGTACACCGCTGCCGCGAGGCCGGCCGGGCCGGCGCCGACGATGACAAGGTCGTAGGCCTCACGGGCGGGAGCTGAGCGCAAACCGATCAGGGTCGCGAGCTCGGCGTTGCCCGGGTTTCGCAACACGTGCTCACCCTTCCAGATCACCACCGGCGTCTGCTCCGGGGAGATACCGAGCCGCCGGAGAAGGCCTTCGGCCTCCGGGTCCTCCTCCAGGTCGAGCCAGCGGTACGGAATCCGGTTCCGGCTCGCGAAGTCCCGGATCCGGCGGCTGTCCGTGGAGAACCGGGACCCGATGATCCGGAAGCCGGCGCCGATTCCAGCGTGGAGGCTGCGACGCACGAGGAAGGCCCGCAAGATCAGGTCGCCGAGCCCGGGATCCTCGACGACCGCCTCCTGGAGTCGCTCGACGGGAACCGCGAGCACCTCGACGTCGTCCTCGGCGATGGCCGTGACGTAGATAGGTTGCCCGGTGAGCAGCGACAGGTCGCCGAGGAACCGTCTGGGACCATGCACCGCCACGAGCTGAGGCTCGCGATCGGTCTGCTGCCACACTGACACCAGACCGTCCAGGATGACGAAGAAGTCGCAGTCGTGGTCCCCTTCGCGGAAGAGCGCGTCCCCCGGTGGCACCCGTCGCCGAGTGCCGAACCTGGACAGCATCATCACCTGCTCGTCGCTGAGCCTCGGGTAGGCGCCGGACATGTCCGGCGTCTCAGGTCGTTGCGGCACAGCCGACTCAGACGTACTGGTCGTGGGCATAACACCACCTCCAGCTCTCCCCGGGTTCGAGCGACCGCACGATCACGTGCCCGGACGAACCGGCGTGTGCTCGTGCGTGCCGCATCGGGGACGAGTCGCAGCACCCGACCTTGCCGCAGGTGAGGCACAGACGCAGGTGCACCCACGGAGTGCCCAGCTTGAGGCACTCCTCGCAGCCGTCGCTGCGGGGCAGCACCGGACGCACCAGGGCGAGGTGGGGGTCGGGACCGGGCCGGCCCGGCGACGTACTCACGCCGGCTCCCGCGCGAGCTTGTCTGTCAGCCACGCCCGCAGCGCGGTCACCGGTGCGGCTCCGGTCTGCCGATCGACGACCTCGCCGTGATCGATCAGGACCAGGGTCGGGATCGCCTGCACCTCGAAGCGCCGGCTCACCTCAGGAGCCACGTCCGCGTTGACCTTGACCAGCTTCAATCGGCCCGCCAGCTCACCGGCGAGCTGCTCCAGAGCGGGGCTCACCATCCGGCAGGGCCCGCACCAGGGCGCCCACAGATCGACGAGCACCGGGACGGTCGCCTGGTCAGCGACGGCCTCGAAGTCGACATCGGACGCATCGACGATCCACGGCAGCGGCGACTGGCACCGGCCGCATCGAGGCACCCCGCTGGCGACCGGCAAGACCCGGTTCTTGGTCTTGCAGCTCGGGCAGACGACGACCCGGGCGGGGGCGGGGCCGGTTGTGGCGCTCATGCGACTGCCCTCCCCTCGTCCGGTGCCCTGGTCGGCGTCACCGTGAGTTCGCCGCCGACCAGGTCGACGGTGACCGACCCGTCCTCGAGCACGTCGCCGCGCAGGAGTGCCCGGCCGAGCCGGGTCTCCAGCTCGCGGGCGATGAACCGCCGCAGCGGGCGCGCGCCGTACGCCGGGTCGAAACCCTGGTCCGCGATGAACCGCAGAGCAGGTTCGGTGACCTGCAGGGTGATACGCCGGTCCGCGAGGCGAGCGCGCAGGTCGTCGAGGAGCAGGTCCGCGATCCGCTCGATCTCGGCAAGGGTCAGCGGCTTGAACAGCACGATGTCATCGACGCGGTTGAGGAACTCCGGGCGGAAGTGGCTGCGCAGCGAGGCCATGACGAGGCTGCGGGCCTCGTCCTTGATCTCGCCGTCCGCAGTGACACCCTCCAGCAGGTACTCCGACCCGATGTTCGAGGTCATGATCACCACGGTGTTCCTGAAGTCGACGGTGCGCCCCTGGGAGTCGGTCAGCCGACCGTCGTCGAGGACCTGCAGCAGCGTGTTGAACACGTCGACGTGCGCCTTCTCGATCTCGTCGAGGAGGACCACGGAGTAGGGCTTGCGCCGGACCGCCTCCGTGAGCTGACCGCCCTCCTCGTACCCGACGTAGCCCGGCGGTGCACCGACGAGCCGACTCACGGTGTGCCGCTCCTGGTACTCACTCATGTCGATACGGATCATGTTGTTCTCGGTGTCGAACAGCGCGGCGGCCAGCGTCTTGGCGAGCTCGGTCTTCCCGACACCGGTCGGGCCGAGGAAGACGAAGGAGCCGATCGGACGGCGCGGGTCCTTGATGCCGGACCGCGCCCGGACGATCGCATCGGCCACCAGCTGGACCGCCTCGTCCTGGCCCACCACGCGCTCGTGAAGGACATCGTCGAGGCGGAGCAACTTGTCCCGCTCGCCCTCCTGGAGCCGGCTGACCGGGATCCCGGTCCACCGAGCCACGACCGCGGCGATCTCGTCCGCGGTGACGACCTCCCGGAGGAGTCGCCTGCCACCCTGCTTGCCGGCGAGCCTCGCTTCGGCCGCCTCGAGGCGGCGCACGAGCTCCGGGAGCCGGCCGTGTCGCAGCGACGCGGCCCGGTTCAGGTCGTACTCCCGCTCCGCCTGCTCGCTCTCCTGGCGCACCTGCTCCAGCTCCTGGCGCAGGCTCTGCACCTCGCGGAGCGCCGTCCGCTCGGCCTCCCACTGGGCCCGCATGGCGTCAGCCTCGGCGCGCACGTCCGCGAGCTCACGGCGCAGCTCCTCGAGCCGGGTCTTGCTGGCCGAGTCGTCCTCGGCGGCCAGGGCCGCCTCCTCGATCTCCATCCGGGTCACCCTGCGGGTGAGCTCGTCGAGCTCGGCCGGCATCGAGTCGATCTCGGTGCGCAGCATCGCGCACGCCTCGTCGACCAGATCGATGGCCTTGTCGGGGAGGTAACGGTCAGAGATGTAACGGTGGCTCAGGGTCACCGCAGCAACCAGCGCCCCGTCGTGGATCTTGACGCCGTGGAACACCTCGAGCCGTTCGCGGAGTCCGCGCATGATCGACAGGGCGTCCTCCTCGCTCGGCTCGTCCACGATCACCGGCTGGAAGCGGCGCTCGAGCGCGGCGTCCTTCTCGATGTGGGAGCGGTACTCGTCGAGAGTCGTCGCGCCGATCATGTGCAGCTCTCCGCGGGCGAGCATCGGCTTGAGCATGTTGCCCGCATCCATCGCGCCCTCGGCGGCGCCGGCGCCGACCACGGTGTGCAGCTCGTCGACGAACAGCAAGATCCCGCCGTTTGCGCTCAGCACCTCGTTGAGAACAGCCTTGAAGCGCTCCTCGAACTCGCCGCGGTACTTCGCGCCTGCGACCAGCGCCCCCATGTCCAAGGCGAAGATCGTCTTGTCACGCAGCCCTTCGGGCACGTCACCGTTGTTGATGCGCTGGGCCAGGCCCTCGACGATCGCGGTCTTCCCGACGCCGGGCTCGCCGATCAGCACCGGGTTGTTCTTGGTCTTGCGCGACAGGATCTGGACCGTGCGCCGGATCTCCCCGTCGCGCCCGATGACCGGCTCCAGCCGCCCGGCGGCGGCATCCGCCACCAGGTCGCGGCCGTACTTGGAGAGGGCCTCGTAGGTGCCCTCCGGTGTGGCCGAGGTGACCCGCTGGTGTCCACGGACCTCGGTGAGCGCAGAGAGGAAGCCGTCGCGGGTCACGCCTTCCTGCCGCAGCAGGCGGCCCGCGGCCGACCCGGAGCCCTCGTTGAGGAGGGCCACCACGAGGTGTTCAACCGAGACGTACTCGTCCTTGAGCCGGCGTGCCTCCTTGTCGGCGTCGTCGAGCAGCCGGGAGAGCCGTTGGGTGACGTGCACCTGACCCGGCGAAGCGCCCGGCCCGGTGACGCGTGGACGTCGCTCCAGCTCTGCCTCGAGCGCCGTGCGTAGCCGGTCGGGGTCGGCACCGGCCCTGCTCAACAGCGGTCCGGCCAGACCCTCGGTCTGATCCAGCAGGGCGAGCAGCAGGTGCTCTCCGTCGACCTCGCTGTGGCCGAAGCGGAGGGCCTTGGTCTGGGCGTCGTGCAGGGCTTCCTGTGACTTCTGGGTCAGTCGGTTCATGTCCATCGAGCTTTTCCTCCTGGAAGTGGGCGCCGCGATGACCTCTCGAGCTCGGAGACCCGGTCGAGCAGGTCGACGATCAGTCCGAGCGACGCGTAGCTGAGGTTCAGCCCCAGGTGCAGTCGCTGGATCCGGGCCATCGCGCGCACTTGTGCCGGGTCGAACCACAACCGGCCCCGGCCGTCGCGGCTGACCTCGAGCAGCCCCATGGCAACCAGCCGACGAACCAGGTCGGGATGCACCCCCGTGAGCCGGGCGTAGCTGTCCAGGCTCAGCAGGTAGGGCCGGGCGAGCGCGTAGTGAGTGCGCGTGGTCATCGACTGCTCCGGGGGTCGAAGGTGGAGATCTTCGCAAGCTTTTGGAAATGCCGGCGCTCCTCGGAGGTCAGCTTCTCGGGCACCATGATCTGGGCCTCGGCGAAGAGGTCGCCGGGCTTGCCTCCGCGGTGGGGCAGCCCCTGGCCGGCCAGTCGCAGCCGGCGGCCGCTCGACGTACCCGCCGGCACGGTGACCTTGAGCTTGCCCGCCGGGCTCTCGACGTCGACCTCGGTGCCGAGGGCGGCCTCCCAGGGCGCCAGCGGGAGGGTGAGGTGGAGGTTGCGGCCCTCGAGCCGGTAGCGGCGGTCCGGCGCGATCCGGACGACCAGGTAGAGGTCGCCCGAGTCGGCACCGCCCGTGCCCTGGCCACCCTGACCGCGGAGCCGGATCCGCTGGCCGTCCACCACCCCCGCCGGGATGTCGACGTCGATGGTGCGAGGACCATCGGGGCCGGTGATCGTCAGGCTGCGCTTGGTGCCGTGGAAGGCCTCGTCGACGGTGACCTCCACCTCGGTCTCGTGGTCGGAGCCGGGGATCGGCCCCCACCCTCGCCGGCCGCGGCCTCGTCCGCCGAAGACCCCGCCCAGGAGTTCTTCGAGGTCGACCTCGTCACCGAAGTCGGTGAAACGCACCCCGCCACCGCCGCCGGGTCGCGCACCCGCGCCGGCATAGGCACGGGAGCGGCGCTGGGCGTCGGGGTCGGCATCGGGCGACACCCTGCGGAAGTCCTCCCCGAAGGCGTCGTACCGCTGGCGCTGCTCGGGGTCGGACAGCACGTCGTACGCTTCGGAGACCTCCTTGAACCGTTCCTCGGAGCCCGGGTCCTTGTTGACGTCGGGGTGGAGCTGGCGAGCCAGCCGGCGGAAGGCCCGCTGGATCTCGGCCTGGTCGGCACCGCGGGGGACGCCGAGGGATTCGTAGAAGTCACGCGTCATCGCGCACCCCGGGTGACGACGACCACGGCGGACGGCCGCAGGACCTCGTCGTCCGTCCCGTAACCGGGTCGGACGACCTCGGCCACCGTCCCCGGCACGAGCTGGTCGTCGGCCACGGTGCCGACGGCCTCGTGGACGGCCGGGTCGAAGGGCCTCCCGAGGTCGTCGCGGCGCGGGAAACCGAGGTCGCCGATGGTCGCGCTCGCCTGCTGGAGAACGGCTCGGACCCCCTCGATCACCTGGTCCGACTCGGCGGGCGCGTGCTCGAGGGCCCGTTCGAGGTTGTCGAGGACCGGCAGCCACGCCGACGCGACCCGGGCTCGCTCCTGCCTTCTGGCCCGCTCGACGTCCGTCGCGGTCCGCTTGCGATGGTTGTCCAGCTCGGCGGCGGTACGACGCCAGTTGTCCTCGAGCTCGACCACCCTCTGCGTGGCCGCCTCGAGCGGGTCGGGACCGTCCTCGGCCCCGTCTTCCAGCTGGGGAGTCTGCGGCTCGGACATGGCGGCGGTCAGTGCGTCGTGAACTCGGCGTCGATGACGTCGTCGTCCCCGGCGTCTGCGCCCGAGCTCGGCGAGGACCCGTCATCCCCCGGCGGCGGACCAGAGGAGCCCGACGCGGCCAGGGCCTGGGCCATCTGGTGAAGCTCGCCCGCCAGGGCACGGAGACGGTCGATCGAGGCCTCCTGCTCGACGGCAGTGCGTGCGTCGCCGACCAGCATCTCCGCGCGGGCCCGATCGTGCTCGGCCACCGCGTCTCCGGCCTCGTCCAGCCGGCGCTGCACCTGGTAGGCGACCGCGTCGAGCTCGTTGCGCGCATCGACCAGCTCCCGGAGCGCCGCATCGTCACTGCGGTGGGCCTCGGCGTCCGCGACCATCTTCTCGACGTCGGCCTCGGTGAGGTTGGACGTCTCGCTGATGGTGACCTGCTGCTCGGCTCCGGTGTCCTTGTCCCGCGCCGAGACGTTGAGGATTCCGTTGGCGTCGATGTCGAAGGTGACCTCGATCTGCGGCACGCCGCGCGGCGCAGGCCGGATGTTCTCCAGCCGGAACCTGGCCAGGACCCGGTTGTCGCTGGCGCGCTCGCGCTCGCCCTGGAGGACCACCACGTCGACGGCGGACTGGTTGTCCTCCGCGGTGCTGAAGACCTCGGTACGGCGGGCCGGAATCGTGGTGTTGCGCTCGATGACCTTGGTCATCACGCCACCGAGGGTCTCGAGGCCGAGCGAAAGCGGCGTGACGTCGAGCAGGAGGACGTCCTTGATCTCTCCCTTGAGGATCGCGGACTGCACGGCCGCTCCGACGGCCACGACCTCGTCGGGGTTGACGGTCATGTTCGGGTCCTTGCCGCCGGTCAGTCGGCGTACCAGCTCCTGGACGGCCGGGATCCGGGTCGAGCCGCCGACCAGGATCACTTCGTCGAGGTCGTCGGTGCTGACCTTCCCGTCCGCCATCGCCTGCTTGACGGGGCCGAGGCATCGCTCCACGAGGTCCCGGGTCAGCTCGTCGAAGGTCGATCGCATGAGATTGACGTTGAGGTGCTTGGGCCCCGACGCGTCTGCGGTCACGAACGGCAGGTTCACCGACGTCTGGGTGACTGCCGAGAGCTCCACCTTGGCCTTCTCGGCGGCCTCGAACAGCCGTTGCAGGGCCTGGGGGTCGTCGCGCAGGTCGATGCCGTTCGACTTCTTGAACTCCTCGGCGAGGTGGTCCACGATTCGCCGGTCGAAGTCGTCGCCGCCGAGGTGGGTGTCACCCGCGGTGGACAGCACCTCGACGACGCCCTCGCCAACGGTGAGGATGCTGACGTCGAAGGTACCGCCGCCCAGGTCGAAGACCAGCACGGTCTCGTTCTCGAGCTTGTCCATCCCGTACGCCAGGGCCGCGGCGGTGGGTTCGTTGATGATGCGGAGAACCTCGAGCCCCGCGATCCGGCCGGCGTCCTTCGTGGCTTGGCGCTGCGCGTCGTTGAAGTGGGCGGGCACCGTGATGACCGCCTCCGTGACCCGCTCGCCGAGGAACTTGCCCGCGTCGCTCACGAGCTTGCGCAGCACCTGCGCGGAGATCTCCTCCGGCGCGTAGAGCTTGCCGTTGATGTCGAAGCGCGCGGCGCCGTCGGGACCGGGGACGACGTCGAAGGAGACCGCGTTGGTCTCGCTCGCGACCTCGTCGTACGCCCGTCCGATGAAGCGCTTGGCGGAGTAGATCGTCCCTTTCGGGTTCAAGATGGCCTGTCGTCGGGCCATCTGGCCCACGAGCCGTTCACCCGACTCGAGGAACGCGACCACAGACGGGGTCGTCCGGCTTCCCTCCGCGTTCGGAATCACCTGCGGCTGACCGCCTTCCATCGCCGCGATCACCGAGTTCGTCGTCCCGAGATCGATACCGACAGCTCTACCCATGACCCGCTCCTTCGCTCGATGCCTGCCGAACTTCCATGCTGTTGAGCATGAGTTCGGCCGACATCCCGTAGACGGGTTAGTTCCGAGGCGGGCCCGGGTCGCCGACAGGTCCGATCACCGTCCACAGACGGCGCCGGGCCCCAGGACGATGCCGAGCTTGCTGCCACGACGCCAGACCAGATTCGCACCGGCTGGCGCGTTGAGAGCGCGTGACGGATCGATCCCGATCACGATCGAAGACCGACGAACGTGCAGCGGTCAGAGCCCATGTGGCTCGCGGGCCCTTCAGTCAGCGACGAGGTGGTCGTGGCTGGAGTTCCACGCCCTGCAGAGCGGCCGGGATCTCAGGTTTCGAGCATCGATCAGGGCTGGCCCCGGAGCCCCACTGAGCAGCGTTGCACCTCGTCCGAGCCGATCGTCTCGCCTGCCGCCACCAGTGCGTGCTCGGCAAGGACTCACGCACGGAGGTCGGCGGTGAGGTCGAGCGCTATGTCGACGATCATGTCCTCCTGCCCGCCGACGAGCCCCCGGCGTCCGACCTCGAGCAGGATGGTGCGCACATCCACCCCGTACCGCGCCGACGCCGACTCGGCGTGACGGAGGAACGATGAGTAGACGCCGGCGTATCCCAGAGTCAGGGTCTCTCGGTCGACCCGAACCGGCCGGTCCTGGAGTGGGCGAACCAGGTCATCGGCGGCGTCCTGGAGGGCGAACAGGTCACACCCGTGCCTCCAGCCCTGGAGTTCGGCGACCGCGATGAACGGTTCGATCGGACAGTTCCCGGCTCCCGCGCCGTGGCCTGCGAGGGAGGCGTCCACCCGGGTCACGCCTTCCTCGACGGCGACGACGGAGTTCGCCACGGACAACGAGAGGTTCTCATGTGCATGGATGCCGATCTCCGTGGCGGCGTCGAGGCAGTCGCGATACGCCCGTACCCTTTCGCGGACACCGTCCATGGTCAGGCGTCCGCCGGAATCGGTGACGTAGACACAGTGCGCGCCGTACGACTCCATCAGCCTGGCCTGGGCGGCCAACTCGGCCGCCGGCGCCAGGTGGCTCATCATCAGGAAGCCCGAGACGTCCATCCCGAGCTCGCGCGCGGTCCCGATGTGCTGCGCCGACACGTCCGCCTCGGTGCAGTGCGTCGCCACCCGCACCGACCGGACCCCCAGCGCGGCGGCCCGCTTCAGATCGGCGACGGTGCCGATCCCCGGCAGCAGCAGGGTGGTCAGCCGCGCCCGTTCGATGTGGGCGGCCGCCACCTCGATCCACTCCCAGTCGGTGTTGCTCCCGGGCCCGTAGTTGAGGGAGCCGCCGGCAAGCCCGTCACCGTGCGCGACCTCGATGCCGTCGACGCCGGCGGCGTCGAGGGCGAGCACGATCCGACCGACGTCCTCCGGCGAGATGCGGTGCCGGACGGCGTGCATGCCGTCGCGGAGCGTGACGTCCTGGATGAACAGCGTGGGCGTGGTCATCGGGCGGCCTCCGCGGCGGTCGAGTCTTCGGCGATCCGTTCGGCGACGCGGAGCGCTGCCGAGGTCATGATGTCGAGGTTCCCGGCATAAGCAGGGAGGTAGTGCGCGGCGCCCTCGACCTCGAGGAAGACGGACACCTGGTGGGTCACGCGTGCGTCACCGGCAAGCGTGTGCACCGGCTGGTCTTCCGGGACCGGAGCGATTTGCACCGCCTGCTTGAGCCGGTAGCCCGGGACGTAGGCGGCGACCCGCGCGACCATCGCGGCGATCTCGTCGCGGATCGCGTCGTGCACTGCCTCGTCAGGGTCGCCGATGAGGCAGAAGACGGTGTCGCGCATGATCAGCGGCGGCTCGGCCGGATTGAGAATGATGACGGCCTTGCCGCGAGCGGCGCCCCCCACCGTCTCGATCGCGTGCGACGTGGTCTCGGTGAACTCGTCGATGTTCGCCCGGGTCCCGGGTCCGGCCGAGCGCGACGCGATGGACGCGACGATCTCGCCGTACGCCACCGGAGTCACATGGGAGACCGCGGCCACGATGGGGATCGTGGCCTGCCCGCCACAGGTCACCATGTTCACGTTCTCGGCGGCCAGGTGCTTCTCGAGGTTGACCGCCGGGACCACGAACGGACCGACAGCCGCGGGGGTGAGGTCGATGAGGCGCTTCCCGTACGGCGCAAGGGCGGCCGCGTTGGCCCGGTGGGCTCCCGCAGACGTGGCGTCGAAGACGATCTCGATGTCGTCGAAGCCCGGTAGGTCGATGAGTCCGCGCACACCCTCCGAGGTGGTGGGTATGCCGAAGCGGGCGGCACGCGCGAGCCCGTCGGAGTCGGGGTCGATGCCCACCATCGCGCCCATCTCGAGCGACGTGGAGAGACGCATCACCTTGATCATCAGGTCAGTGCCGATGTTGCCCGAGCCGATCACAGCGACCTTGGAGCGGGCGCTCATGCCACCGCCGCCGAGACAGCGGCACTGACCGTGCCGAGGCCAGTGATGTGGGCGGTGACCGCCGACCCGGCGACGAGCGGCGCCATTCGACCGAGAGCTCCCGAGAGCACGATGTCGCCCGCTCGCAGCGGGTCGCCGATCTCGCAGGCCTTCGCCGCAAGCCAGGCCAAGGCCAGCAGCGGGTCGCCCAGGCAGTCGGCTCCGGTGCCGGTGGAGACGACCTCACCGTCGAGACTCATGGACATCTCCGCCAGCATGGGCACGAAGACGTCGAGCGCGACCCTCTCCGAGCCGAGCACGAACAAGCCGCTCGACCCGTTGTCGGCCACGGTGTCGCCGAAGGTGATGTCCCAGTCCGCGATGCGACTGTCGACGATCTCGAGCGCGGCGGTCGCGTGGTCGACAGCGTCGCGGACCCGGGCGACATCGACAGGACCCTCGACGAGGTCGGCGCCCAGGACGAAGGCGATCTCCGCCTCCACCTTGGGCTGAAGGAGCCGGCCCAGTGGCAGCGTCGCGCCATCGGTGTATGCCATGTCGTCGAAGAGCATCCCGAAGTCGGGCTGGTCGACTCCGAGCTGTGCCTGGACGGCGGTCGAGGTGAGCCCGATCTTGCGTCCGACCACTCGCGCCCCGTCGGCGACGCGGTGCTTGGCCACCTGCTGCTGAACGGCATACGCCGCCATGACGTCGTCGGTGCCGATCAGGTCGCGAACCGGTGCGCACGGGATGCACGTGGCGGCCGCAGCCAGCAGCCGCTGAGCGGCGTCGGCGACCGACGCCGTGGGGCCGGTCGTCACGGCAGCCCCAACAGGAATGAGACCGCCAGCTCATTGAAGTGCGTGGCCTGCTCCCACTGCGGCCAGTGACCGGCGTTCTCGATCAGCTCGAACCGCGCGTCGGAGATCTTCTTGGACATCTCGATGCCCGCGGCCGCAGGACCGGAGGGGTCGTCGCTGGTCCAGACGACGAGCGTCGGAGCCGCGACGGCGGCCAGCTCGTCGTCCGTCACCAGGTTACGACGACGGGTCTCCTCCTCCTGGAGACACAGGATGTGTCGCATCGACTCGGAGAACCGTGGCTGGGAGTAGATCCGGCGCCGGATGTCGACCAGTTCGTCGGTGACGCTGGCGGGGTCGGCCATCAGCCATTCCAGCCGGGCGCGGATCCGCTCGAGGCTCGGGTCGTCGGCTGCGGCCTGGCTCAGGTCACGGATCCGGGCCATCACCTCGGGGCGGGCCATGGTGCCGCCCGGCGTGTTGAGCACGACCTTGAGGACACGCTCGGGGTGCGTGGCGGCGAACTTGACCGCGATCCAGCCTCCGAGCGACTCGCCGTTGAGGTGGACCTTGTCGAGGCCCAGCGTGTCGAGGAGGCCCAGCAGGTGCTCGAGGTAGTCCGGGAGCTCGAGGTCGTGCTCGGTCAGGGTGGTGTACCCGTGGCCGGGGTAGTCGTAGGCCACCACGTGGAAGTGCTCGGCCAGCGCCGCGACGTTGCGTGAGTATGCCTCGAGGTGCCCGCCGGTCCCGGGCATGAGCACGAGGGTCTCACCTGCGCCCGCCTCGAGCACGCGGGTGCGCCAGGGGCCGACTGTCACGTAGGAGACCCGGTGCTCCAGGTGCCCGAGTGCGGTCCACACACTTCCCTGCTCGCCGCTCATCGCGTTGGTCTCCTCAGTGGTCGGATCGGTCGTCGTATCGGTGGTCGGATCGGTCATCGGATCACCAGCGGGTTGACCGGGGACGCGACTGCGCCGGTGATGGGCAACGGCGGCGCCACGAGCATGAACTCGTAGCGCCCGTCGGCTGCGCACCGCTCGGCGAGTTCCTCGAGATCGAACATCTCGCCGATGAGCATGCCCATGTGGACGAGCATGATGATGTGGAGCGGCTGGAAGACGTCTCTCGTCTCGTTGGGGAGCACCTCGGTGCCCCACGTGTCCGTGGCGTAGCCCGCGACCTCGCGCTCGGCGAACCAGTTCGCCGTTGTCATGCTGAGGCCGGGCGCAGCGCCGCCGGCGTAGTCACCCCAGGAGCCGCGGTCCCGCACCTGCGCCAGCTGACCGGTGCGGATCAGGACGAAGTCCCCGGTGCCGATCGAGACGCCCGCCATCTCGGCGGCGGCGTCCAGCGTCTCGGGGAGGATCGCTTCGCCCGGCTCCAGCCACGGGCGGCCGGAGGCCCGGGGCATGTCGAGGAGCACCGCTCTGCCGACGACCTTGTCGCGCATGTTCTGCACGCCGTTGCGTGCCGCGCCGTCGCTGCTGACGAGCGCTGCGGAGTGCCCGTTGTACATCTTCCCTTCGTAGAAGATGTGGGACAGGCCGTCCCACTGGGTCCCGCAGGAGAGCGGCATGGTGATGCCGTCGTCCGCGTGCCGCGTGGTGGGCATGTGGTCCTGGGCCCCGGCCAGCGCGTCCGTGCCCGTCGCCATCATGTAGTGGACCGGGTTGTTGCGTCCGAAGGCACCGGTCTGCGGGCCGTTCGCGTCGAAGGGCAGCGCGAGGCTGATCACCTCGCCGGTTCGCACCGTCGCCACCGCGTCCATGCGGTGCTGGTCGGTGAGGTGGTTCAGCGTCCCGATCTGGTCCTCGGATCCCCATCGACCCCAGTTGGAGTGGCGCTTGGCGAGCTCGTCGACGTCGGAGACGTCGAAGACCTGGTTCGACTCCTGGGGGGTGGTGCTGGTCATGAGTTCTCCTGGGTGGTGTCCGAGAAGGCCTTGGCCTTCATGCCGAGATGGAGGCCGGAGTCGACGATGAGCGTCTGGGCGGTGACGGTGCGGGCGTGCTCTGCGAACCACATGACGGCGTCCGCGATGTCCTCCGGCTCGCCCACGCGTTGGAGCGGCATGGTCGCCGCCATCTCGCGGGCAAGCGCGTCGGCCTGCTCCGGGGTCGAGTCGCCGCCCTTTTCCCACCAGCGGGTCCGCACGAAGCCGGCGGCCACGGCGTTGACGCGGATGTTCGGGGCCAGGGCCCGCGCGAGCGCCACGGTGAGGGTGTTGATCGCGGCCTTGCTGACGACGTAGGCGATGCTGCTGCCGTCGGCGCGGATGCCGCCGACGGACGAGATGTTGATGATGGATCCGCCCTCGAGCCGCATCCCTGGCGCGACGGCCTTGCTGCAGTGCCAGGTGCCCATGAGGTTGACGTCGAGGGTACGGCGCCAGATCTCGTCGGTCATGGCCTCGAGGTCGCTGAACTCGACGAAGCTCGTGTACCCCGCGTTGTTGACCAGCACGTCGACCGGACCCCAGACCCGCTCGACGTCGCCGACCATCGCACGGACCGATCGCTCGTCCGAGACGTCGGCCTGCAGCGCCATCGCGTCAGTGCCGAGCGCCGTGATGGCCTCGACGGTCGCGTGCGCGGCATCGGCGGAGCGTGAGTAGTTCACGACCACGCGGGCGCCGCGCTCGGCGGCGCGCAGGGCGCACTCGGCGCCGATTCCGGTGCCGCCGCCGGTCACCAGGACAACCTTGTCCTTCATCGGCCCGCCCCCACGGTCTCGCGCGCGGCGCCGGCAACAGCCAGGAGCGATCCCATGCCAGTGATCCACCGAGGCACCGGCTCATACGACCGGTCGAACGACGCCGTTGACAGGTCGTTGCCGGAGCCGACGTAGGCACCCGCCGCAGCGATCCAGGTACGGATCTCCTGTCCGCCGTTGCCGCCGCTGTGGTCGATCTGCTCCTCGGTGAGGTCGAGCAGCGGCTCCAGCTCGCCGGACTGGATGCAGTCGAGCACCCACTCGTCCCAGACCGCGTTGACCTTGCCGTTGGCCTCGCCCATGGCGGCGACCCGCAACTGGCGGCCCTCCTCCCGCGCGGTCAGCTGGTCCCGGTCGCCGAGCAGGAAGTCCCGGTCGCGCTCTCCGAGCGAGGGGTCCTTCGGCTCGAGTCGAGGTGGCCAGTGTGAGAGCCCACCGGAGCCGACAACGGCGACCCGCTCGTCGCCGGGGTGGTTGGCCAGGGCGCGTCCCACCGCGAGGCCGAACTCGTACGCGCGCCGGACCGTGCACAGCGGCGGCGCGCTGGTGTTGACCATGATCGGCACCAGGGGGACGTCGAGACCGGGGAACAGCGCGCCGTAGGTCTGGGCGATCCCGTGGTCCACGCTCATCCGCAGTGACAGGGCGGGGTCGAACCCGTCCTCGCAGACCGAGTCGTGGACGAATCTGGCCAGGTCGGCAGCGACCGGCAGCGGGCCGGCAGGACTGTTGTAGTCACCGGCTCCGACGACCTCCTGGACGCCGATGCAGAATCGCGGCATCAGATCGTAGAAGGCGAAACGGAAGTGGTCGGGCCCGAAGACGACCACGGCCGAGACGTCCAGGTCGGCGAGGACACGCGAGGCACGTTGCGTGCCGTCGACGAAGACCGCGCCCGACTCTTCTGGGGCCGAGGGCGGGGTGACCCCCCACAACGGGGAGTGAGAGTGGCCCATCAGGGAAACCACGCGAGTTGTCATGGACGAGTTCCTTCAGGAGATGTCGACAGGGTGTTGTCGAGGGGGAAAGCGCGGACGTCGCTGTCCGGGCTGGCGGACGGGGCCTTCTGGGCGCCGTCGGTGAGGGCCGTGTCCGGGTCGGACGGGCCAGGAGTTCTCGAGGACCGGAGGCGACCTATCTGGCTCCGGAAGCTGAACCGGTCACCGGCCACCGCGATGATGAGGATCACGCCGGTGACGACGTTCTGCCAGTCGCTCGCAACGCCGGCGAGGCTGAGGCCGTTCTGCAGGACGGCGATGAAGAGCACCCCGAGCGCGGTGCCACCGACACCTCCGTGACCTCCGGTCAGCGCTGTACCCCCGAGCAGGACCGCGGCGATCGCCTGCAGGGCCAGCGTGCCGTCCACGGTCGGCACCGCAGCCCCGACCCGGCCGACGCCAATGGTCCCGGCCAGCGCCGCACAGGCGCCCGCGAGCGCATACACCAGGATCAGCGTTCGCGGGACGTGGATGCCCGAGAGCCGCGCCGCGATGGGGCTTCCGCCGATCGCGTAGATGTCGCGACCGAAGTAGGTCCGGTTCTGCACGTACACCGCGACGAGGAAGACCGCGGCCATGATCCAGATCGGCATGGGCAGCCCGAGGAACCGCTCGGTCGCGAGCCAACGCGCGACCGGGTCGGTGACCAGGAACGAGTTACTGCCCGACCACAGGCTGACCACACCGGTCAGGCTCGTCATGGTCGCCAGCGTGACCACGAAGACGGACAGGCCGATCTTCCCGACGGCGACGCCGTTGAAGAGGCCGCCGACCACGGCCCCGGCCAGCACGCAGAGCACCACGACAAGAGGACCCGGTAGGCCGAGCTCGAGGAGCTTGGCCATCAGGATCCCCACCAGGGTGGCGGTCGCGCCGACCGAGAGGTCGAAGCCCCCCGAGAGGAGGACGAACGTCATGCCCATCGCCACGATCCACAAGAGCGCGGAGTTCGCGACCAGGTTCTGCACGTTGGTGCTGGTGGAGAAGGCGGGTTGGGTGACGGAGAAGACGATGAACATGCCGACGACGAGCAGGAGCACCAGTCGGAACTGTGCCGTCGCCGCCCACGCTCGACCGATGATGGAACTCATGACGGGTGACCTCCGGCCAGTTTCAGGATCTCGGACTCATGGGTGTCTGCCGCGGCGACGTCGGCGACCACGCGGCCGCGGAACATGACCAGCACGCGGTCGCACAGGGTCAGCAGCTCGCTGATCTCCGACGAGCTGACGAGCAGCGCGCTGCCCGCCGCCGCCGTCGCATGCAGCTCTTGATGGATGTCCGCCTTGGCCATCACGTCGACGCCGCGGGTGGGCTCGTCGAGGAGCAGCACCTTCGGCCGCCGTACCAGCCATTTGGCCACGGCCACCTTCTGTTGGTTTCCGCCGCTCAGCCGGGCCGTCGGCACGTCGACAGCTCCCGGCGCGATACGCAGGGCGGTGCACAGTCGGGCGACGGCCGCGGCTCCGCGTCGTCGAGCGGGTGGCATCAGGCGAGGAGCGTCGTGCGTCTCCACCATCGTCATGTTCGTGACGCCGGACATGGCGAGGACGAGGCCGTCGGTCTTCCGGTCGGCGGGCACCAGCGCGAGACCGCGCTGGATCGCGCGCCGCGGACCACGCGGGACGTACGGCGTCCCGTCCACCGCGAGCGTCCCGGCGTCAAGGGCGCGAGCCCCGAAGATCGCCTCGAGCACCTCGCTGCGGCCCGCGCCGACGAGACCGGCGAGCCCGACGATCTCGCCGCGCCGCAGGGTGATGTCGAAGTCCTCGACCAGGCCGGTGACCGTGAGCGCCCTGACGCGCAACGCGACAGGGTTTGCGGTGGCTACCGAGGCTGGCTCGGACCTGGTCGCCTGGTCCACGAGTCGTGCCTGTCCGAGCATGGCCTCGACGAGCGACTCCGGCGTGAAGGAGCCGGCACCACCCTGCGCGACCGTCGTGCCGTCGCGCAGGACGGTGATGTCGTCGGCGATCTCGAAGAGCTCCTGCATCCGGTGAGACACGAAGATGATCGCGACGCCCTGCGCCTTCAGCCTGCGCACCGTCGCGAACAGTCTCTGAACCTCGTCGTCGGTGAGCGAGCTCGTGGGCTCGTCCAGGATCAACACCTTGGCGTCGGCCGTGAGCGCTCGCGCGATCTCGACCATCTGCCGCTGGTCCGGGCGGAGCCGGCGGACCCGGACGTCGGGGTCGATGTCGAAGTCGAGCCGCTCCAGGACCTCGTGCGCCTTTGCCCTGCTGGCGGACCGGCTCACGCCGGTCCGCCCGCGGACCAGTCCGCGACCGAGAAGCACGTTCTCGGCCACACTGAGATCCGGCGCGACAGCGACCTCCTGCGACACCATCGCGATGCCGTGCCGCAGGGCTGCGACCGGACTGCCGAACCGGACCGAGTGCCCCTCGATCTGGACGATCCCCGTGTCGTGCCGGGTCTGGCCCGAAAGGACGCCCAGCAGTGTCGACTTCCCACTGCCGTTCTCGCCGATGAGGGCGTGCACGACCCCGGGCACCGGGATGCTCAGGTTCGCATCCTTGAGTGCCCGCGTAGGACCGAAGCTCTTCTGCACGCCCCGGAGCTGCAGCAGCGGCGGCCCGGGCGCGTCTTCCATGCCTGTCACGTCATCACTCGGTGGGGGTCGCGTCGTCGACGTTGTCGGCCGTGATGGCGGTGCCCAGCAGCGAGACCGTCTCCGGCAGTGGCAGGTTCTGACCGGTCACGGAGCTGTAGGCAGCGTTGACGAGCGCCGTGCCCTGCGCTGCCCACGGGACCTGGTACGACATGGCGATGTCGCCGGCCTTGATGGCCTCCATGACTGCCTCGCCGGTGCCGGAGTTCGCGATGATCTTCACGTCGTCCCTGCCGGAGGACTTGACAACGGTGGCCGCGGTGAGCGCGACCAGGTCGTTGTACACCCAGATCTGGTCGATGTCGGGGTTCTTCGCGAGCAGCTCGCTCACCGCGGGCCCGTAGCCCGCCGCGGTGTCCTCCTTGGAGTCGACCAGTCCGACGAAGTCCAGACCGAACCGCTCGCCCCAGTACTGCTCGCGGTCCGCCATGTACTTGAGGGCGGCGATCGGGGCGGCATTGCCGATGATGCCGAACGAGCCGCCCGGCTGCTCCGACGCGCCGTACTCGGCCATCGCGTAGGCCTCCCGGTCGATCGGCGCCTCGAGGTCGACCTCGTAGCCCTCGCCGAGCGGCTTGCTCACATCCGGGCGGGCGTTGGTGGCGATGACGGGGATGCCGGCCGCCTTGGCCTCGGCCAGTGCGGGTCCGAGGGACTCGGGTACGACGGGGTACACGATGATGGCGTCTACGCCCTCGGCGAGCAGCTCGTCGAACTGCGAGACCTGCTTCTGCGGGTTCAGCTCGGCGTCCTTCACGATCAGCTCGACACCGAGCTCCTCGGCCCGGTTCTCGGCGCCACGCTGCTGCACGGCGAGCGTCGGCAGGGCGCCGTAGATCTGGAGGTAGCCGATCGTGAAGTCGTCACCCGTCGACTTCGGAACGGGGAAGTTCTCGGGCAGGTCCTTCGCCGGGCCGTCGTACGCGACGGGCTTGGGTTCGGTGGACCCGCCGGACGCGGACTCCGAGGCGGAGTCGCTGCCGCAGGCCGAGAGGGCCAGCGCACTGGTGAGGGCCATGCTCGCGAGCAGGAAACGCTTGTTCATGTTCATCCTTGGTATGTCGATGGGTCGGGTCGTTGCCCGGTGACCCCGAGTTCTGGGCAGGCAGGAGCCCGCCGGGACCGAGTCCGGCGTGTTCGCTGTCAGAGCTGGTGCTGCGTCAGCCGCGCTGGGGGATCTCCCGCTGTCGGACTGCGGCGGTGCGTACGGCGGCGACGATGGCCTCGTAGCCCGTGCAACGGCAGAGGTTGCCGCTGATCGCCCAGCGAATGTCCTGGTCGCTGGGGTCTGGATTCTCCGCGAGCAGCTCGGAGGCCGCGAAGATCATTCCCGAGAGACAGAAACCGCACTGGAAGGCCTGCTCGTCCCAGAACGCCTGCTGGACGACGTCCAGCTGACCGTCCTCGGCCAGGCCCTGGGTAGTCACGATCTGGCTGCCCTCGGCCGACACCGCCAGCCTCAGACAGGTCTTGGTGATCTGACCGTCGACGCGGCTCGTGCACGCGCCGCAGTCGCCGGTCGCGCAGCCGATCTTCGGGGCGGTGACGCCGAAGTCGTCGCGGAGCGCCTCGACCAGGAGTGATCGCGGGTCGACGTCGGCGGTCCGGTCGGTGCCGTCCAGGTTCAGCGAGAGCCGGGTGCTGATGCTGTGGACCTGCTCGTTGGTGCTCATGACTCCTCCTGGTGCGCGGCCATCTCGAGGGCGCGGCGGGCGACCGGGCCGGCGACGGCCGCGCGGTAGGTGGCAGGGGCCAGCTCGTCCTCCCACGGCGTGGAGACCGAGTCGGCGGCCCGGCGTACGGTCTCCTCGATCGTGTCGGGGGTCAGCGGCCGTCTGGCCAGGACGGGACCGAGGTCCACGTGCACGGGGGTCGCGCTGACACCCCCGAGCACGAGGTGAGGCTGTTCCCCGAGCACGCAGGCGGCGGTGGCGATCGGCCAGCTGCTCGCCGAGCGCTTCAGCTTGTAGTAGCCCCATCGGGCGGCGGGGCGCACGGCGAACTCCAGGCGGGTGAGGATCTCGCCCTCACGCAGGCACGAGGTCGAGGCGTCTGGGAACATCCCTGTCCCGGTGACCCTGCGCTCGCCGTCCGGGCCGGCGATGACGAGCGTGGCGTCCAGGGCGGCCACGGCCGCCGGTGCATCCGAGGACGGCCGCGCCGCCACGACGGAGCCGCCGACGGTGCCCTGTGACTGGATCTGCCGACCTCCGGTGATGCCGCTTGCCATCGCCGCGAGCAGTGGGAGGTGACGGGCGACGTCCGGAGACGACATCAACGCGGAGTAGGTGGCGGTGGCCCCGACGCAGACGACGTCGCCGACGACGTCGATCCCGCCGAGCCCGGCCCGGCGCAAGTCGACCAGGACCCCGGGCCGGGACTCGTCCCGGTTGCATTCCGGCACCACCCAGGTCCCGCCGCCGATCACCCGGGAGATCCCCGGAGTCTCGGCCAGGATCTCGATGGCCTCGGCGACGCTCGTCGGTGCGCGGTACACGAAGGGATGGGTGATCATCGCTCCCCACCTCCGATCGCGGCCAGGACGCGGTGCGGCACCGCCGGCAGCTCGTTGATGCTGGCGCCCAGCGGGCTCAGCGCGTCGTTCACCGCGTTGAGAAGCGACGCCATCGTGCAGGCCACGCCTCCCTCTCCGGCACCCTTGGTGCCGAGCGGGGTGAACGGGCTGGGCGTCACCTGGTGCTGGATCTCGAACGCTGGCACGTCGGAGGCCCGCGGAAGCAGGAACGTCTTGAACCCGGCGCTCAGTTGCCGCCCCTCGCGGTCGTGGAGGACCTCCTCGGTCAGGGCAGCGCCGATGCCGTTGACCACGCCGCCCGTGAACTGGCCGGTGACGAACCGCGGATTGATCATCACACCGCAGTCGTGGACCATCACGTGCCGCAGGATGTCGACGACACCGGTGTCGATGTCGACCTCGACGACCGACAGGTAGATACCGTTGGAGAACGTCGAGAACGGCATGATCTTCCCCTCGTCGTCCGCGTGGTGCCGGATGTTGCGCATCCGGAAGGTCCGGGTCGACTCGAGCGTCGGCTCGACGTCCGGGGCCACGATGTAGCCGACGGTGTACAACGCATGGGCGACGACGGCGATCGGCAGCGCCTGTTCGGGATCACCATCGACGGATACGAAGCCGTCGCGCAGGACGAGGCGCTCGGCATCGTCGACGTGGAGCATCGATGCGCCCACCTGACGCAGCTTCGCGGCGACGTCGTCGGCAGCGAGAGCAGCCGAACCACCGCCCGTGAGGATGCCCCGGCTGCTGACGTTGCCGAACCCGAACGGGCAGACATCGGTGTCGCCCTGCACGATCGAGACGGAGTCCATCGCGACCCCCAACCGGTCAGCGACGATCTGCATGATCGCTGTGTCGTTGCCGTTGCCCGGACTCGTCACGCCGGTCAGGACGGTGACGTCGCCGGACGGGCTCATCCGGACGGTGGAGATGTCCGAGGCGCCGATCAGCGCGCCGGGAATGTCGGCTCCTTCAGGCAGGACCTCGAACCCGATCCCCAGGCCGAGGTAGCGGCCCTGCTCACGGGCCCGGGTCTGCTCCTCGCGGAACGCCGCGTAGTCCATGACGGTCAGCGCCTTGTCGAGCAGCCCTTCGTAGTCGCCACTGTCGAGCTCGAGGCCGGTAGTGGTGACATACGGGAACTGGTCGACCTTGACCCAGTTGCGCCGCCGGACTTCGAGCGGGTCGAGACCGGTGCGCCGGGCGACGGCGTCCATGACGGTCTCCATCAGCAGGACCCCGGCCTCCTTACCGAACGGACGCAACGGGCTCCAGGGGCCCTTGTTGGTCACCACGACCCGGTAGTCGCAGCGGAAGTCGGGGACCTGGTAGCCGCTGGGCATCGCCAGGGAACCCGCGAACGCCATGCCGAAGGCGCCGGTCGCGGAGGCAGCGCCGTGGTTGGCGACCATGTCGCACGCCACCGAGGTGACGCGACCGTCGTCGTCGTACGACGCGGTGTAGTCGATCCGCGAGTCGCGGGCGCCGTACCGCAGCGTGCTCGCTCGGTCCTCGATCCACTGGACAGGACGTGCGAGCCCGAGGGCGAGCACGCACACGAGGTACTCCTCGGGATGGCCGAAGTTCTTGAAGCCGAAGGATCCGCCAACCGGGGGCGCCACCACGCGCACGTCGCGCTCGCGCAGGCCGAGAAACTCGGCGATCGCGTGACGCAGCGGGTGCGGGGCTTGGGTCGTGCCGTACCAGGTGAGCCGCCGGGTCCTCGCGTCCCAGTCGGCGCAGTAGGCGCGCGGCTCCATGGGAACCGGGGCACCGCGGCCGGTGCGCAGGGTGCCGTGGATGACGCCGGCCGAGCGAGCTGCGGCCGCCTCCGCATCGCCACTTCCGACAGTTCCCGACAGCATCACGTTGGAGCCCCAGCTCTCGTAGAGCAGCGGGGCGTCGGCGGCGAGCGCTGCTTCGGGATCCAGCACGTGCGGAAGTGGTTCGTAGTGGACCTGGACGTCAGCCGCCGCAGAGAGCGCCTGCGCCAGTGACTCGGCCACGACGGCCGCGACCGGCTGACCGACGTACACGACCTTGTCGATCGGCAGGACGTGGATCTCCAGTGGCTGGCCCCCCGTCGGGACTGGATCCATCGCGTTCGGGATCGGGCCGAACTCCCCGGCGAGTGAACGTCCGGTGGCGACGGTGAGCACGCCGGGACGCGTCAAGGCGTCGCGCACGTCGACCGTGATCCGGGCGTGCGGGACGTCGCTGCGCACGAGGACCACGTGGGCTGTGCCCGGGAGGCTCAGGTCGTCGGTATAGCCGATCCGGCCCGTGACGTAAGCGTCGCCGTCGTGCCTGCGCACGGAACTGCCGGCCAGAGGCCTCGCCTCATCCAGGTGAGGAGCGGTCCCATGTGACATCGAGTTCCCTGCCCGTCTTCCGTGCTACAGAAATAGGATTCTGGAGAAGAGTAACGGACGTCACGTCATTGTCAAGAATGTGCATTCTTCAGGGCGGAATCACCTGCTGAGCGCCTCGGCCTGGGCGACCGCCCCCGCCAGCAGTGCCGCCAGCTCGGCCTCCCTTTCCGGGGTGTGGCGCTGGACCGGGCACGACAGGGACAAGGCGCAGACGCCGGTGCCGTCGGGGGCGTGCACGACGCGCGCAATCGCCCAGATGTCCGGCTCGTTCTCACGGTTGCCGACCGCGTACCCGTTCTCCCGGACGCGTTCGAGCTCCGCGAGGAGCGCGCTCCGTGAGCGAATCGAGAACTCGGTCACCCCGGGGATGTCCTCGCGCGGATAGCGGCGCAGGATCTCCTCGGTCGAGAGCTCGGCGAGGAGCGCCTTCCCGCCGGACGTGCAGTTCGCCGGCCGCACCAGCCCGACACGCGAGGTCGTACGAACGGGCCTGTCGCACTCGACCGCGTCGAGAAAGATCGTGTCGACCCCTTCCAGGGCCAGCAGGCTGCAGGTCTCATCAGCCAGCTCAACCAGTGACCGGATGATCGGGCGCAACTGGGCACGTAGGTCGTGGCGCACGACCGAGAGTCCCAGCGTCAACAACGTCGGACCGGGTGAGTAGCTCTTGGCCTGGACGTTCTTCTGGACCAGGCCGTAGTGCTCGAACATGGCAAGGAGCCTGTGCGCGGTGGACTGCGCTACACCCAGTTCCTCGCTCGCCTCCGACACCCGTATCGAGGGCCGGTCCCGCAGGAGCAGCAAGAGCCTGATCGCGTTGTCGACCGACCCAATCGGGTGCTTGGGCTCTGCACTGCCTGCCGATTCAGTCACAATCTTCCCGTCGCGTAGAGCGCTCGTGACCATTTCGGGTCATCGATCCGCGCGATGCCACACGATAGGCCACGGCATCACCAGACGTCGCGGGAACGTTCACGTCCCCGCGTCCAGCCGCTGGCTGGCCGCCGTAGCTCCAC
>JAOPXG010000260.1 GCA_025965275.1 Nocardioides sp.
GGCACACTCCCGCCGAGGAGCTCAACAAGATGCTGGGCCACCCATTCGAACCAACGGTGTTGCACTAGCGACTAGAGCCCGCCCTGGAATCTGGCGCCGACTCGACCGCAAAGCTGGGGAAACTGGCGCCGACTCGGCGAGGTGTCCACGGTCCGTCAGCCGAGTGCGGGCGTCGAGCCACGCGGGTTGGTCTGAAACGGTGACCAGACATGAAGAGAGGCCGCCACCCGAAGGTGACGGCCTCTCAGATGCTTCAGCTCAGCGCGTTACTTTCCCGGCCTTGAGGCAGCCGGTGCACACGTTGAGGCGCTTCGGGGTGCCGTTGACGGTCGCCCGGACGCGCTGGATGTTGGGGTCGAAGCGACGCTTCGTGATCTTGCGCGACCACGGCCGGTTGTTGCCGAAGCCGGGCTTCTTGGCGCAGATGTCGCAGACGGCAGCCACCGTGTACTCCTGAACGATCGAGGTTATGAACGAGGGGGCCCGCGCTGGCGGGCAACCGCACAAGAGTATCCGATGCCCCCGGTGAGGTGAAAATCGCGCGCGACGCACTACCGTGTGGCACTCATTCTCCCCCTGAAGCAGGCGAGGACGTCAATGGAGACACCCCGGAGCGGCACCATCACGCTCGGGGTCGTGCTGCGGTTCGTGGACATCGCGACGGACGCCCTCGCGGAGGCCCGCGAGGAGATCGACGCCCTCAACGTCTATCCCGTGCCCGACGGCGACACCGGCACGAACATGTACCTCACCGTCTCGGCCGCCCGCGACGCCGTGCGCGAGGCATCCGCCGGAGGGGACCCCGACGCCGACCTGGGTACGGCGCTCGCCGCCTTCAGCCGCGGCGCCCTGCTCGGGGCCCGGGGCAACTCGGGCGTGATCCTCAGCGAGATGCTCGGCGCGATCGCCCGCCGGATCTCGCGCTCCGCCCCGGACGAGCGCAACGCGCTGGTGATGGCCGACGCCCTCGTCCAGGCGACCGACGCCAGCTACGCCGCGGTCGGGACCCCGGTCGAGGGCACCATGCTCACCGTGAGCCGGGCCGCCTCCGAGGCGGCCGCCGCAGCGGCCAAGGACCCGGGAGTCCGGGCCCGTGACGTGTTCACCGTGGCGGCGGCCGCGGCCCGGGAGGCCCTGGCCCACACGCCGGAGCAGCTGCAGGCGCTCGCGGACGCCGGGGTCGTCGACGCCGGCGGACGCGGTCTGAGCGTGATCCTCGACGCGGCCGAGACCGTGCTGACGGGTCGGCGCCCGGTGCCGGTCACCGCGCCGATCGGCAGCCACCAGATCCCCATCCCGCACGCGGCACCGGTGGCGTCCGGCGATCTCACCCCGGACGGACCTTCCTACGAGGTGATGTATCTCCTCGACGCCCAGGACGACGCCATCCCGGAGCTCCGCTCCACCCTCGGCTCGCTCGGCGACTCGCTGGTCGTCGTCGGGGGAGAGGGCCTCTGGAACGTCCACGTCCACGTCGACGACGTCGGCGCCGCCATCGAGGCCGGGATCGAGGCGGGCCGCCCCTACCGGGTCCGCGTCACCCACTTCGCCGAGCAGGTCGCCGAGACCCGCCAGCGGGCCGACGCGCGCACCGGACGCCGGATCGTGGCTGTCGCCGCCGGGCCGGGGCTCGGGCTGCTCTTCCAGGAGGCGGGCGCCGTGGTCGTCCCCGGCGGCCCCGGCCAGCGTCCCTCCACCGGCCAGCTCCTCGAGGCGATCACGGACTGCGGCGCGGCCGAGGTGATCGTGCTGCCCAACGACCACGACTCCGTGCGGGTCGCCCAGATCGCGGCCCGCACGGCCGAGGCCGACCTGGGCGACGCGGTCCGGGTGGCCGTGATCCCCACCCAGGCCCAGGTGACCGGCCTCGCGGCGATCGCCGTGCACGAGCCCGGCCGCAGCTTCGACCAGGACGTCCTCGAGATGACCGCCACCGCGCGCCACGCCCGTCAGGGCGCGGTCACCGTGGCCGCGAAGCAGGCGATGACCATGGCGGGGCCGTGCGAACCCGGCGACGTGCTCGGCGTGATCGCGGGCGACTTCGCGGTCGTCGGGCAGGACCTGTACGACGTCGCGACCGACGTGCTCGACCGGCTCCTCGGCGGTGGCGGCGAGCTCGTCACGATCGTCGGCGGGCACGGCGACCCGGAGGGGTCGCTGGCGACTCGCTGCGCCGGCTACGTCGAGGAGCACCACCCGGCTGTCGACGTCGTGGTGTACGACGGTGGCCAGGAGCGCTACCCGCTCCTGATGTCCGTGGAGTAGGTGCCCATGATCAGTCTCGACTCGCCGGTGGCGGCGGTCCTCGGCGAGCACAAGAAGAAGCGCGAGGCGATCGTCGACAAGCTCGGCCTGCGCACCGTCGACGACCTGCTCCACCACTTCCCGCGGCGCTACGTGAAGACCGGCGAGCTGACCCAGGTCGCCGACCTGGACGACGGCCAGGTGCTGACCGTGGTCGGCGAGGTCGTCAAGAGCGACGTCCACACCTACAAGGACCGGCGCACCGGCAAGCCGGCGTACCGCCTCGACGCCGTGCTCAGGACCGACGGCCCCTCGCTGCGGATGTCGTTCTTCGCCAAGAACCAGCACATGGCCACGTGGAACGCCGGTCGCCTGCGGGTCGGCCGCCGCGGCATCTTCCTCGGCAAGGTCGGCAGGTTCCGCGACGACTGGCAGCTCACCAACCCGCAGATGGTGCTCTTCGGCACCGCCGAGGAGGACGCCGCCCAGCTGTCCCTCGACACGATGGGCGACTTCTACCCGATCTACCCGCTGACCAAGGGCGTCGACTCGTGGGACATCCAGCGCGCGGTGGCGTTCGCCCTGACGGTCATCGACGACATCCCCGACGTGCTCCCGGTGCCGGTGCGCACGGAGTACAAGCTCCTCGACGTACGCCGTGCGCTCGAGTGGATCCACGCTCCTCACGACTACTCCGAGATCAGCCGGGCCCAGCGCCGCTTCCGGTTCGAGGAGGCCCTGGTCACCCAGCTCGTGCTCGCCCGGAGGCGCCGTGCCGTGCGCGAGCTCGGCGCCCAGGCGCGCACCGGCGACCAGGGCGGCCTGCTCGCGGCGTTCGACGCCCGGCTGCCGTTCGAGCTCACCGCCGGGCAGCGCGAGATCGGCGCGCAGATCGACGCCGACCTCGCCCAGCCGCACCCGATGAACCGGCTGCTCCAGGGCGAGGTCGGCTCCGGCAAGACCCTGGTCGCGCTCCGGGCGATGCTGCGCGTCATCGACTCCGGCGGCCAGGCCGCGCTGCTCGCGCCGACCGAGGTGCTCGCCCAGCAGCACCACCGCTCCATCACGGCGATGCTCGGCGACCTCGCCTCGGGCGGCATGCTCGGCGGCGCCGCCGACGCGACGAACGTCGAGCTGCTGACCGGCTCGATGACCAAGGCCCAGCGCACCGGCCCGATGTCGCGGCTCGCGACGGGGGAGGCCGGCATCGTGATCGGCACCCACGCCCTGCTCGAGGAGAAGGTGATCTTCGCCGACCTCGGCCTGGTCGTCGTCGACGAGCAGCACCGCTTCGGCGTCGAGCAGCGCGCCGCGCTCACCGACAAGGCCGGCACCCCGCCCCACGTGCTCGTGATGACGGCGACCCCGATCCCGCGCACCGTCGCGATGACGGTCTTCGGCGACCTCGAGGTCTCCACGCTGACCGAGCTCCCGGCCGGCCGCGCCCCGATCCAGACGAACGTCGTCCCCCTCGCCGACCAGCCGCACTGGATGGGCCGGGTCTGGCAGCGGGTCCGCGAGGAGGTCGAGAAGGGCCACCAGGCCTACGTCGTGTGCCCGCGGATCTCGGGCGACGAGCAGGAGCAGGGCGAGACCGATCAGCTGGACGTCGACGAGGACGGCAACGCCGTCGCGACCGGCCGCCCCTCCGACGCGCTCAGCGCCGTGGAGGAGGTCGCGGTCCAGCTCGTCGACGGCCCGCTGCACGGCCTGCACGTCGAGAAGCTGCACGGCAGGATGGCCCCGGACGACAAGGACCGGGTCATGCGCGCCTTCGCCGCCGGCGAGATCGACGTCCTCGTCTCCACGACCGTGATCGAGGTCGGTGTCGACGTCGCCAACGCGACCGCGATGGTGCTCCTCGACGCCGACCGGTTCGGCGTCTCCCAGCTCCACCAGCTGCGGGGCCGCGTCGGCCGGGGCGGACATCCCGGCATCTGCCTGCTCGTCTCGCACGGCGAGGTCGGCTCGCCGGCCCGCGACCGGCTCGACGCGGTGGCCTCGACCACCGACGGCTTCGAGCTGAGCCGGGTCGACCTCGAGCAGCGCCGCGAGGGCGACGTGCTCGGCAAGTCGCAGTCCGGCTTCCGCTCCGGGCTCCAGAACCTGCGCGTCCTGCGGGACGAGAAGACCATCGTCGAGGCGCGGGCCGCCGCAGTCGCGCTCCTCGAGGCCGACGCCGACCTCGCCCACGCCCCCGACCTGGCCGTCGAGGTCGCCGCCCTGGAGCAGTCCGTGCAGTCCGACTACATGGAGAAGTCATGATCACCCCAGACGAGTGCTCGCTTCGCTCCGCTTCGCCCGGGGACCCCGAAAAATCATGACGCGCATCATCGGGGGAGTGGCGGGCGGCCGACGGCTCGCCACCCCGCGCGGCGCCACCACCCGGCCCACCAGCGACCGGGTGCGCGAGGCGCTGTTCTCGGCCATCGAGTCGTGGTGCGGGTCCCTCCACGGGCTCCGCTTCCTCGACCTGTACGCCGGCTCCGGCGCGGTCGGCCTCGAGGCCTGGTCGCGGGGCGCGGGCGTCGTGACGCTGGTCGAGCACGACCGCAGGACCGCCGCGCTGATCTCCGACAACGCCCGCACGATCGGGTTCGCCCGCGCCCACGTGGTGTCCGGACCGGTCGCGGCCACGCTGCGCCGGCCGCCCAGTGCGCCGTACGACGTGGCGTTCCTCGACCCGCCCTACCCGCTCGGTGACGACGCCCTCGCGGCTGACCTCGCGGCCCTCGACGGCCACGGCTGGCTCGTGCCCGGCGCCATGGTCGTCGTCGAGCGCTCGTCCCGCAGCCCGGAGCCGACCTGGCCGGAGGGTCTGGCGGCCAGTCGGTCCAAGCGGTACGGCGAGACCACCCTCTGGTACGCCGAAGCGGTAGCCTCCACGCCATGACCCGCGCCGTGTGCCCCGGTTCGTTCGACCCGGTGACAAACGGTCACCTCGACATCCTCCGCCGGGCCGCCGGCCTCTTCGACGAGCTGGTGGTCGCGACCGGGACCAACCCGTCGAAGTCGCGCCTGTTCGACCCCGAGGAGCGGCTGCAGATGCTCCGCGAGGTCTGCGCCGACCTCCCGAACGTCACGGTGATGGGCTTCTCCGGCCTGATCGTCGACTTCTGCCGCGACATCGGCGCGCCGGCGATCGTCAAGGGCCTGCGCGGGGGCAACGACTACGAGTACGAGCTGCCGATGGCCCAGATGAACGCTCACCTGACCGGCGTCGAGACGGTCTTCGTGCCGACGAACGCCGCGCTGGGCTACGTCTCCTCGAGCCTGGTCAAGGAGGTCGCGTCGCTCGGCGGCGACGTGTCCGCGCTGGTGCCGGCGAGCGTGCACGCCCGGCTCACCGCGCGGATCGCGGAGCGTGGCGCCTAGCGGTTTTGCTCGCTCGGTGCCCCGCCGGTACGCTTCTCGCTGATCTGTTTGTGCCTGAAGTGGAAGTAGAAACCTGAGCAGCTTGGACCCGAGAGCGCCGCTCGTGCTCGACACCCGCGAGCTCGGCCGCCGCCCGGGGTCCCAGCGACAGGTGACACTGACGGTTCCGGCACCGGCAGATCTAGGCATCGAAGTCCTCCGTGTCCCGGAAGGCTCGCCGGTCGAACTCGACCTGCGGCTGGAAGCGGTCATGGAGGGGGTTCTGGTCACGGGTACGGCGCAGGCCGGGCTCGACGGCGAGTGCGTGCGGTGCCTGGAGCCGATCCACGACGAGATCGAGGCCCGGTTCCAGGAGCTGTTCGTCTACACCGAGCACCAGACCCCCCACGACGAGGACGACGAGGTCAGCACGCTCGAGGGAGACCTGGTCGATCTCGAGCCCCTGCTGCGGGACGCGGTGGTGCTCGCACTGCCGTTCCAGCCACTGTGCGAGGACGACTGTCCCGGACTGTGCATCGAGTGTGGTGCACGCCTGGCCGACGACCCCGACCACACGCACGAGGAGCCGATCGACCCGCGTTGGGCGGGGCTGGCCGAGCTCAAGCAGGACCCCGAAGCACCCGAGTAGTCCACACGTACGGCCGGATCCCCGGTCCCGGTAGAGGAGAAAACAGTGGCTGTCCCGAAGCGGAAGATGTCGCGCAGCAACACCCGTCACCGTCGTTCGGCCTGGAAGGCCGTCGCCCCGACCCTGGTGACCTGCGCGAACCCCGCCTGCGGTGCCAAGCACCTGCCGCACCGTGCGTGCGGCACGTGTGGTCAGTACGGCGCGCGCGCCGACCGTCGTCAGGTCCTCTGACAACACCCGGTCCGCTGACCAACTACCCGGAACTGCGCGCCGCGCTCGGGGATCCGATCCTGGAACCCGAGCTTCTCGAGCGCGCTCTGACGCACCGGTCGTTCGCCTACGAGAACGGTGGGCTGCCGACCAACGAGCGCCTCGAGTTCCTCGGTGACTCCGTCCTCGGCGTGGTCGTCACCGAGACCCTCTACCTCACCCACCCGGACCTCTCCGAGGGCCGGCTGGCCAAGCTCCGCGCCGCCGTGGTCAACGCCCGGGCGCTGGCCGAGGTGGGTCGCACCATCGGCGTCGGCGAGCACGTGAAGCTCGGCCGCGGCGAGGAGTCGACCGGCGGCCGCCACAAGGCGTCGATCCTGTCCGACACCGTCGAGGCCGTCATCGGCGCCGTGCACCTGTCCGGCGGTGGCTTCCAGACCTCCGCGGTCGTCGTGCACCGCCTCTTCGACCCGCTCATCGAGGCCGCCTCGGCCCTCGGCGCCGGGCTCGACTGGAAGACCTCGCTCCAGGAGCTGTCCGCCGAGCACGGTCTCGGCGTCCCCGAGTACGTCATCGAGGACGA
>JAOPXG010000273.1 GCA_025965275.1 Nocardioides sp.
AAGCGCTTCTTCGGCGCCGCCCGCAACATCGAGAACGGCGGCTCCCTGACCATCCTCGCGACCGCCCTGATCGAGAGCGGCTCGAAGATGGACGAGGTGATCTTCGAGGAGTTCAAGGGCACCGGCAACATGGAGATCCGGCTGCGCCGCGACTTCGCCGACAAGCGCCTGTTCCCCGCGATCGACGCCGTGCAGTCGGGCACCCGTCGCGAGGAGCTCCTGATGAGCCAGGAGGAGCTCGCCATCGTCTGGAAGCTCCGCAGGGTGCTGTCCAGCCTCGACGGCCAGCAGGCGCTCGAGCTGCTCCTGGAGCGGCTCAAGAAGACGCAGACCAACATCGAGTTCCTCATGCAGGTCCAGAAGACGACCCCGACGCCGGGTGCTCGCGAGGACTGATCCAGACCGCAACACGCCGAGGCCGGGTCGCGCCAGGAAGGCGCGGCCCGTCTTTGTCTCCCAACGCCTTCCCCTGGGACCGATGACGGATAGGCTGCGAGTCGCACACCGCCCGAAAGGGCCTGGATGGGAAAGAGGACCCTGTGGCTCGGATCCTGGTCGCGGACGACGATGTCGACATTCGTGAGCTCGTCGAGTTCAAGTTGTCGACGCTCGGACACGACGTCGTGGCGGTGTCGGACGGCGCTGCCGCCATCGACGCGTGCCGGGCACAGCGGCCCGACCTCGCGGTGCTCGACGTGATGATGCCCGGAGTCTCCGGCCTGGACGCGATCCGGGCGATCCGTGCCGACCCCAACCTGGCGGACCTGCCGGTGATCCTCCTGACGGCTCGGGCCCAGGAGTCCGACGTCGAGACCGGCTTCGACTCGGGCGCCGACGACTACATCACCAAGCCGTTCAGCCCGCGCGAGCTCGCCTCGCGGGTGCAGGCGCTGCTCAGCCGCTCGACCTGATCGCCGAGCCGATCGGCGTCATCCCGGGCACAACCGGCGCCTGTCGGCTGTGAGAGCCGGCGTGGTTTCGAGACAGGCTGCGCGCCTTCCTCAACCACCGAGGACGCCCCGTGGGTCCGGGTGGTGGTCTGGATTCGTCACACTCGCCGAGCGCGCGGCGGTATCCTCGTCGCGGGAACGCGCCGGGGGGGCGCGCAGTGGGGGAGTCGTTTCATGAGCTCAGGTCGTCCGGTCGCGCGCTTGCTCGCGCCGGTCATCATCCGGGTCAGCGTGATGGCCGCGTTGATGGCGGTGATCGCGGTCACGGGCGTCGTGCTGTCGACCGCTGCCGTCAACTACCTCACCCACGAGCTGCAGCCGGCCGCGGCCGCCAACCAGGACGTCTACCAGGACCTCACGGACATGTCGGCCGGCGTCGAGGCGTGGTCCAGCAGCGGCCAGCAGGCCGCCGTCGACGACTACCGCCAGGCCCTGCTGCGGTTGCCCGCGCACGAGACGGAGGTCCGCCAGTTCGCCGCCGGTGACGACGAGCTGGAGCTCCTCGTGACCCGCCAGGAGCGGGCCGCCGAGGCCTGGATCGAGAAGTACGCCGGTCCGCGCATCGAGTCCGCGGGCGGCAAGGCCGCCACCCCGCAGGAGGTGCGCGTCGGGATGCAGGAGTTCGACGCGATCCGCAGCGCCCACCAGGAGACGAGCCAGGCGTTCGACAGCCGGGTCCGCCAGGCCAGCACCGACGCGTCGTTCCGTCTCAAGGGGACGATCCTCGCGGTCGTGCTGCTCGCCATCGCCGCCTGGTACGTCGTGTCGCGGGCCCGGCGCCGCCTGATGACCGAGCTGTCGGAGCCGCTCCTCTCGCTCGAGAAGGTCGTCCAGCGGATGGCCAAGAACGACAACGAGGTGCGCGCCGAGCTGAGGGGACCGAAGGAGGTCCGGGCGGTCGCGACGGCGCTCAACGAGTTCGCCGACGCGCAGGGCCGTGCCCGCGCCGTCGAGGGCCGGATCACCAAGGAGCTGCGCACCCTCGACACCGCGAAGGACGACTTCGTCTCCAACGTCTCCCACGAGCTGCGGACCCCGCTCACGACCATCAGCGGCTACCTCGAGATGGTGGCCGAGGAGTTCGAGGACGACATGCAGCCCCGCCACGAGCGGATGCTCGAGGCCACGCGCCGCAATGTGGGGCGGCTCAAGCTGCTCATCGACGACCTGCTGGCGCTCTCGAAGGCCGAGAGCCGCACCACCGACCTGGACCCGATCGACCTGGCGCTGCTCGTGCGCGAGGTCGTGACCGACGTGCGGATCACCGCGGCCCGGCGGGGCATCCATATCGAGGTCACGACGCCCGACGAGATCGTCCCGGTGCTCGCCGACCGGGCGATGCTGCACCGCGCGTTCCTCAACGTGCTGTCGAACGCGGTGAAGTTCAGCCACGACAACGGCGAGATCGCGGTCGACATGACCACCTCCGGGCGGCTGGTCGAGGTCGCGATCGTCGACCAGGGCATCGGGATCCCCGAGGCGGAGATCGACCGTCTCGGCACCCGCTTCTTCCGGGCGTCGAACGCCGTCACGAACGAGATCGCCGGCACCGGCCTCGGTCTGCGGATCATGCAGACGATCATCGACAAGCACGCCGGCGACGTGATCATCGAGTCCCGCGAGGGCGTCGGCACCACGGTCGCCGTACGGCTTCGGGTGCACGGCGAGGGACCGCCGCCGGTGTCCCTGGCGGACCTGCTCAGCGAGGACCCGCCCCCGGTCTCGGAGATCGAGGCCCGGGTCGAGCAG
>JAOPXG010000224.1 GCA_025965275.1 Nocardioides sp.
CGATGCGGGTGAGGGCGTGCTCGTACTCGAGCACCAGCGCCTCGTGGCTGGAGTGGAAGTCGACGCGGTGGAACTCGTCGGGGTCGGCGCCGATCGCCTTCATGAAGGTCAGCGCCCGCTCGATCTCCCCGGCCACGGCCTCGTAGCGCTGGCCGATGGGCGACTCGCTCACGAAGTAGGTGGTCCAGGTGTGCACCTGACGCCGGTCTGCGTAGCCGCCGGTCACGAACGCACGGACCAGGTTGAGCGTCGCGGCCGAGGAGTTGTAGACGTCGACGAGCCGCTGCGGGTCGGGCACCCGCGACTCGGGCGTGAAGTCGAAGCCGTTCACGGCGTCGCCGCGGTAGGCCGGCAGGGTGACGCCGTCGCGGGTCTCGAGGTCGGAGGAGCGCGGCTTGGCGTACTGGCCCGCGATCCGGCCGACCTTGACCACCGGCACGGACGCGGCGTACGTCAGCACGACCGCCATCTGGAGCAGCACCCGGAGCTTGTTGCGGACGTTGTCGGCGGTGACGCCGGCGAACGTCTCGGCGCAGTCGCCGCCCTGGAGCAGGAACGCCTCGCCGCGCGCGACCTGCGCGATCTTTGCCTTGAGGTCGTCGCACTCCCCCGCGAACACCAGCGGCGGGACCGTGCGCAGCTTGGCCGTGGCGGCGACGACGGCGTCCCGGTCGGGGTACGTCGGCTGCTGGGCAGGGTTCAGGGCGTGCAGGGTCGCAAGGTCAGGGATGGTGCTCACCGGTCAAGGGTACGGCGGCGCACCCGCCCGGCCCGATTCGGCGGACGGTGGCGAGACGGCTCAGTCCTCGATGTCCTCGAGGTGCTCGATGTCGCGGAAGCCGGTCTTCTGCGCGCGGACGCCGCGGTTGGTGAGCCAGGTCAGCGCCCACAGCACGATGCCGATCGCGAGCAGCCCGCCGGCGACCTGGTACTGGATCCAGTCCTCCCGGTCGCGGGCCCAGGGCCCGGCGAGGAAGAGGCACGCGACCGCACCGACGAACGGCGTCCACACGGGAGCCTTGAACGCGTCCTCGGGGCTCGCGTCGCGCCGCAGGAGGACGCAGGCGACGTTGACCACCGCGAAGACGCAGAGCAGCAGCAGGGCGGTGGTGCCGGACAGCGCGGTGATCACCGACGTGTCGGCCAGGAACGTGACCGCGATGATCAGGCCGAGCGCCAGGGCCGTGGAGAAGAGGATGCCGGCCCACGGCGTACGCCGGCCGGGCAGCACCTTGCCCAGCGAGCGCGGCAGCACGTCCTGGTGGGCCAGGCCGTAGAGCAGCCGGCTCGCCATCAGCATGTTGATCAGGGCCGTGTTGGCGACGGCGAAGACGGTCATGAACGGGAAGATCTTGTCGATCGGCAGGCCGGGCGCGCCGGTCGACACGACGGTGAGCAGCACCTTGCCCTCGTCGGCGACGACCGCCTCGATCTCGCCCTCGGGGATCACCGCGATCACCGAGATCGCGACCAGGATGTAGAAGATCACCGCGATGCCGAGGCCAGTGAGCATGATCTTCGGGAAGAGCTCCCTCGGGTTGTGCACCTCCTCGACCATGTTGACCGAGTCCTCGAAGCCGACCATGGCGAAGAACGCGATCGCGGTCGCGACGGTCACGGCGAGGAAGAGCCCCCGGTCGGAGCCCGAGTTGAACACCACGATCCGGCCCATGTCGGCGTTGCCCTGGGCCATCACGTAGAACCCGATGGCGATCACGATGACGAGGGCGCTCATCTCGATGAGGGTGAGGACCACGTTGAACTTCACGCTCTCGCCGACGCCGCGCAGGTTGACCCCCGCGAGGAAGACCATGAACGCGAGCGCGACGAACGTGACCGCGACGTTGCCCTGCGGCACGTGCCAGCCGACGGCGTCGAAGCCGGCCAGCAGGTTGGTCGCGAGCAGGTTGGACGACGTCGAGGCGCTGGTGATGCCCGAGCACACCACCGCGAACGCCACCAGGAACGTGACGAAGTGGATCCCGAAGGCCTTGTGCGTGTAGAGCGCGGCGCCCGCGGCCTGGGGGTACTTCGTGACCAGCTCGAGGTAGGAGAACGCCGTCAGGGTCGCCACCGCGAAGGCCACCAGGAAGGGCAGCCACACGATGCCGCCCACCTCGAGTGCCATCTCCCCGGTGACCGCGTAGATGCCGGCGCCGAGGATGTCGCCGACGATGAAGAGCAGCAGCAGCTTCGGGCCGAGGACGCGCTTGAGGTCAGGTGTCGGACCGTTGACGTCCACGGTCTCGTCGGCGCTGGTGGTCATGGGGCCACCTTGCCCCGTGATCCGCGTCCTTAACCAGGGGCGACGTCGACCGGGTCTCGACACCGACCGGGTCTCGACACGCCGGTCGCTCGACCACCATCAGCGCATCCGCTGACGCGGCTGCGCTCACCCGAAGAAGACCGCGGCCTCGGCGTACTCCTCGGGGCTCACGAGCTTGAGCTCGGCGGTGCCCTCGATCAGCGGCAGCCGCTCGATCCGGGTGCCGCGCAGCGCCATCATCTTGCCGAAGTCGCCGTCGGCGACGGCGTCGATCGCCTGGAGACCGAAACGGGTGGCCAGCCAGCGGTCGAACGCCGTGGGTGTGCCGCCGCGCTGGATGTGGCCGAGCACGACGGCGCGGGCCTCCTTGCCGGTGCGCTCCTCGATCTCCTTGGCCAGCCGGTCGCCGATGCCGCCGAGGCGGACGTGGCCGAAGGCGTCGATCTCGCCGGAGGCCACGGTCATGTCGCCGCCCTCCTTGGGCACGGCGCCCTCGGAGACGACGATGATCGGCGCGTACTGGCTGGTGAAGCGGGTCTCGACCCGGTTGCAGACGTCGACGATGTCGAAGGGCTGCTCGGGGATCAGCACCATGCTGGCGCCTCCGGCGATGCCGGAGTGCAGCGCGATCCAACCGGCGTGGCGGCCCATCACCTCGACGACGAGCACCCGGTGGTGGGACTCGGCCGTGGTGTGCAGCCGGTCGATCGCCTCGGTGGCGATGTTGACGGCCGTGTCGAACCCGAACGTGAAGTCGGTGCCGGAGAGGTCGTTGTCGATCGTCTTCGGCACACCGACGACGTTGACGCCGAGGTCGGCGAGCTTCGTGGCGACGCCGAGGGTGTCCTCGCCGCCGATCGCGACCAGGGCGTCGACGCCGTCGGCGGCGAGGTTCTCCTTGATCCGCTCCACGCCGTTCTCGAGCTTGAACGGGTTGGTGCGCGACGAGCCGAGGATCGTGCCGCCGCGCGGCAGGATGCCGCGCACCTCGGGCACGCCCAGTGGCATGGTCAGGTTCTCCAGCGGGCCTTTCCAGCCGTCGCGGTAGCCGACGAAGTCGTGCCCGTAGATGCCGACGCCCTTGCGGACGACAGCGCGGATGACCGCGTTCAGGCCCGGGCAGTCGCCGCCGCCGGTGAGCACACCGATACGCATCTGGGGCAGTTCCTCTCACTATGTCGATTGG
Organism: Nocardioides sp.; assembly: GCA_025965275.1. GTDB lineage: Bacteria > Actinomycetota > Actinomycetes > Propionibacteriales > Nocardioidaceae > Nocardioides. The sequence continues at coordinate 3,453 of JAOPXG010000224.1, forward strand.
TAGGGCAACGGCGCTGTCGCAGCGCTA
>JAOPXG010000284.1 GCA_025965275.1 Nocardioides sp.
TCGCCAGCCACCCGTCCACCGGCACCAACCTGCCGGGTGTCTTCGCGGCCGGCGACCTGGTCGACCACCACTACCGCCAGGCGATCACCGCCGCCGGCACCGGCTGCGCGGCCGCCCTCGACGCCGAGCGCTACCTCGCCGAGCTCGACCACGCGGCCTCCGGACCGGCCGACGCCCAGGCGCGTTCGGACGCGGAGCTGATGACCGAGACCGTGCAGACCGCCGGCGCCTGACCGCACCCGTGTCGGGGGAACATCCGTCCCCGCCGTGGTGTTCACTGACCGCAGGCTTTTCGACGCAACACCAGAAGGAAGGAACCACCGTGGGCAACATCTCCGCCGTGACCGACGCCGAGTTCGAGGCGCAGGTCCTCAAGTCCGACAAGCCGGTCCTCGTGGACTTCTGGGCCGAGTGGTGCGGACCGTGCCGCCAGGTGGCTCCGATCCTCGACGAGATCGCCACCGCCCACGGCGACAAGATCACCTTCTTGAAGATGAACGTCGACGAGAACCCGGTCACCCCGTCGTCGTACCGCGTCACCGGCATCCCGACGATCAACGTCTACCAGGGCGGTGAGGTCGTGAAGACGATCGTCGGTGCCCGCCCGAAGGCGACGCTGCTCAACGAGCTCGCCGACTTCATTGCCTGATCCGGAGCTTGCTCCGGATCAGAATCTGCAAGGAGGTCGAGTAGCCGCGCGACCGAGGGACGAGGTCGCGGCCGGCGTATCGAGACCCAGCACCAAGTAGTTCGTCCACGGGGCCCGCGTCGTTCACGACGTCGGGCCTCGTGCCGATTTACCGGCCGACTTGGGCGCCGGACGCATCACGCCGACCAGGCGCTCGATCGCGGCCTCGACCTCGCCCTTCCAGCTGATCGCCGTCCGCAGGTCCATCCGCATCCGCGGCGTCGTCATGTGCGGACGGTGGGTCTTGAACCCGACCCCGCCGAGGAAGTCCACGGGCACCACGCACCGGCCGCCGCGGCCGGTGGTGTCGCCGAACGCCTCGACCGCGGTGATCCCGCCACGCTGGATCAGGTCGCGGGCCATGCCCTGCACGAGCATCCGGCCGATCCCGCCGCCACGCAGCGCGGGATCGACGTACGCCATCGTCATCAGCACGGCGTCCGGGGACACCGGGGCGGTCGGGAAGCCGGCGGCGCCGGGCACGAGCCCCTCCGGCGCGTAGACGAGGTAGCCGACGACCGCGTCGTCGACGAGCGCGACCCGGCCGCACGACCCCCACCCGCGCAGCACCTCCGAGACCCAGGCGTCCTTCTCGGCGCAGGCGTCCTCGACGCGCGCGCGCCGAACCGGGTCGAGCTCCCAGAAGAGGCAGGAGCGGCAGGGAGCCGTGATCGTGTCCAGGTGGTCCAGCGTGAGCCGGACGATCTTGCGGGACATCTCGCGCCTCCTCCCCTTCCCCTCATCGTAGATCCGCGCCTGCGAGGATGGTGGGGTGCGAGAGATCCGGCAGAGCAGAAAACTCCGAGGAGTCCGCTACGACGTGCGCGGGCCCATCCTCGTCGAGGCCCAGCGCCTCGAGAGCGAGGGGCACCGCATCCTCAAGCTGAACATCGGCAACACCGCGCCGTTCGGCTTCGAGGCGCCCGAGGCGATCGTGGCCGACATGATCCACCACCTCCCGGAGTCCCAGGGGTACGCCGACTCGCGCGGCATCTACGAGGCCCGCACCGCGGTGATGAACTACTACCAGTCCCGCGGGTTGCGTGACGTGAGCGTCGAGGACGTCTTCATCGGCAACGGCGTCTCCGAGCTGATCTCGATGGTCCTCCAGGCCTTCGTCGACGACGGCAACGAGATCCTGGTGCCGGCCCCCGACTACCCGCTGTGGACGGGCGCCGTCACGCTCGCCGGCGGCACCGCCGTGCACTACCGCTGCGACGAGGACAACGACTGGAACCCCGACCTCGCCGACGTCGAGGCCAAGATCACCGAGAACACCCATGCCCTGGTGATCATCAACCCGAACAACCCGACCGGCGCGGTCTACAGCGAGGACATCGTCAAGGGCCTGGTCGACATCGCCCGGCGCCACGACCTGGTCGTGATGGCCGACGAGATCTACGAGAAGATCCTGTTCGAGGACGCCGTGCACCACCACGCGGCGACGTACGCCGGCAGCGACGTGCTCTGCCTGACCTTCAGCGGCCTCTCCAAGGCCTACCGGGTCTGCGGCTACCGGACCGGCTGGGTGATGATCTCGGGCCCCCAGGAGTTGGCGACCGACTTCATCGAGGGCCTCACCTTGATCTCCAACATGCGCATGTGCGCCAACGTGCCGGCCCAGCACGCCATCCAGACGGCCCTGGGCGGTTACCAGTCCGTCGACGAGCTGGTCGCCCCCGGTGGCCGCTTCTACGAGCAGAGCATGCTCGCGCACCGGCTGCTCAACGAGATCCCCGGCGTCAGCAACGTGAAGCCGAAGGGCGCCCTGTACTGCTTCCCGCGGCTGGACCCGGAGGTCTACCCGATCGAGGACGACGAGGCGTTCGTCATCGAGCTGCTGCGCGCGAAGAAGCTGCTGGTCACGCACGGCACCGGCTTCAACTGGCCGGCCCACGACCACTTCCGGCTGGTCACCCTGCCGGACGTGACCGTGCTCGAGGAGGCGATCGGACGGATCGCCGACTTCCTCGCCGTACGCCGCCGCTGACCCGCCGCCGCGACGCGCTGCCCAGGAGCCCCCTAGGCTCCGGTCATGCCCGACCTGACGTACCACGCGATCGTCGCCACCGCCAAGACCGGCTTCAAGGTGCTCGGCCAGCGCTTCGACATGACCGGCACCGACCACGTGCCGCGCTCGGGCGGCGTGCTGCTCGCCTACAACCACATCGGCTACGTCGACTTCGTGTACGGCGGCCTCGCGGCCAACCCGTCGAAGCGACTCGTGCGGTTCATGGCCAAGCGGGAGCTCTTCGACCACCAGGTGACGGGACCGCTGATGCGGGCCTGCCGCCACATCGAGGTCGACCGCGGCGCCGGCACGGCGTCGTACGACACCGCCGTGCAGCTCCTCAAGGACGGCGAGGCCGTCGGCATCTTCCCGGAGGCGACGATCTCGCGGGCGATGGAGCTCAAGGAGTTCAAGACCGGTGCGGTACGGATCGCGGCCGAGGCCGGCGTGCCGCTGCTCCCGGTGATCGTGTGGGGCACCCAGCGGATGATGACCAAGGACCACCCGCGCGACTTCTCCCGCGGCAAGACGATCGCGATCCGGGTGGGCCAGGCCCTCCATCCCACGGGCGCGGACCCGGTCGCCGAGACCGCCGAGCTGCGCGCCGTGATGTCGACGATGCTCGACGAGGCGATCCGGGCCTACCCGCCGGCCGAGCAGCCGCCCGGGTCCTGGTGGCTGCCTGCCTCCCACGGGGGCTCGGCACCCACGCTCGAGGAGGCGGCCGTGCTCGACGCCGAGGAGAAGCGGCTCCGGGCGGAGCGGCGGGCGCGCAAGGCGGCCGAGAACTGATAAGTCGACATAGCGATGTATCCCTAGATCGACCTGACGACAAATCGACCGGTCGTTAGATCGGTCTATCGCTGCGGTTCCGTGGATCCATCACGTCGACGATCCGCTGGAGGTCCTCCATGGTCGCGAACTCGACCGTGATCTTGCCCTTGGCCCGGCCCAGGTCGACCTTCACCCGGGTCTCGAGCCGGTCCGAGAGCCGCTCGGCCAGATCGGCGAGACCGGGCGCGTAGGGCTTGGTCCGGGCCACCCGTGGTGCCCGCGAGTCCTGGTCGCGCACGGCGACGATCTCCTCGAGGCCGCGCACGCTGATGCCCTCGGCGATCACCCGCTGCGCCAGGCGGTCCTGCAGGTCCGCGTCGTCGATCGCCAGCAGGGCCCGGGCATGGCCCGCGGACAGCACGCCCGCGGCGACCCGGCGCTGGACGGCCGGGGTCAGCTTCAGCAGCCGCAGGGTGTTGCTGATCTGCGGTCGGGAGCGGCCGATCCGGCTGGCCAGCTCCTCGTGGGTGCAGCCGAAGTCCTCGAGCATCTGCGAGTAGGCGGCCGCCTCCTCGAGCGGGTTGAGCTGCGAGCGATGCAGGTTCTCCAGCAGCGCGTCGCGCAGCATGTCGACGTCGTCGGTCTCCCGCACGATCGCCGGCACCACCGCCAGGCCGGCCTCCTGGGTCGCCCGCCAGCGGCGCTCGCCCATGACCAGCTCGTACTCCTCCGGCCCGTGCTTGCGCACGACGATCGGCTGGAGTACGCCGATCTCCCGGATCGAGTGCACCAGCTCGGCCATCGCGTCCTCGTCGAAGACCTGGCGCGGCTGGACGCGGTTCGGCTGGATCTGGCCGACCGGGAGCTCCGCGAAGTACGCGCCGTCGACCGTCTGCAGGCCGCCCTGGTCGGCCCCGGGCCCCTGCTCGGCGTGCTGGTCGCCCTCGTCGGCCGGCGGGCCGGTGGGGATCAGCGAGCCCAGGCCGCGTCCGAGTCCCCGTCGCTGGGGCGGGCGGTTGGCGGCGTTCATGCTCTGGCTCCCTTGGTGGCGATCTCGCGGGCTGCCTCGAGATAGCACAGCGCGCCCGGCGATCCGGGATCGTAGGTCATCACGGTCTGGCCGTACGACGGCGCCTCCGAGACCCGCACGGACCGCGGGATCGTGGTCTTGAGCACCTGGTCGCCGAAGTGCTCGCGCACCTCCTCCGCGACGCCGGCCGCGAGTCGCGTGCGGGCGTCGTACATCGTCACCAGGATGGTGGAGACGTCGAGGCCGGGGTTGAGGTGCGCCTTGACCATGTCCACGGTCTCGAGCAGCTGGCCGAGGCCTTCCAGCGCGTAGTACTCCGCCTGGATCGGGATCATCATCTCGTTGCCCGCGACCAGTGCGTTGAGGGTCAGCAGGCCCAGCGACGGCGGGCAGTCGATGAAGACGTAGTCGAGACGCTCGTCGCCGAGATCGGCGGCCGTCCCGACGTGCGGGTGCCCGTGGATCGCCTTGCGGAGCCGGCCCTCACGGGCAACCACCGAGACCAGCTCGATCTCGGCGCCGGCCAGGTCGATGGTGGCGGGGACCACGAACAGCTGGTCGGCCTCCGGGCTGACGCTCACCACGTCGATGATCGGCACGCCGTCGACGAGGGCGTCGTACGTCGACGCCACCCCGCGACGGTGCTCGACCCCGAGCGCGGTCGAGGCGTTGCCCTGCGGGTCGAGATCGACCACCAGGACCCGCTGCCCGAGCTGGGCCATCGCCGCGGCGACGTTCACGGTCGACGTGGTCTTCCCGACGCCGCCCTTCTGGTTGGCGACGACGAAGATCCTGGTGGCGTCCGGCCGGGGCAGCGGCGGGCGGAGCCGCACGCCGTGGCGGGCCAGCACCGTGTGCTCGGCCGCGCGCGCCAGCGGCGTGGCGTGGTCGTTCTCGAAGTGGGGAGCAGTGACCGCGATGTCTTCCGCGGTGCGCACCCGGAAGGTGCCCGGCTTGGGGGCGGAGCCGTCCTCGGTTTCACGTGAAACATCGGTCTCCGGACCCCCGTCGGCGGCCGCCGTTTCACGTGAAACACGATCTGCCTCTGCCTGTGGATGAATCGGGCCCTTCTGTGGATAACCACGCTCAGCCGACGGGTCGCCACCGGTGGAAAACTCGGTCACGCGCCACGCCTCCGATTCGAATTGCCACGCCTACGACCCGAGCGCTGGTGAGATCCGCCGCCGTCCGGCGAGGTCGCAAGCGGCCAAGATACCCGCCCGGGATCCGCCCAGGCCACCCGGAGAGCCACGGTGGTGGACTCCGTCCGTCCGACACCCAGCACGTGCACCTCCGGCTCCGCGCATCCCCACCGGGCGAGGTCCGCCCGGGCAGCCTCGATCTCCTCGTCGACCGAGGAGCCCTTCATCGCCACGAGGGCTCCGGTGGGAGCCACCAGGGGCATCGACCAGCCCAACAGGCGGTCGAGCGGTGCGAGTGCCCGGGACGTCACCACGTCGAACGTGCGCTGCCCGTGCAGCGCCTCGGCCCGGCCCCGGACCACCTCGACGGTCGTGAGCGCCAACGCCTCGACGACCTCGTCCAGGAAGGTCGTCCGTCGCAGCAGCGGCTCCACCAGGGTGACCTTCAGGTCGGGACGGGCGATCGCCAGCACCAGCCCGGGGAGCCCGGCGCCCGAGCCCAGGTCGCAGACCGTCGCGTCCGCAGGCATCAGGTCCGCGAGCAGCGCGCAGTTGACCAGGTGCCGGTCCCACAGCCGGGGAGCCTCGCGGGGACCGATCAGCCCCCGGACCACGCCGTCGGTCGCGAGCAGCTCGGCGTAGCGCTCGGCCAGCGGCAGCCGCTCAGACGAGAACACCCCCCGGGCCACCTCGGGCACGGAGGGCGTTTCACGTGAAACATCGTCAGTCATGGGTCACGCCGGCAGGACCACCACGAAGCGACGCGGCTCGACGCCCTCGGACTCCGAGGACAGCCCGGCCGCGGCCACCGCGTCGTGGACGACCTTGCGCTCGAACGGCGACATCGGGTCGAGCGACACGCTCTCCCCGCTCTCCGTCACCTGGGCGACGGTCTCCTCGGCGAGCTTGACGAGCTCCTCGCGCTTCTGGGCGCGGTAGCCGGAGATGTCCAGCATCAGTCGCGACCGCTCGCCCGTCTCGCGGTAGACCGCCAGGCGGGTCAGCTCCTGCAGGGCGTCGAGGACCTCGCCGCGCGCCCCGACCAGCTGGGACAGGTCGGCGCCGACGATGGACACCGCGGCGCGGTCCCCTTCGACGTCCATGTCCAGGTCACCGTCGAGGTCGGCGATGTCGAGCAGCTCCTCGAGGTAGTCCGCGGCGATGTCGCCTTCCTGCTCCAGCTGCTCCACGCGCGACGACCCGCTGGTCTCCTCGGCCGCGTCCGGGTCGGTCGAGTCCTGCTCGGTGTCCTGCTCGATCTCCTGCTGGGTCGGCTCGTTCTCGACCTCGGGGCTCGCTGCCTCGTCACTCACTGCTGTTCTCCCTCGGGATTCGGGTTGCCCGCGGGCCGCGGCCCGCTGGACTTCTTGCGCTGCTCACGGGTCTGCTTCTTCGGCTGCTGGCGCTGGGTCGGCCGGCGGTCGACCTCCGGCTCCGGCTCCGGCTCGGCAGCGGCCGGCGCGCCGTGCTTGACGGCCTTGGCCTTGTCCCGCTCCGCCTTCGCGGTCGCGGCCGCGGTGCCGGGGGCGGGGTTGTTGCGGATCACGTAGAACTGCTGGCCCATCGTCCACAGGTTCGAGGTGGTCCAGTAGAAGAGGACACCCACCGGGAACGCGATACCACCGACGGCGAAGACCACCGGGAGCACGTAGAGGAGCAGCTTCTGCTGCTGCGCGTAGGGGCCGGACAGTGCGTCGGCCGGCATGTTCTTGCTCATCAGCTGGCGCTGGGTGGTGAAGGTGGTGGCCGTCATCGCGATCACCAGGATCGCGGCCAGGATCTGCACGGACAGCTCGCCGTCCGCGCGCAGGAACGTCGCCTTCAGCGGCACGACGCCGAAGAGCTTGGCGTTGCCGAAGCTCTCCGCGAGCGCCTTCGTCAGGAAGGCCACCCCGTCGCCCTTGGCGGCGTGGTGGTCGAGGAGCCGGAACAGCGCCAGGAAGATCGGCATCTGGATGATGATCGGCAGGCAGGAGGCGAACGGGTTGGTCCCGCTCTCCTTGTAGAGCTTCATCGTCTCCTGGGCGAGACGCTCCCGGTCGTGGCCGTACTTCTTCTGCAGCTCCTTGACCTTGGGCTGGATGAGCTGCATGTTCCGGCTGGACTTGATCTGCTTGACGAACAGCGGGATCAGCAGCGCCCGCACCGTCAGCGTGAGGCCGATGATCGACAGCACCCAGGTGCCGCCGCCGTCGGGGTCCATCCGCAGCACCTCGCTGAAGAGCCAGTGCCAGGCCACGAGCACGCCGGAGATCCCGTAGTACAGCGGCGTCATGATGAAGTGGCCGATAGAGCCGAGGAATCCCACGGGTCAGGCTCCTTGCTGGGGTGAGGGAGTTGAGCCCGCTCGGACGCGGGAAGACTGTGCATGGTTCATGCGGGGAGGCACCGGGTCGTACCCGCCGGCGGCCCACGGGTGACAGCGGCCCAGCCGGCGCACCGCCAGCCACATGCCCCGGACGCTGCCGTGCTCACGGACCGCGTCGAGCGCGTACGCCGAGCACGACGGGTGGTAGCGGCAGACCTGGCCGTAGAGCGGGCTGATCAGCAGCCGGTAGGCGCGCAGGAAGCCGATGAGCAGGTAGCGCAGCGGGTCGTACTTCACCTGCTCACCTCCGGGGCCACCCGAACGAGGCAACGCGTGAGGTCGGCCGCGAGTTCCGCGCCCGTCGCGTCAGCTGCCGCCGGCAACGCGCGGACGACGAGCACAGCAGAGCCCGGGAGCGACGAGACGTGCTCCCGGGCGAGATGGCGGAGTCGGCGCTTCACACGGTTGCGGAGGACGGCGTTCCCGACGGCCTTGCTCACCACGAACCCGATCCGGGGTGGTCGGTCGGCGGGTGTGGCACCGTCGGCGGCCAGATGGACGACGAGGGTGCGACTTCCCGCCCGACGGCCCGTGCGGACCGCCTGCTGGAACGACGATCCGTCGGTGAGGCGGTGAGGGGAGGGCAGCACGAGGCTGACCTGGTCCGGGCCCGGGTCGGCCGTCAGACGGCCAGGCTCTTGCGACCCTTGCGGCGACGGGAGGACAGGATCGACCGGCCGGCGCGGGTGCGCATGCGCAGGCGGAACCCGTGCACCTTGTGACGGCGGCGGTTGTTCGGCTGGTACGTACGCTTGCTCACGACATTCTCTCCATGGTGGGTCAGGGCAGCCACGCCGGGCCGGGACGGCAGTGCAGAGAAGCCTTTCGGCTGGCACCGCCCACCCACGACGTGACCCGACGGGTCGGCTGCTCTTCGTGGACATGCGGCACCGGTCGACACCGGGTGACCGAACAACGGTACGCGCTCGCGTTCCACAGGGTCAAACCGGCGTAGCGGCTCTCCCCGACAGCCTGTGGATGACGGGTTGCCGCAGGCGTCCGCCGCTTGTTACGTTCCAGGGGACCGAGGTTCCCCGCCGCCCTCGTCGACACCCGGATCCGCTCCCCGTGTGACGCCCGCCACATTCCCGCTTTTGGGCCTGTGACCTGCGGAAACAGGGATTCGGAACGACGCGGGGCGTGTCTCGGAAGGGCTCTCTCCACAAGGAGGGAGTCGGGTTCACAACCTGTGGACAAAGTTGTGGACTCGCAGCGACGGCCCACGAGCAGGACGATCAGGAAAGCGGGAACCCGTGGAGCAGAACACCTCGGACCTCAGTGTCGCGTGGCGCGGTGTCGTCGACGACCTCCAGCCCAACCAGCGAGCCTGGCTGCGCGCCAGCGAGCCGGTGACCCTCCACGAGAGCACGGCGATCGTCGCCGTGCCCAACGACTTCACCCGCAACCAGCTCGAGGGCCGGCTGCGCGCCCAGCTGGAGGACGCCCTCACGGTGCGCTTCGGGCGTGAGATCCGGATCGCCGTCACCGTGAACCCGCAACTCGAGGACGTCGCGATCGCCGACGCGCCGCTCGAGCCGCTCGAGCCGGTGACACGTCCTGACATCGACTTGTCGACAAACCGACAGATAGATACACCGGCTCCGATGCCACCGGCTCCCGCCGAGCCGCTCGACACGGGCACCCGCCCGGCCACCTCCCTCGAGACCCGCCTCAACCCGAAGTACACCTTCGAGACGTTCGTCATCGGCTCCTCGAACCGCTTCCCCCACGCCGCCGCCGTGGCCGTGGCCGAGGCGCCGGGCAAGGCGTACAACCCCCTTCTCGTCTACGGCGACTCGGGGCTCGGCAAGACGCACCTCCTCCACGCCATCGGCCACTACGTGCGCTCCCTCTACACGGGCGCCAAGGTGCGGTACGTGTCGAGCGAGGAGTTCACGAACGAGTTCATCAACGCGATCCGTGACGACCGGCAGGACCGGTTCAAGCGCCGCTACCGCGACGTCGACGTGCTGCTGATCGACGACATCCAGTTCCTCGAGGGCAAG
>JAOPXG010000331.1 GCA_025965275.1 Nocardioides sp.
TCGAGGACGGTGGCCTGATCACCGTCGCCGCGGGCGTGGACGACGCACCGCCCCGGGTCTACGACGACGTGGTCGAGGCGATGACCGACGTGGTCGAGCACGACCTCAAGCCCTGGGAGCCCGCCTCGGGACGACGTACGGCGCTGTCCGCGGCCGGCCTCCTGATGGCACTGGGCGCGGTCGCCCTGCTCATCCAGCGCGGCTCGACGCTCGCCGGCATCGCCGCCGTCGTCGTCAGTGCCACCCTGGTGACCGGCGCGATCGTGCTCTCCCGCGCCCAGCGCGAGCCCGAGGCCGCGGTCGCCGTGGCCTGGATGGGCTCCTTGTACGCCGCCGTCGCCGGTCTGATGCTGGTCACCGCCGATATTGATTCTGGCCAGTTCTTCGGCCTGCCCGCCGCGGCCGCCGGTGGTGGCGCGCTGGCCGCCGGCCTGGTCTGCCTGGTCGGCCTCGGCGACGGGCGCACGCTGGTGATCCCGCCCGTCGTCGTCGGCGCCGTCTTCCTCGCCACCGGCCTGGTCATGCAGGCCGCGGAGTTCGATCCCGCGGTGGTGCTGACCATCGCCCTCGTCCTCGTCGTCATCGCCGGAAGCGTCTTCCCGTGGCTGGCGCTCGGCGCCACCGGGACGTCGGTCGACCAGCTCTACAGCGTCGCCGACATCACCGCCGAGCCGCGCGCGATCGACCCGGTGCGCGTCGGCGCCGACGTCCGGGTCGCCCACGAGATCCTGGTCGCGGTGTCGTCCACCGTCGGCCTGCTGCTCGTGCTGGTCGCTCCGCTGTCGGTGGCGCTCGGGCTCTCCGGCACGATCCTCGCGGTCATGTGCTCGCTGGTCGTGATGCTCCGGACACGGCAGTACCGCACCGGCTCCGAGGTGCTGGTGGGCCTGGTCTCCGGGATCCTCGGCCTGGTCTCGGTCGCCGTCTCGATGCTCTGGCTGCACCCCGACTGGCGCCCGACCGCCGCGGTCGTGCTCGCCGGCACCGGGGCGGTGCTCCTGGCGGTCACGCTGCTCCCGGGCACCCCGTCGGTGCGCCGCGGCCGCCTCGGTGACGTCGCCGAGAGCGTGGCCCTGCTGTCCCTGCTGCCGCTCCTCGTGGTCGCGGTCGGCCTGTTCTCCTCGATCCGAGGCTGACGGCCGTGGCCACCAAGAAGGACCTCGTCGAGGCCTACTCGTTCAGCCGTCGTCGTCTCGTCACGGCCTTCGTGTCGGGTGCGCCCGGCGGTCGCGAGGTCGAGCCCGCCCGCCCCGGCCGGACCGTGGTCGGCGGCCTGGCGCTCGCCGTCCTCCTCGCAGCCGGGGCCGCGATCGCGGGTGTGTTCTCGCCCCGGACCCCCGACGACTGGAACCAGCCCGGGCTGCTCATCTCGAAGGAGACGGGTGCGGCCTACGTCATCACGAAGGAGAGCGACGACCCGGACCTGCGCCCGGTCATCAACTCGACCAGCGCCAAGCTGATCCTCGGGTCGGAGGCGGAGCCGACGCTGATCTCCCAGGACACCATCGACGACCAGCACATCGGCGAGGACATCGGCATCTTCGGCGCCCCGGCCAGCCTGCCCACCTCCTCCCTGCTCATCGACAACGGCTGGACGGCCTGCACGGCGACCAACCACGGCGTGCGGGTGACGGTGGCGGACCCGCCGGACTACACGCCGGCTCCGGGCAAGGCGGTGACCGTCGAGACCGGCGGCCAGCTCTACGTCATCGCCCAGGCGGCGCCCGTCGACGAGGGGGAGCCGGGCACCTACGTCTACGCCGTCCCCGACCTGGGGCGAGCGGACGGCCTGCTCGGCCAGATCGGCTCCCAGACCACGCAGGACGCGATCGAGGTCCCTCGACGGTGGCTCGCGCTCTTCCCGTCCGGTGGTGCCCTCGACTGGAGCAGCTTCCAGCTCGACCGGCTCGGCGAGCTGCCGAGCGAGAACCGCTTGCCGGACGGTCCGGGCGCCGACGCCGTGGTCGGCGACCTGCTCGAGGTCGAGGATGGTGGCTGGTTCCTCGTCACCGACTCCGGGCCCGCGCCGATCTCCGCGTTCGCAGCGGCGGTCTACCGCAACATCAACCTGCCGAAGCACATGCGCGTCGACCCGATCACGATCCCGTCCGTGCCGGCGAAGAACGGCGACAACATCCTCACCGACGTGTCCTGGCCGCAGGACACCATGGACCCGCTCCTCGGCGACCCGTGCGCCCAGCTGACCGCCGAGCCCGGGGACGCGCCCCGGGTCGACCTCGTCGGCCCGGGCACTGCGACCGGTGCCGACGCTGCCGAGGGTCTCGACAGTGTCGACGTCGGGGACAAGGACCAGGTGGTCGCTCCCGGCCGCGGCGCCTACGTCCTCTCCGGCGACTGGACCGACCGCAGCTCGGGCCTGCCGTTCGTCATCGACTCGAAGGGCAAGGTGTACCCGCTGGTCGGCCAGGGCACCGCCGACCTGCTCGGGTACGGCGACCACCCGGTGCCCGTCGTACCGGACACCTGGCTCGATCTCTTCGAGTGCGGGGTCAACCTCTCCCAGGACGCAGCGCTGTCCCCGCCGAGCGAGGACGACCGCCAGTGCGGCGAGTGAGCGCTGGGCGTCTCGGCTCCAGCGTGGCGGCTCTGGGGATCGCCGCGGGCGCCGTGCTGAGTGGTCCGCTGGCCGGGCCGGCCTTCGCGACCGACAACGTCTGCGAGGGGGTCGAGCCGACCACGACGGGCGGCGACGCGGCCGGCGACAGCCTGCCCTTCGATGCGCTCGGCATCCGTCGGGCGCAGGAGGTGGTCGACCGGTTCGCTCCCCAGGATCGGCCGGTGGGCGTCGCCGTCCTCGACTCAGGCGTCTACGGCGACGTCGGTGGCGACGGCCCGATCCCGATCGTGGCGAGGTACGACGTCACGAAGGACCCCGACCCGCCGCACTACTACCACGGCACGGCGGTGGCGGGGCTGATCGCGGGTCGCGACCGGTCCCGCACCAAGCCGGTCGGGTTCGCCCCCCACGCGCGGATCATCGACGTGCGGGTCTACGACACCGACAAGGACGGCGTCGACGAGAACTCTGCCGCGGTCTCGGCGGACGCGCTCGCCAAGGGCCTGGAGTGGGTGGCGCGCAACGCCGATACCTACAACATCAAGGTCGCCAACGTGTCGCTCGCCCTGCACGACGTCGACGCCGTCGAGGAAGCGGTGCAGCGCGTCCGGAAGGCTCACGTCATCGTGGTCGCGTCGACCGGCAACCGACCCGTCGACGACAGCGACGAGTTCGCCGGCGAGTTCGCCAGCGCGGACGAGATCAAGTCGCCGCTCGTCGAGGACGCCGCCACGCACATCTTCCCGGCCGGCTACGACGACGTGATCGCCGTGAACTCGACCGACGGCGGCGCCGAGGGCTCCTCCCTGGTCGGGGTCGTCCTCAAGAACTCGCAGACCGACGTCGCCGTACCGACCGCCGGAGGGATCTCCTACGGGCTCAACGGCGACGCCTGCACGGTCGGCGGCGTGGCCACGTCGTGGGCGGCGGCGGAGGTCAGCGGGATCCTGGCCCTGCTGTGCGAGCGCTACCCCGACGACACCGCGCAGCAGACCATGGCCCGCCTGGTCGACACCGCCAACGGCCTGACCGACGACCCCACGCCGTTGACCGGCGCCGGCGTCGTGCAGCCCTACGAGGCGTTGACCCGGCCGCTGGAACCCAAGAAGAACGGGGACGTCGAGCAGGCCACCACGCAGGAGAGCGGTGACGAGACGAAGGCGACCGCGCCCGACCCCGAGCCCGACCTGCTCGCGAGCGTCCGCGACGACGCCGTGTGGTGGGGCCTGATCGGGGGCGGCACCCTCGTGGTCGCGCTGCTGCTGCGGCCGGTGCTGGCCCGCCGTCGTCCCTGACCGTCGACCCGTCGCTTCGGCACGCTCGGATCGCGTCGACCCGTCGCTTCGGAGACGACGAACGGCGCCGCACTGAGGGTGCGACGCCGTTCGGTGGCGGAGGATAGGGGATTCGAACCCCCTGTATGTGGGGAGTGCGTTGACCCAACCCGCTTTCCAACGACGAACGGCGCCGCACCAGGGTGCGACGCCGTTCGCTGGCGGAGGATAGGGGATTCGAACCCCTGAGGGCGTTAACCCAACCCGCTTTCCAAGCGAGCGCCATAGGCCACTAGGCGAATCCTCCGCCGAGGAGAGTACCGGTCGCCCCGGGCGGGACGAAATCGCGCCGACCGCAGGGTCGCCCCCGTCTTGGACCGCCACAACGGGCTCACCTAGACTCTGGCCAACCCCCCGTGTGGCGGCATCTTGCCGAACTCCCCCAGGGCCGGAAGGCAGCAAGGGTAAGCGAGCTCTGTCGGGTGCGCGGGGGGCCTTTTCATGCCCGGGTGTCGGCGATCACCTGTCGCTTGTAACGCGGGGTTATCGGGACGGGGCACGCGTTCGAACACGTGCCTCGATGCCACAACCCCGCGTTACAAGCTCGAGGCCGGGCTGAGGGGTGCGGGCCGGTCCCCGCCCGCTACCGGGTGTCGGCACCGGTGGTTAGGGTTCATGCGTGGAGTCACCCCTCGCGTTGTACCGCCGCTACCGGCCCGAGACCTTTGCCGAGGTCATCGGCCAGGAGCATGTCACCGAGCCGCTGCGCGCCGCGCTGGCGAACAACCGGGTCAACCACGCCTATCTCTTCTCCGGACCACGCGGCTGCGGCAAGACGACGTCGGCCCGGATCCTCGCCCGCGCGCTCAACTGCGAGCAGGCGCCGATCGCCGACCCGTGCGGCGAGTGCGACAGCTGCCAGGACCTGGCCCGCGGCGGTCCGGGGTCGATCGACGTGATCGAGATCGACGCGGCCTCCCACGGCGGCGTCGACGACGCCCGCGACCTGCGCGAGAAGGCGTTCTTCGCGCCGGTGCGGAGCAAGTACAAGGTCTACATCATCGACGAGGCTCACATGGTGACGACGCAGGGCTTCAACGCCCTGCTCAAGCTCGTCGAGGAGCCGCCGCCCCACCTGCGCTTCATCTTCGCCACCACCGAGCCCGACAAGGTGCTGCCGACGATCCGCTCGCGCACCCACCACTACCCGTTCCGGCTGATCCCGCCCCGGCTGCTGTCCTCCTACCTCTCCGAGCTGTGCGAGAAGGAGGGCGTCAGCATCGAGGCGGCGGCCGTCCCGCTCGTCGTACGCGCCGGCGCCGGCTCCGCGCGCGACACCCTGTCGGTGCTCGACCAGCTGCTCGGCGGCGCCGGGCCCGCGGGCGTCACCTACGACCTCGCAACCGGACTGCTCGGCTACACCCCCGACACCCTGCTCGACGACGTCGTCGACGCGTTCGCGGCCGGTGACGGCGCCGCGGTGTTCGGTGTCGTCGACAAGGTCGTCGAGACCGGCCAGGACCCCCGCCGTTTCACCGAGGACCTGCTGCGCCGTCTGCGCGACCTGGTGATCGTCGCCGCGGTCCCCGACGCCCCCGCGACCGGCCTGATCGACGTCTCCGAGGACCAGGGCGAGCGGCTGGTCGCCCAGGCCGCGCGGTTCGGCCCGGCCGAGCTCAGCCGCGCCGCCGACATCATCGCCACCGGCCTCACCGAGATGCGCGGCGCCACCGCACCCCGCCTGCTGCTCGAGCTGCTGTGCGCGCGGGTGCTCCTGCCGGGCGCCGACCACGCGACCGACGGCGTGCTCGCCCGGCTCGACCGGCTCGAGAAGCGGCTCACGATCACCGGTACGCCGTCGCCGGTCGCGGCACCGCCGGGCCCGCCGGCTCAGGACCGTCCGGTTGCAGCCCCGTCTCGGCCCGCTGCGCCCGACCCGGCCGCCGACCGGCCAGCCCCCGAGCCAGCCCCCGAGCCGACTCCCGAGCCGGTCGCGGAGGTCACGCCGGAGTCCGCTGCTGAGCCCGATCCCGAGCCCGAACCGACCCCGGTCGCCCTAGCGGCCGAGCCCGCGGCCGCGGAGCCGGCTCCCGAGGAGGCTGCGCCGGCCAC
>JAOPXG010000237.1 GCA_025965275.1 Nocardioides sp.
AGCTCACCGGCGAGCCGGTCGTCGAGGTCGCCGTCGACGGCTGCGGTGCGCCCCTCCTCTCGACGTCCCTGATCGGGCTGGCCGCGGCGTTCCGCCGGCTCGCGCTGGGGCTCGACGGCGCGGACCGGCCGGACACCGACAGCGTCCGGGTCGCCGCGGCGATCCGGCAGCACCCGGAGTTCGTGTCCGGCACCCGGCGCGACGAGCTCGCGCTCCTGACGGCGATTCCCGGAGCCATCGGGAAGGCCGGAGCCGAGTCCTGCTACGCGGTGGCCCTCCCTGACGGCCGCGCCTTCGCGCTGAAGACCGACGACGGCGCCGCGCGGGTGCGGCCGGTGCTGATGGCCGAGGCGCTGCGGCGCTCGGGAGTCGACGGCGAGCCCGGCGTCGACGGCGACGCGGTACGGCGTACCGGTGTCGTCCCGCTGCTCGGCGGCGGTCGGCCGGTGGGGGAGATCCGCGCCGTCGACTGGTCAGTCAGCTGACCACGCGACCCGGCGCCGTGTGGAACGATCTCCTCGACAGATGGCGGACGGAGATTCGGTGACGCGGCGCGCTCTCATCACAGGCATCACAGGACAGGACGGCTCCTATCTCGCTGAGCTCCTGCTGGAGAAGGGCTACGAGGTTCACGGTCTTCGTCGTCGTTCGTCGACGTTCAACAGCTCGCGGATCGAGCACCTTTACCAGGATCCCCACGATCCGGACGCGAGGCTCTTCCTCCACTACGCCGACCTGGCCGATGGCGCTCGGCTTATCCGCCTGCTGCACCGCCTCCGACCCGACGAGGTCTACAACCTCGCGGGCCAGTCACATGTTGCGGTCAGCTTCGAGGAGCCGGAGTACACGGCAGCGACGACCGGGATCGGTGCTGTCACGCTGCTGGAGGCGATCCGCACCTCGGGAGTCGACTGCCGCTTCTACCAAGCCTCGAGCTCGGCGATGTTCGGCACGACGCCTGGCCTCCAGGACGAGGAGTCGCCGTTCCGGCCCAGCTCGCCCTACGGCGCTGCCAAGCTGCATGCGCACTGGTCGACCGTCACCTACCGCGAGGGCTACGACATGTACGCCGTCAGCGGGATCCTCTTCAACCATGAGTCCCCGCGCCGGGGTGAGACCTTCGTGACCCGCAAGGTGACCCGTGCGGTGGCCCGGATCCAGGCCGGCCTGGACGACTACCTGTACATGGGGAACCTCGACCCGACCCGGGACTGGGGTTATGCACCCGAGTACGTCGAGGGCATGTGGCGCATGTTGCAGGCCGACGAGCCCGACGACTACGTGCTGGCCACCGGTACGAGCTACAGCGTCCGGGACTTCGTGGTCGCGGCGTTCGAGCACGCCGGTCTCGACTGGGAGAAGCACGTGCGGCTCGATGAGCGCTATGTGCGTCCTACCGAGACGGCCGCTCTGGTCGGCGACGCGTCGAAGGCCGAGCGCGTGCTCGGATGGAAGCCACGCGTCACGACCGGCGAGCTGGTGAGGATCATGGTGGATGCGGACATCGAGGCGCTCGCGAACGAGGGCCGGCACTGGATCGACGTACCGCGGTTGCCCCCGGTCTGAGCGGCCCTGCGGGCCCTCAGACCGGAACGACCCCGACGGCGACGCGCCCGTCGCCGATGATCGTGAGCTCGCCCTCGTCGTGCGAGGCAAAGACGACGACACCGCGAGCCAGGAGTTCCCGACCGGTCGGCGAGGCGACCTCCACCTCGCCATCGAGGCACAGCACCAGACGCGGACCGTCGGACACGGGCACGATGAACGGCGCCTGACCGACGTAGAGCGCGAACTCGTCGACCGGTGGGGCGAAGCACTGGAGGTCTCCGTCGAGCTCCGTCGGCGCCCAGATCGGCGGCGGCATCGGAGTGAAGTTCGCGATGTGCAGCAGCTCGTCGACGTCGACGTGCTTGGGCGTCAGACCGGCGCGGACCACGTTGTCTGACGACGCCATGATCTCGATCCCGAATCCGGATGTGTAGGCGTGCACGACTCCCGCGTCGAGGAACATCGCCTCGCCGGGCGCGAGGACGACATGGTTGAGCAGGAGTGTCACGAGCACGCCGGGGTCGGCGGGGTACCTCGTGGCGAGGGCAGCGGTCTGGGCGAACAACCGGGTTGCTTCACGCTGGACCGCGGTGCGGTCGAGGTACAACCGACTCGAGGGTCGGCGGCCTCGGTGACTGCGCTCCTCGGCGCCGCGAGCGGCCTCACCGATCTGGGTCAGGATCGCGCCGAGCTGGTCATGTGGAGTGGCGAGAAGGTCCGAGACGACCGAGTGCAGAGCTTGGAACGCCGGCCCCGACACCAGCCTTTCCGCGATCTGGTCGGCCCACGGCAGGTCGAGCAGACGGAGGATCTCGGCCGACCTCGTGACGTCGCGAAAGCCGGCCATGCCCTCGAAGCGCGTCACCGCGAAGATCAGCTCCGGCTTGTGGAACTCGTCGTGGTAGCTCCTGTCTGCGGAGCCGACGGGCATGCCCGCGGCCTGCTCCAGCGCGTGACCGAGCCGGGCGCGCTCGCTCGTGGGGTGCACCTGAAGCGAAAGAGGCTCGGCGGCGGCGAGCGCCTTCATCAGGAACGGCAGCCGAGGCCCGAACATGCCCGCCACGCGGTCGCCGAGCGCGCGCTGCGGGTCGGCCAGGACGAAGTCGTCAAGTCGCTGTCCGTCCGGAAGCAGGGACGGGTCACCCGGATGAGCGCCGATCCAGAGCTCTGCCTGCGGGTCCCCGGTCGTCGGGCTGTCGAGGAAGCGCGGGATGAGCGTGGAGGACCCCCAGGCGTAGTCGCGGGTCGCGCACGTCAGGCGGTACATCGGCATCGTCCAGTCCTCGAAAGCGGGCGCCCGGATCTTTCGGGTGATCATAGATCGAGGGTGACCGTCCGGTGCTGTGGTTGCTGTTGCTAGCGTTCCCGGTGAGGTCGAATCCCCTTGTTTTCCTGAGGAAAAGCGATCGCTGTGAACGGGGTCACCCCGCGCTACGACCGGGCCCGCTTGCTATTGCTAGCAGGAGCAAGCACAGTGGAGACATGGCAATGGGCAAGGTCGGCAAGACCGTCGAGACCCTCGGGGACTACCTGAAGGAGCAGCGGGTCGCGGCCCAGCTCTCCCTCCGGCAGCTCGCCGAGCAGGCCGGCGTATCCAACCCGTACCTCAGCCAGATCGAGCGTGGATTGCGTCGGCCCTCGGCCGAGGTGCTGCAGCAGTTCGCCTAGGCTCTGCGGATCTGCGCGGAGCAGCTCTTCCTCCGCGCCGGCATCGTCAGCCCGCAGGACGGCGTCGGCGGATCCGTGGAGCTCGCGATCCTCGGTGACACGAAGCTCACCGAGCGCCAGAAGCAGTCCCTGCTGG
>JAOPXG010000377.1 GCA_025965275.1 Nocardioides sp.
GCCAGGAGGGTGCGCGGGGACATCGGGACGAGCCTCCCACGCCGCACCCCCGGTGGTTGAGGAGGTTGCGCAGCAACCGTCTCGAAACCCCTGCAGCCGAACCAGCGCAGCGACCACCGCTGCCGTCCGTCTCACCGGGTCTCGACACGCCGGTCGCGACCTCGTTCCTCGGTCGCGCGGCTTGCTCGACCACCATCGACGCGCCCGCTGACGCGTGCGCGTCAGCAGGCAGCGTCGAGGTCGGTGGCCTCGTTGGCGGCGTACCCCTCGCTCATGGAGCCGAGCGAGCCGCCGGTGACCGACTGCACCTTCTTCGCGCCCGACTTGCTGGGGGCATCGGCGGTGCCGTCGGCCTTGGCGATGGCGCCGGCGACCTTCGACCTGATCAGCTTGATGTCCGGATCGGCCGTGTTGATCATCGGCGGCACCAGCGAGAGCGTGGAGATCTTCTGGCCCCGCGCCTTGAGGGCGAGGGACGCGAACCGCCCGAACTCGCTGGCCGGGATGTTCGTCGAGACCATGGCCGAGCTGGCCTCCGCGATGCTGGCGAAGTGGCTAACGGCGGTCTGCGGGCTGATCTGCTGGAGCATCGCGTTCATCACGCACTTCTGGCGAGCCATCCGCGAGTAGTCGTCGGAGTCGTCGCGGGCGCGGGCGAACCAGAGCGTGTCGTGGCCGTCGAGCTTGCGGATACCGGGCTGGATGTAGCCGGTGACGTCGTCGCCGAGCCCGCCGACCGGGATGGGCTGGCGCACGTTGAGGGTGACGCCGCCGACGGCGTCGACGAGGTCCTTGAAACCCTCGAGGTTGACCATCGCCCAGTAGTTGATCCGGAGACCGGTGATGCCCTCGATCGCCTCGATCGTCGCGTCGACGCCCGGGTTGTCGGAGTCGGGGAACAGCTCGGTGTTGTCGCCGGCCCAGGTGCTGACGCCGTTGAGGTAGTCGGCGTCGAACCCGTCGGGGAACTGCTCGCGCATCACCGAGCCCTTGGCGAACGGGAAGTTCTTCATGTTGCGGGGCAGCGAGATGAGGACCGTCCGGCCGGTCTCGGCGTCGATGCTGGCGACGGTCATCGAGTCCGGGCGCAGGCCCCACCGGCCCGCTCCGGAGTCGCCGCCGAGCAGCAGCACGTTGTAGCGGCCGTCGTGGGCGCCGGTGACGTCACCCTCGCCCGACATCGCGAGGATGAAGTCGCGCTGGACGCCGATCAGGTGCGCGCCGAAGAGCAGCGAGGCCGCGACCGACAGCGCGAGGACGCCGTTGAACCCGACGGCGGCGCGCCGGTGCCCGAGGGTGAGGGTCAGGGGCTGGCCGATCCGCCAGGCGTCGAAGAACAGCACCGCCCAGCCGGTGGCGAGCGCCATCATCGCGAGCCGAATCCAGAAGAGCGCGAACGTGTCGAACGCGAGCTTGAGGAAGAGCTCGTGCCAGAAGAGGCCCACGACCACGGTGAGCACGAAGGTGACGACCAGGCTGAACCAGATCCGCAGGGCGATCAGGCCGACGCGTCGGTTGCCGGCGACCAGCTGGGCCGAGCCGGGCAGGACGAGCGTCATCACCATCAGGGCCATGGCCCGACGGAAGCGCACGCGTGCCGCGCGGTCACCCGCGGTGAACCGCGACGCCTGGCTGTCGTGCAACCCGGGGGAAGAGACGGGTGGCATCGAGATGCCTCTCTGCTGAGCTGTGGAACGGGGAAGGGTGGTGCCCCGCCAGTATCACCAGTCACAGGCGTCACATCCGGTCGCGACGCGCCGAGAGCCCCGGTCCGCGCACGATCGAGCCCCGGGCCGGCGTCAGTCCAGGCGGCGCGCGGAGTCGATCTCCTGCTTCTTCGCCAGCCGGTGCGCCCGGCGGATCTCGGCCTCGCGCATCCGGCGGAGCTCGTCGGGCGTCTCGGGCACCAGCCCGGGGATCTGCCGCGGCCGGCCGGCCCCGTCGACGGCGACGAACACGAAGTACGCCGACGCCACGTGCAGCGAGGTGGTCGACGGGTCGTTCCACGGCTGGGTCTCGACCCGGACCCCGATCTCCATCGAGGAGCGCCCGGCCCAGTTGACCTGGGAGAAGGTGCGCACGATGTCGCCGACGTGCACCGGCTCGAGGAAGGCCATCTCGTCCATGGCCGCCGTCACGGCCGGTCCCCCACTGTGCCGGGCGGCCACCGCACCGGCGGTCGAGTCGGCCAGCTTCATGATCTCGCCGCCGTGGATGTTGCCGAGGAGGTTCGCCTCGCGTCCGGAGGTGACGATCGCGAGCGACACACGGGCGTACGACGGCGCGAGACCGTGCAACTCCGGCTCCATGCCAGCACGGTAGCGTCTGCCAGCATGACCGATCGTCCTCGGGGAGACGGTGAGCCCGAGGACGGCTCCCCCGACTTCCACTGGCTGTACGGCGGCGGCGCGCGCCCGGACGGCGCCGAGCCCCGCCCCGACGAGACCCGCGTGATGCCCACGCAGCCGCGGCCGTCCGGCACGCCGGTGCCACCTCCGACCACCGCCCCCGGTCGCTCCTCGACGCCTCCGGTGCCGCCTCGGCCCGCGCCGACGCCCGGCCCGACCGCACCTCCGCCGCGCCGGCGCCGCGGTTTCCGGTTCTGGCTGCGCATCGTGCTGGTGCTGCTGCTCCTCTGGGTCGTCTACCTGGTCGCCGTGCCGGTGTGGGCGTGGACGAAGGTCGACAAGATCGACTACGAACCGTCCGGCAAGCGCCCCGACGACCAGCCGGGCCACACGTACCTCATGGTCGGCAGCGACTCACGGGCCGGCCTGAGCAAGGAGCAGCGCAAGGAGCTCGCCACCGGCAACGCCGCCGGCCAGCGCACCGACACGATCATGCTGCTGCACACCGGCGACGGACCCAACCTGCTGATGTCGATCCCGCGCGACTCGCTCGTCGAGATCCCCGGGCACGGCACCAGCAAGATCAACGCCGCCTACGCGTACGGGTACGCCGGCAAGGGCGGCGCCGACGGCGGCGCCCAGCTGCTGGTGAAGACCGTCGAGCTCAACACCGGCATCAAGATCGACGACTACGTCGAGATCGGGCTGGGCGGTGTGGTCGACATCGTCGACGCGGTCGGTGGCATCCAGATCTGCCCGACCGAGAACATGACCGACAAGCTCGCCGGGCTGGACATCGAGAAGGGCTGCCAGGAAGCAGACGGCAGGACCGCGCTGGCCTTCGCCCGCTCCCGGCACACCTCCAACCTCGGCGACCTCGACCGGGCCAAGCACCAGCGCGAGGTGGTCTCGGCGGTCGGCAAGGAGGTCGTGTCGCCCTGGACCTTCCTGAACCCGTTCCGCTACTGGGGCGTCGTGATGGCGATGCCCGACTCGTTCGCGTTCGGTGAGGGCATGAAGCCCTGGGGCGGCGCGATGTGGGCGTCGGCGATGACGCACGTGAACGGCGACAACGGGCTCACCTGCGGGGTCCCGATCTCCGACCTCGCCGTGCACTGGGACCCGCAACGGTCCAAGCAGATGTTCGGCTACATCAAGGACGACAAGACCGACGACATCCCGAAGAGCCTGTGCACGCCCTCGGGCCTCCCCAGGAGCGTCACCGGTGGATAGGACCGCATGAGCTACGAGACCCTGGACTGGACCGTCGACGAGGACGGCATCGCCACCCTCACCCTCAGTCGCCCCGACCAGCTCAACGCCTTCAACCTCACGATGGCGCGCGAGCTCGAGCAGGTCTTCCTCGACGACGCCCGCTCCGACGACGTACGCGCGGTCGTGGTCACCGGCGCCGGCCGGGCCTTCTGCGCCGGCATGGACCTCGCGGTCGAGGGCAACGTGTTCGGCCTCGACGAATCGGTGCGCCCCACGCCCGAGGAGCTCCGCGCCCACCTCACGGAGGCGCCGTACCACGACGGCGTGCGCGACACCGGCGGCCGCGTCACGCTGGCGATCCACGCGCTCCCGAAGCCCGTGATCGCCGCGATCAACGGGCCTGCGGTCGGCATCGGCGCCACCATGACCCTCGCGATGGACCTCCGGCTGGCGTCGACCAAGGCCCGGGTCGGCTTCGTCTTCGGCCGGCTGGGGATCGTGCCCGAGGCCGCGTCGTCGTGGTTCCTCCCGCGGATCGTCGGCATCCAGCAGGCGCTCGAGTGGGTGTACGCCGCCGACATCCTCACCGCCGAGCAGGCGCTGGCCGGCCGGTTGCTCCGCAGCGTGCACGAGCCCGACGAGCTGCTGCCCGCGGCGTACGACTTGGCCCGGTCGTTCGTGGTCGGCCGCTCCCCCGTCGCGCTCGGTCTCGCCAAGCGGCTGCTCTACCGCAACAGCGCGGTGGCCGACCCGCTCGAGGCCCACCTCGCCGACTCGCTCGCGATGTTCTACGCGTCGATCGGGGACGGCAAGGAGGGCGTCGCGGCGTTCCTCGAGAAGCGCGCACCGGAGTTCACCGGCACGGCGTCGGACCTGCCCCGCATCTACTGACGAGGCCGCTGGTCGCTGATCCGCTTGGCCTTGCCGAGCGAGCGCTCCAGGGCGTGCGGCGCGAGCACCTCGACCCGGGCGGTCACCCCGATCCGCTGCTTGATCCGGCCGGCCAGCCGGTCCGCCAGGTCGGCGTCGTACGCGTCGGTCGCCGCCTCGACCTGCACCGTGAGCTCGTCGAGGTTGCCCGGGCGGGTCAGCACGCACAGGTAGTGCGGCGCCAGGCCCTCGACCGCGAGGATCTGCTCCTCGACCTGGCTGGGGAAGACGTTCACCCCGCGCACGATCATCATGTCGTCGGTGCGGCCGGTGACCTTCTGCATCCGCCGGAACGCCGGGTACGCCGTGCCGGGCAGCAGCCGGGTCAGGTCGCGGGTGCGGTAGCGGACGACCGGCATCGCCTGCTTGGTCAGCGAGGTGAAGACCAGCTCGCCCTCCTCGCCGTCCGGCACCGGCTCGAGGGTGACCGGGTCGACGACCTCGGGCAGGAAGTGGTCCTCCCAGACGTGCAGCCCGTCCTGGGTCTCGCCCGCCTCCTGCGAGACGCCCGGCCCCATCACCTCGGAGAGCCCGTAGATGTCGACCGCGCGGATGCCCGACCGCTCCTCGACGGCGCGGCGCATCTCGTCGGTCCAGGGCTCCGCCCCGAAGATGCCGACTTCGAGCGCCGTGCTCCGTGGGTCGACGCCCTGCCGGTCCATCTCGTCGAGGATCGCGAGGAAGTACGACGGCGTCACCATGATCACCCGCGGACGGAAGTCGACGATCAGCTGGACCTGGCGCTCGGTCATCCCGCCGGAGACGGGCACCACCGTGCAGCCGAGCCGCTCCGCGCCGTAGTGCGCGCCGAGCCCGCCGGTGAACAGCCCGTAGCCGTACGCGACGTGCAGCAGGTCGCCCGGGCGGCCGCCGGCCGCGCGGATCGAGCGGGCCATCAGCTCGGCCCAGGTGTCGACGTCCTCCTGCGTGTAGCCGACGACCGTGGGCCGCCCCGTCGTCCCGCTGCTGGCGTGCACCCGCACCACCTGCTCGCGCGGCACGGCGAACATCCCGAACGGGTAGTTCTCCCGCAGGTCCGCCTTGGTCGTGAACGGGAAGCGACGCAGGTCGGCCAGCGTGTGCAGGTCCTCGGGCCCGACGCCGGCGTCGGCGAACGCCCGCCGGTAGTGCGGCACGTGCTCCTGGACGTGGCGCAGCGTGTCCCGCAGCCGCGTGAGCTGGAGCTCCTCGAGGCCGGCCCGGTCGAGGTCGGGCACGCCGCCGACGGTCACGACTCGACCCAGAACGCGCCGCCCACCTCGCGGCAGTGGCCGACGAAGGTGGCGACCACGACCTCGCCCGCGCTCACGGTCACGTCGTACGTGCCGTCGCGGCCGGACCGGTCCCGTTCGACCGCGGTGGCCACGAGCACGTCGCCGGCCCGGGTCGGTGCCCGGAAGCGGACCTCGGCACCGGCGGCGACCGTGCGCCGGTTGTAGGAGTTGCAGGCGAACGCGAACGCCGAGTCGGCCAGGGTGAACGTCAGGCCGCCGTGGCCGATGTCGTGGCCGTTGACCATGTCGTCGCGCACGGTCATCCGCAGCGTCGCCGTGCCGGGTCCGACGGCGTCGAGGACCATCCCGAGCGACCGGCTGGCGCGGTCCTCGGCCCACATCGCGTCGGCGCTGCGCCGGGCGACCTCGTCGGGCGTCATCCCGTCACGCTAGTGGTTGTCCGGCGGCACGCCGTCAGGCGGCGGGGCCGCTGGAGGCGGTGTCGGCCATCATCTTGTCGCGCATCCGCGCGAGGATCCGGTTGAGCAGCCGCGAGACCTGCATCTGGGTGACCCCGATGTCGGCCCCGATCTCGGCCTGGGTGCGGCCACCGAAGAACCGCAGCTCGAGGATCCGCCGCTCCCGCGGGGTCAGCCCGCGCATGACGGCTGCGAGGGTGACGCGCGCCTCCGCCGTGTCGAAGGCGGGGTCGAGGCCGCCGAGCCGGTCGGCGAGCACGGAGTCGCCCTCGCCGGTCGGCACGTCGAGCGAGGCGGGCGCGAAGCAGCCGCTCGCGCCGAGCGCGTCGAGGACGTGCTCGAGGTCGACGTCGAGGTGGCGCGCGAAGTCGGAGGGGCGCGGCGAGCGACCGAGCTGCTGGGCGAGGTCGCCCTCGGCTGCGAGCATCCGGGTCTGCAGCTCCTGGATCGAGCGTGGCGGACGCAGCGCCCACCCGAGGTCGCGGAAGTGGCGGCGCAGCTCGCCGCGGACCGTCGGGACCGCGAAGGAGAGGAAGTCGAAGCCCCGGTCCGGGTCGAAGCCGCGGACGGCCTTCACCAGGCCCAGGTAGGCGACCTGCTCCAGGTCGTCGGCGGCGATGCCCCGGCCCCGGTAGCGCCGGGCGCAGTCGCGGGCGACGACCATGTTGAGCCGGATGATCTCGTCCTCGTGCCGCACCCGGTCGTCGCCGTCGGTCTGCCGGACGAGGTCGAACAGGCGGGCGGTGGCCTCGCGACGGTCCTCCACTCCACACCTCCTCACGGCGCAGCGCGACCGACGGGCGCGCTCCTCGTTCGATACTCGCAGCGCCGATCACGCGCCCACACCACCCCTTGGGGCGTGAACGGTGGAGGCCTCAGTCACCCAGCGTGCGGGCGAACAGGTCCTGCAGGACCCGGAAGTGCCGCTCGGCAGCGGGCTCGTCGTACATGGACGTGTCCGCCATCGAGTAGCCGTGCGCGGCGCCCGCGTAGACCTCGTTCAGGTGCGGTCGGCCGGCGTCCTGCAGCGTCTCCTCGAGCGCGGCCACCGCCTCGAGCGGCATGGACCCGTCCTGGTCGGCGTGGCCGAAGGCGTAGGCGGCGGTCGAGGAGGCGATCGCCAGGTGCGGGCTGTCGGGGGCGTCCGTGACGAGCCCGCCGCCGTGGAACCCACCGACGGCCCCGACGGTGCCGGGGAACTGCCCACCGGTCCGTACGGCGAGCCGGGCGCCCATGCAGTAGCCGGTGACGCCGAGCGGCCCTTCACCGGCGTGCTCCTCGAGCGTGCGGACCCAGGCCTCGGCGTCGGGGCCGGACAGGTCCGGCGTCAGGCCGTTGACCCGGTCCATGACCCCGCTGGCGAAGAACGCCTCGCGCGCGCCCGCGTCGCGGAGGTCGCCCTGCGGCGCCAGGTCGCCGGCCCGGCCGTCGCGGTAGAAGACGTTCGGCGCGAGCACGACGTAGCCCCAGGACGCGATCCGGTCGGCCATCTGCTCGATCTGCGGACGCAGCCCGATCGCGTCGATGTAGAACAGCACGCCCGGCCTGCCGGTCTCGCCCGTCAGGTACGCCTCGGCCGCTCCGCCGGGGGCCTGGATCTCGATGGTCTCGCCCATGCGGGCGACGTTAGCGGTCGACCCAAGCACGCCGGGCGCGGCACCCGACGTCGCTCAGATCTGCGACTGGACCCCGGCGAGGAGCTGGCGAGCGATCACGATCCGCTGGACCTGGTTGGTGCCCTCGTAGATCTGGGTGATCTTCGCGTCCCGCATCATCCGCTCGACCGGGTAGTCGCGCGTGAAGCCGTAGCCACCGAGGACCTGGACCGCGTTGACCGCGACCTCCATCGCGACGTCGGAGGCGAAACACTTCGCGGCGGCACCGAAGAAGGTGAGGTCCGCATCTCCGCGCTCCGAACGGCCGGCCGCGGCGTACGTCATCTGGCGCGCGGCCTCGATCTTCATACCCATGTCGGCGAGCATGAACTGCAGTCCCTGGAAGTCGGCGATCGGCTTGCCGAACTGCTTGCGCTCCTGGGCGTAGCCCAGCGCATAGTCCAGCGCACCCTGCGCGATCCCGACCGCCTGCGCCGCGATCGTGACGCGGGTGTGG
>JAOPXG010000012.1 GCA_025965275.1 Nocardioides sp.
GGTCAGGGCGGTGCGGCCGGTGCGCGGGTCGACGAGGTGGTGCCGGTCGCGGCCGCCGACCTGCCAGGTCCGCAGCTGGGTCGAGGAGGTGGCGAACCCCTGTCCCCGGCCTACGACGACCTGCGCCACGCTGCCGTCCGCCAGCTCGACGCCGATCCACCAGCCGCCGGGCGGCACGGCGCCGGACGTCGCGATGTCACCGCCGAGGTCGACCAGGAAGCCTCCGGGGAGGTCCCGGGCGAGGAGCGCGGCGATGGTGTCGGCAGCGTGGGCCTTGGCGGAGGCGCCGAGGTCGAGCAGCGTGCGTGCAGGCACTCCCACCCAGCCGTCGTCGCTCACGGAGACCCGGGTCCAGCCCGGCACCACGTCGGTCAGGTCCGGGTCACCGGCACCCGACCGCAGCCGGACGACCGCGAGGTCGGCGTCGTACCCCGAGGCGGCGACCGCGCGCCCCACGGTCGGGTCGACCAGCCCGTCGGTCAGCCGAGCGACCCGGAGCGCGGCGCGCAGGTAGGACACGAAGACCGGGGACGCGGGCACGGACGCCCGGCCGTGCTCGGCCAGCCGGGCCAGCGCGGAGACCTCGGAGTCGGGGCGAAAGCGCGAGACCGCCCGGTCGAGGTCGGCGAGGTGGCGGCGGGCGACGGCGACGGCCGCGGGCAGGTGGTCGTGCTGCGTCACCGCGATCCGGTGGACGCTGCCGATGGCCTCGAAGCTCGCCGACGCCGGCCGGACCGTGTCGACCACGGCGGCCATCACGACCCCCGTGTCGTCGTGGTGGTGTTGCTGCTGCTGCCGTTGCTCCCCTGTACGGGCTGCGCCTTGCCGAACCCGCCGGACGAGTTCGACGACGAGCTGCCGGAGTCCGACGTCGACGTGCCGACGGCGGAGGTCGACGCGGACGTCGCGAGCTCGACGGCGACGGCTCCGGTGGCGACCGTGGCGGCCACGAGGACGGTCGCGGCGAGCATCTTGGCCCGGCTCAGTGCGGTGGGGCGTGAGTGCGTCATGTCTGGTCCCTCTGTCTAGGGTGCCAGCCTGGTCGGCGTCCCTGTCCGTTCCCTGTGCGGAAGCGGTGGGTCTCATGACCACCTGCTGACGTCCTCAGACTGGCGTGCTGCACCTGCCGTCAGCCTGACTGCTCGACGGTCAGGCGTGTGGCAGGTCCGGGTGTCTAGCGTCCGGGCGTGGTCCAGTCCTGGGAGCAGTCGGCCCTCCTGGTCGTGATGAGCCTGGTGTTCGCGGAGCGAGCACTGGGACGCACCCGGGTGCCCGTGGCCGTGAGCCTGGTCGTCGTCGGCATGTTCACGACCTGGTCGGGAGGACTTCCGTTCGTCGCGGCCTGGTGCTGGCTGGTCATCGCCGCCGCGGCGGGGGACCAGGTCGCGCACGTCGCCGGGCGCCCGTCGGGGCGTGACCCCCTCCGCCTCCTGCGCCGGGCCCACAGCGCGATCGACTTCGCGGCTGCCTCGGTCGTGGGGGCCGCCGCCTGGACGGGCGGCCTGCTCACGCTCGGCTGGGTCGCAGGCGAGGTCGGGAAGGGGATCGGCCATCCGTGGACGACCGGGATCCTGGTGGGGCTCGGCTGCCTCTTCGTCTCCGTGCGGTGCTCGGGTCAGTCCATGCCCGTGGGCATGCGCCGGCGGTAGATCCGGAAGTCGCCCTCGGTGTCGACCCATCGGTACTCGCGCTCCAGCACGGACTCGGCCCCGGTGGCGTCCACGCCCCACGTGGCGAGCGAGGTGCCGTCGACGACCACCCACGACGGGCGGTCGCTGCTCTCCAGGATCCGGGTGAACTCGGACAGGTGCGGGTCGCGCACCCGGACGGGAAGGCTCCAGAGCTCCGGGTAGGGACTGCTCAGGTGGGCGTTCTCGAGGATCGCGGGGTTGCCGAAGCCCACGACGCCGGTGTCACCGGGGTGTTCGTGTGCCACGAGGTAGGCCGCGACCGCTGCGTCGGGCGGCACGTCGCGGTCGTGCACCGCGAGGCCGGCGGTGGCGACGAGGCTGACCACCGTGCCGTACGTCAGGGCAGCGACGACCCAGCGGGTCCGCGCGGGACGGTGCGCAGCCAGAGCCGCAGCCGCCAGGACGAGACCCGGCACGGTGCCGATCAGGTAGTGGAGCCAGTAGCTGCCGCCGAGGGCGACACCGACGAGCTCCCACGCGAGGACGGCGCCGGCGAGCAGGCGGACGTCGGGCAGTGCGGAGTCGCGCGCGCCGAGGACTCCCCGTCGCCGTACGCCGGGCAGGAAGGCGGCCGCCGGCACCACCAACGCTCCGCTCGCGAGGAACGAGGCCGCCAGTCCGGCGGCCCGGTGCGAGGTGGCCGGACTCGACTCGTGGGAGATGGTCGCGGCGGCGTCGGCACGGAACACGACCACGGCGTCCCACAACCCGGCCGGGTCGGTGCCGTGGGCCGCCGCCCAGACGAGGACGGTGCCGAGCAGCGCGACGGCGCCCAGGGAGAAGGCCGCCGCTGCCTCGCCGGCCTCGGCGTACCGGCGCCGCACGACCAGCCACGCGATGACGACCGCTGCCAGCACGAACACCTCGACCATGCTCTGCTTCACCAAGGGCGCAGCCATCGCTGCGGCGCCGGCGGCTGCCCAGCGCAGCCACTTCCGCCGGCGTCCGGCGGACCCCAGGGCCTCGAGGACGCACAGCATGCCGCCCAGCACCCAGGGGACCGCCAGCAGCTCGCCGTCGACCTCGCTCGCGCCGAACAACGGAGCGGTGACGAACACGGCCGCCGTCGCGGCCACGAGCACCGGAGCCGCTGACGTGTGCGGTGCGGCGAGACGGCCGATGCGCCCGGCGACCAGCACCGAGACGACGACCACGAGCAGGCCGAGGAGACGGAGGCCGGTCCGTCCACCGCCCTCAGCCAGCTGGAACAGGCCGATGAGGAGAGGGGGACGATCCACCCAGTAGTTGCCGTAGAGCGAGGTGCCCGGCGACCACTGCGAGGCCACGAGCAGGAAGCCGCCCTCGTCGGACGACAGCGGCCGCAGGACGTTCGGGAGCCAGAGCAGGGCCGCCGCGAGCGCGACGACGGGGACGCCGCGCCATCGCTCCGCTGGGACCCGGTCGGGCGGCGGCGAGGGAGCCGGTCGGGTGTCGACCGCGGGGATCATCGCGACCGGGTCCGGACGTCGTCGGCGAGCCCGTGGTCGCCCACCGGCCCGACGCGGAGGCCCGCCTCCCGCCACCGCGACAGCAGGACCTCGGTCGCCACGAGCGTCCGCTGCCAGGAGCCGGGAGCCGAGGTCCGGTCCGTGTCGTGCAGCAGGACGACCCCGCCCGGGCGCAGGGTGCGCTCGACGCTGGCGACGATGCGAGACGGGGTGGCGCGGCGCTCCCAGTCCCGGCCCCACGCGGACCAGAGGACCGTGCGCAGCCCGGCCACCCTCGCGGCCCGGAGCGCGTGGGTGCCGAGGACGCCGTACGGCGGGCGGTACCAGGTCACCGGACCTCCGGTCAGGTCCTCGATGGTCGCGGCGGTGCGGCGCAGGTCGTCGACCAGCGCTGCTTCTCCCGAGCGCAGCACGCACCGGTGGTCCCAGCCGTGCACCGCGAGCTCGTGGCCCCGGTCCGCCAGGTCGCGGACCAGGCCGGCGTTGCGGGCGACGTGCTGCCCGAGGAGGAAGAACGTCGCCCGGCAGTCCCACGTATCGAGCAGCGCGGCGAACGACGGCGTCGATGCCGGGTCGGGGCCGTCGTCGAAGGTGAGGGCGACGTGCGCGAGCCCGCTGATCCCGGCGAGCGTCGGCCGGACCCGCCGGCGGAGGGGACCGACCCCGGCCGACAGGACGTCGAGGGCATCGTTCATCCGACGGCCACCGGGGACCGGAGCGGCAGTGCGTCCAGGAGGGACAGCGAACCGCCGGCAGGCAGGCCGGGGGACTGCCGCGGTCCCGACAGGGCCTGCACCAGCGCGTGCCCGAGCCCGACTGCGTCGCGGGCCCACGGCACCAGTCCCGACTCCTCCAGCGCGGCCGCGTTCGTGGTGCCGTGGCCCGGGAGGCAGCGGTAGCTGATGACCGGGACCCCGGCCGCCATCGCCTCGAGGCTGGTGAAGCCGCCGGCGTTCTGCACGACGCAGCTGCTCGCCCGGATCAGGTCGGGCATGTCGTCGCGCCAACCGAGCGCGATGAGTCCGGGATGCAGCTCGAGCCGGCGCCGCAGCGCTTCGTTGTGGCCGCAGGCGACGACCGGTCGCGCCAGGCCGGTCGCGGCGATGTCGGTGGCGGCCGCCTCGAGGTCACCCACACCGTGGGAGCCACCGACGACGAGGGCGAGGTCGTCCTCGACGGGCAGCCCCAGGCGCGCCCGCAGCTCCCACACGGACCGGGCGACGGGGTCCCGATAGGCCCGGGGGACCAGCGGCTCGACCACCGTGGTCGTGCCGCCGAGGGCACGGGCCTGGTCGGCGGCCACGTCGTGCAGCGCGAGGTGGAGGTCGACAGCCGGGTTGACCCACAGGGGGTGGACGGACGCGTCGGTGAGATAGGTGACCACCGGGACGTCGAGACGGCCGGTGCTGCGCAGCCTGCCGAGCGCCTGGCTCGCGAACGGATGCGTCGAGATGAAGAGCACCGCGCCGTCCGCCGCGATCGCGCGGAGCCGGTGCCCGGGCAGGGCGAGGAGGCGCACCGCGACCCGGTAGGCGACCCGGCCGGGCTGGAGGCGCTGGAGCAACAGTCCCCAGGAGCCGGGGCTCAACTGCAGCTGCTCGAAGTACCCCCACCGCAGCAGCCGCCCGAGCCCGGCGGGGAAGAGGTCGACGACGTCCCAGCGCCGTACGACGTGCCCCGCCTCGATCAGGCGCAGCTCGATCTCGCGTGCCGCCGCGTCGTGGCCGGCGCCGTAGCTGCCCGAGATGATGTGCACCGTCGCCGGGTCTACGGAGGGCCGGACCGGCGCGTCGGTCGGGGGCGCGAATACGAAGCGGCGGTACGACCAGTACCGGAACGCGGTGCCGAGCGCGAGGCCGACGACGTTCGCGGAGAGGTTGTCCGCGAGCCGGCTCGTCAGGCCGAGCACGTCGTGGGTGAGAGCGAGGAGGGCGACCGAGATGCCGAGGCCGACGACGTTGAACAGCACGAACAGCGAGATCTCGCGACGCCGCTCGGCGGCGCGCGCCTGGCCGCGCCAGGTCAGCATCCGGTTGCCCAGGTAGGTGACGACCATCGCCGCGGCCACCGCGAGCACCTTCGAGACCGTCGGGTCGAGGCCGGCGAGGCCCGGCTGCGTCCGGAGCCAGTTGAACCCGAGGACGTCCACGATGTAGCCCGCGCCTCCCACCGCGAGGAAGGTGACGACCTCGCGACGCCGGTCAGACAGCACGGCGGGCCTCCAGCCCGGGGTTCGCCGGGCGACGTACGCCGACCGCGGTCGCGAGGCGGTGCATCAGCTCCCGGAAGCGCCAGGTCGCGACCCGCGTCAGGGCTTCGAAGGCGACGTCACCGCTCATCTTCGAGGCGCCCG
>JAOPXG010000049.1 GCA_025965275.1 Nocardioides sp.
GTCGCGAGGACGACGTGCCTGCCGGTGTACGTCGTCTCGGTGGTCGAGCCTGTCGAGACCACGGTGACCTGCTTGGGACCGGTCAGCCGGCCGGCGCCCTCGATCACGGTGATGCCGCGGCCCTTGATCAGACCGGTCAGGCCCTTGAAGAGCCGGGAGACGACGCCGTCCTTGTAGGCGTTGACGCCGGCCATGTCGATGCCCTCGAAGGTGGCCTTGACGCCGAACGTCTCGGACTCGCGGGCCTGGTCGGCGATCTCGGCGGCGTGCAGCAGCGCCTTGGTCGGGATGCACCCGATGTGGAGGCAGGTGCCGCCGAGGTTGCCCTTCTCGACCAGCCCGACGGACAGATCCAGCTGGGCGGCGCGGAGGGCACAGGCGTAGCCGCCGGACCCGGCACCGAGGATGAGCACGTCGAAGTCGGGGTCTGCCACGGGACCCATCTTTGCACTTCTCTTCAACGTGTCCACACCGACCTCCGACGCAATGAACGGTGTGTTGGCACACTGGTACCCATGGCATGGATGGACCGCTTCCGACGCGGATCGAACACGAAGATGCGGCGCCCGACGCGCGACGGCTACCGCACCGGCTCGACCCGCGTGCGCGCGTCCGACGGTGTCGACCAGGAGCACCTGCACGCCTGGGTGGCCGCACGCCGCGGGGTCGAGGTTTTCGTCGAGCCGCGCACCGCGGTCAGCGACGTGACGCTGCTGCTGGTCGCCCACGACGGGGAGTGGACCCGCCGCCGGGTGCCGTCGGTCAAGTGGGCGCACGCGTTCTGCAACGCCCACCACGTGCCGTCGTACGACGCCGCGGTGGTCGGCATCCCGCAGCGGATGCGGGACTACAACCGGCGCCGCAAGGAGCAGGGGCCGCTGTAGCCCCGCACCTGCCCTACTTCTTCTGGGACAGCGTCCGCGCGTAGTCGACCAGGGTCGCGACGGCGACACCGGTGCCGCCGGAGGTCACGTGGCCCCAGGCGCTGCCCGAGTTGAACGACGGGCCGGCGATGTCGAGGTGCGCCCACGGCACCCCGGCGGTGAACTCGCGTAGGAACGCCGCGGCGTACAGCCCGCCGCCCCAGCGGATCCAGTCGTGCTGGGCGAGGTCGGCGATCTTGCTGCCCTTGATCCGCTCCTCCATCGACTCGGGGATGGGCATCGGCCACATCTCCTCGCCGGCGGTGGCGGCGGCGGCGAGCACGTCGTCGACGACGTCCTCGGACCCGAGCACTCCGGCGACGCGATCGCCGAGCGCGACGACCATGTGGCCGGTCAGGGTCGCGACGTCGAGGATCACGTCGGGCTTCTGCTCGGTCGCCCGGACCAGGGC
This sequence comes from Nocardioides sp., assembly GCA_025965275.1. Taxonomy (GTDB): domain Bacteria; phylum Actinomycetota; class Actinomycetes; order Propionibacteriales; family Nocardioidaceae; genus Nocardioides. The sequence continues at coordinate 1,336 of JAOPXG010000049.1, forward strand.
GTCGGCGAGGACCAGCCGGCCCTCGGCGTCGGTGTTGAGCACCTCGACGGTGGTGCCGCCGTACATCGAGAGGACGTCACCCGGCCGGACCGACGAACCGGAGACCATGTTCTCGGCCATCGGCAGGAACGCGCTGATCTTGATCGGCAGGCCGAGGGCCGCGATCGCGAACGTCGCCTGGGCGACCGCGGCGGCGCCGGCCATGTCGGACTTCATCTCGCCCATGCTCTGCGCGGGCTTGATGCTCAGGCCGCCGGAGTCGAAGGTGATGCCCTTGCCGACCAGCGCGAGGTGGTGCTTGGCGCCCTTCGGCGCGTACGTCAGCTCAACCAGGCGCGGGGGAGCGTCGGACCCCATGCCGACGCCGAGGATGCCGCCGCAGCCGAGCTCGGCGAGCTCCTTCTCGTCCAGCACCCGGATGGAGACCTTCGGCGCGCCCCGGCCCTTCGTCAGCTCGCTGGTCGCCGCGACGACCGCGTCGGCGAACGCCGGCGGGGTGAAGTCACCCGGCGGCGTGTTGACCCAGTCGCGGGTGGTCGCGACGGCGCGGGCCACCACGTGCGCGTCCGCGAAGGCCGCGACGGCCTCCTTCCGGCGGGAGATCGGGCTGAGCACCACGACCTCACCGGGCGTGCCCGTCGCGCCGTCCTTTTCCTTCTTGTACGTCGTGTACGTGTAGGCGCCGAGCTCGTAGCCCTCGGCGACCGCGCGCACCAGCTCGACCGAGTCGGCGGGCAGCGCGATCGCGACGGACGCCGCGTTGGTCACGGCCCGGGCGGCGGCGCCGGCGGCTCGTCGTACGGCGGTCGGGGTCACCGTCTTGCCGAGACCGACGAGGACCAGGAGCCCCGACGAGAGCGTCCCGGTCGTCGGGACCTTGACCACCTCGCCTGCCTTGCCGGTCACGCCCAGGGTGGCGAGCAGCGGCCGCAGCTTGCGCCCGTAGGCCTGGCCGACGTCCTCACCGCCCGCGGCGAGCTCCGGGCCCTTCGGCGTCTGGACCACGCCGACGACGACGGCGTCGGAGCGGGTCTTGGCAGGACTGGCGCTGCGCAGGGTGTAGGACGTCACCGGGGAAGGATAGTCCGGTAGGTTCGCGGCCATGTCCGACCTGCTCCGTTCCCCGCTGCACGACCGGCACGAGGCCCTCGGCGCGAAGTTCGCGTCCTTCGGCGGCTGGTCGATGCCGCTCGAGTACCCGTCCGGCGTCGTCAAGGAGCACACGGCGGTGCGCGAGTCGGTCGGCATCTTCGACGTGAGCCACCTCGGCAAGGCGGAGGTGACCGGGCCCGGCGCCGCCGACTTCGTGAACCGGACGCTGACCAACGACCTCGGCCGGATCGGACCGGGCCAGGCGCAGTACACGCTGTGCTGCGACGACGCGTCCGGCGGCGTGGTCGACGACCTGATCGCCTACCTGCACGACGACGAGCGGGTGCTGCTCGTCCCCAACGCCGCCAACACCGCCGAGGTGGTCCGCCGGCTCGACGCCGAGGCGCCCGACGGGGTCACGGTCACCAACCGCCACCGCGACCTCGCCGTCCTCGCCGTCCAGGGCACGAAGTCCGACGAGGTGCTGGCCGAGGTCGGCCTGCCGGTCGGTCACGACTACATGTCGTTCGTCGAGGCATCCTTCGAGGGAGAGACGGTCGTCGTCTGCCGCACCGGCTACACCGGCGAGCGCGGCTACGAGCTGGTCGCGCCGAACGCCGTCGCCGTACCGCTGTGGGACGCGCTGATGGGGGCCGGCGAGGAGTTCGGCATGCTCGCCTGCGGGCTCGGCGCCCGCGACACCCTGCGCACCGAGATGGGCTACCCCCTGCACGGCCAGGACATCTCGCTGGACGTGACACCCAACGAGGCCCGCCTCGGCTGGGCGGTCGGCTGGAAGAAGGACGCCTTCTGGGGCCGCGACGTGCTGACCGCCGAGCGGGCCGAGGGTCCGAAGCGCATCCTGCGCGGTCTCGTCGCGACCGGCCGCGGCATCCCGCGCCACCACATGAGCGTCAGTCTCACCGCCGACGTGCTCCTCGGCGAGATCACGTCCGGCACCTTCTCCCCGACGCTGCGCAAGGGCATCGGGCTGGCGCTGCTGCCGTCGTTCGTCGACCCCGACGCCGAGGTCGGCGTCGACATCCGCGGCCGACGAGAGATCTTCCAGCTCGTGAAGCCGCCGTTCCTGGACCCCTCCGTGCGAGAGTCGTGACCGTGAATCTTCCCGACCAGCCGCCGACCTTTCGCCAGCCCAGCCCGGCCGAACGGCCGTGGTGGTGGCGCCTCGAGAACGCCGCCGGCGACGAGGTGACGACCCCCGACGACGACCTGGCCGGCCAGCGGTTCGCGAGCCAGGCCGACGCGGAGTCGTGGGTCGGCGAGATCTGGTCCGACCTGGCTGCGGAGGGCGTCGACGCGGTCACGCTGTTCGAGAACGACCGTCGGGTCTACGGGCCGATGTCTCTCCACCCCTGATCCAGGGCTGAGGGGAACGTTTCCCGTCTTCTCCGGGGTCTGGTCCGTGGGGGCCCGTGCGAGAAGGATGCAGTCATGCGGAACGACGCCGATTTCGCTGCCTACATGGCCGCGCGCTGGCCGTTCCTCGTGCGCTCGCTCGTCCTGATCGGCTGCCCGCGACACGAGGCGGAGGACGTCGTCCAGACCGGCCTGGCCCGCTGCTACGCGTCGTGGGACCGGGTGCGCAGGGCCGACGACGTGGATGCCTACGTCTACCGGACCGTGCTCAACTGCTGGCACAAGAGCCGCAAGCGCCGGTGGTGGGGTGAGGTGCCGACCGAGACCCTGCCGGAGGCGCCGTCGACCACGGACCCGACCGACCAGGTGCTGCTGCGGCAGGCGTTGGAGGTGCAGCTCGGCCGGCTGACCCCGGAGCACCGCGAGGTGCTCGTGCTCCGCTTCGTCGCCGACCTCACCGAGCCGCAGGTCGCCGAGGTGCTCGACGTCCCGGTCGGCACCGTCAAGAGCCGGGTGTCGCGGGCCCTGACCCACATCGACCTGGCCGCGTTGAGAGAGGTGGCCGGCTGATGACCGAACAGCTCGCCCAGGAGATCTTCCGCACGGCCAGCGAGTCGATCGACGTCCTGTCGCCGCCCGTCGACGGGGCCATCACCCAGGCCCGCACGATGCGCCGCAAGCGGCGCCGCGTGGTCACGGCCTCGATCGTCGCGGCGATCGTCGTGGTCGCGGGCGTGACGTGGGCGACCACCCGGCCCGCCGACGTGAAGCCACCGGAGCCCGGGCCCGCCAACGTCGTCTCGTCGCCCAACCCGGCGGCCATCGCCTGGTACGCCGGCGGCAAGCTCCACCTCGACCGCATCGCCGTCGAGCTGCCCCCGCTGACCGACCTCGTGGAGGTCTACGGCGGTGCGGTCTACGGCGACCGCGAGGGTGTGGTCGCCTACGTCGCGGCAGACGGCACCCGCACGGTGATCGGCGCGAAGGTCGCCGCGGCGCCGCTGGTCGGCTCCGACGAGAGCGGCTGGGCCGCCTGGGTCGACCCGCGCGGGGGCACCCCGACCCTGGTGGTCTACGACGTGGTGGCCGGCAAGGTCCTCGACCGCCTCGAGCTCCCGTCCACGGGTGCCGGGTCTCCGGACCTCGACGTCGCGACCCACCCCGTGGCCATCGACCAGGACCACGTCTACTACGCGACCCGGGACGGCGACTTCGCCTGGGCGCCGCTCGACGAGGAGCCGCTGCTCCTGGACCGCCAGGGTCTGCTCGACTCCGCGTCGGCCACCCGGGTCTACGAGCAGTCGGGGCGGATCGACATCGTGCAGTCGTTCTTCAGCGTCGACTTCGTCCGCCGCGGTGAGGGCGCGACCCTGTCGGGCGGCGGCAACTACGTGCTGACCCGCGCGCCGGGGGCGTGGACGCCGGGCGCGCCGTTCCGGCCGCTCCTGTACGACGCGCGCTCCGGTGACCGGCTCGAGTCCGGGGTCGGTGCCGACGAGCTGGTCCTCGACGCGTCGTTCGGCGAGGAGCACGACGTCGTCTACGTCGTGGGCCGGACCGCGGACCTCGGCGCCGACGCGACCGACCCGATGCTCACCCTCCGCAGCTGCCAGCTCGGCACCGCCGACTGCCACGACGTCGCGCTGCTCCCGGCGGCCGGGGAACGGCCCCTGCTGGCCCACTAACGTGCTGCCATGCGATTCAGCCAGGTCGACGTCTTCTCCGACGAGCCGCTGCTCGGCAACCCCGTGGCCGTCGTGCACGACGCCGACGGCGTCACGGACGAGGAGATGGCGGCGTTCGCGCGGTGGACGAACCTGTCGGAGACGACCTTCCTGCTGAGCCCGACTCAGCCCGGTGCCGACTACCGCCTGAGGATCTGGACGCCGGGCGGCGAGCTGCCCTTCGCCGGGCACCCCACCCTCGGCAGTGCGCACGCCTGGCTGGAGGCCGGGGGCGTGCCCGCGGGCGGCCCCGCCGGTGACCAGGTCGTGCAGGAGTGCGGCGCCGGGCTGGTGACGATCCGGCGTACCACCACCGATGCACGGAGCCGCCTGGCCTTCGCGGCGCCGCCGCTGACCCGCTCGGGTCCGGTCGACGCCGCCGACGTCGCCGGCATCTGCCGGGCGCTGCGGATCTCGGAGTCCGCGATCGTCGAGACCACGTGGATCGACAACGGGCCGGGCTGGGTCGGCGTGCTCCTGGCGGACGCCGCCGCGGTGCTCGCGCTCGAGCCGGACTGGGCCGCGTTCGGCGACCTCAAGGTCGGTGTCGTCGGGCCGTACGCCGACGGGCCGCTCGCCGTGGAGGTGCGCGCCTTCTGCCCCGGCTACGGGATGCCCGAGGACCCGGTCACCGGCTCGCTCAACGCCGGCATCGGGCAGTGGCTGGCCGGCGGCCGGCTGCCCGCGTCGTACGTCGCGAGCCAGGGCACCGCCCTGCAGCGGGCCGGTCGGGTGCACGTGGGGCTGGAGGGAGAGACGGTGTGGGTGGGGGGCGACACCCGCACCACGGTCTCCGGATCCGTCGACCTCTGACGACTAGGGTTTGGGTGTGCAGATCTATCTCGACCTCCTCCAGCGGATCCTCGACGAGGGCGTGAAGAAGGGCGACCGCACCGGCACCGGCACCCGGTCGGTCTTCGGCCACCAGATGCGCTTCGACCTCGCGGCCGGCTTCCCGCTCGTCACGACGAAGAAGATCCACACGCGGTCGGTCTTCGGCGAGCTGCTGTGGTTCCTCCGCGGCGACACCAACGTGAAGTGGCTGCAGGACCGCGGCATCACCATCTGGGACGAGTGGGCCGACGACAACGGCGACCTCGGGCCGGTCTACGGCTACCAGTGGCGCTCGTGGCCGACCCCCGACGGCCGCCACGTCGACCAGATCGCCCAGGTCGTCGACCAGATCAAGGGCAACCCCGACTCGCGGCGCCACATCGTCTCGGCGTGGAACGTCGCCGACATCCCGGACATGGCGCTGGCGCCGTGCCACACGATGTTCCAGTTCTACGTCGCCCCGTCCGATTCGGGTCAGGGGCGACTCAGCTGCCAGCTCTACCAGCGGTCGGCCGACGTCTTCCTCGGCGTGCCGTTCAACATCGCGTCGTACGCGCTCCTCACCCACATGGTCGCCCAGGTGACCGGTCTCGAGGTCGGCGACTTCGTGCACACGCTCGGCGACGCCCACCTCTACTCCAACCACCTCGACCAGGCCCGCCTCCAGCTCACCCGGGAGCCGCGGCCGCTGCCGACGCTGGTGCTGGACACCGAGGTGAAGGAGCTCGACGCGTTCGACCTCGAGCACATCGCGATCGAGGGCTACGACCCGCACCCCGGGATCAAGGCCCCCATCGCCGTATGACACCCGGTGGCAAGCGGGTCGTCCTGGTCGCCGCCGTCGCCCGCAACGGCGTGATCGGCAACGGGCCCGACATCCCCTGGAAGCTGCCGGGCGAGCAGCGGCTCTTCAAGGAGCTCACGATGGGCCACGTCCTGCTCATGGGGCGGACGACGTACGAGTCCATCGGCCGGCCGCTGCCCGGCCGCACCACGATCGTGCTCACGCGGTCGCCGACCTGGTCGGCGGACGGGGTCCTCGTCGCCCACGACCTCCCCGTGGCCCTCGCCCTCGCCGACACCGTCGACGGTGACGTGATGGTCGCCGGGGGTGGCGAGGTGTACGCCGCCGCGCTCCCGCTGGCCGACGAGCAGGTCCTGTCCGAGGTGGACCTCTCGCCCGAGGGCGACGCCTTCTACCCGGCGTACGACGCGGGGGAGTGGGTCGAGTCCTCGCGCGAGGTGTTCGACGGCTATGAGCGGGTCCGGCTGCTGCGGGCGTAGTCGTCCCCGTTGATCGAGCAGGCTGCGAAGCAACCGTGTCGAGATCCCCGCAGCCTGCGCGCCGCCCCACGTCGGTTGCGGGGGTCTCGACGACGCTCGCTGGCGCTCGCTGCTCGACCAACGGGTCGAGTGGGGCCGGTCTTGCGACTGATGGCAAGGTGACCCCATGGAGCTTCGCGTGTTCACCGAACCCCAGCAGGGGGCGACGTACGACGACCTGATCCGGGTGGCGCAGGAGGCCGAGCGACTCGGCTTCGGGGCGTTCTTCCGGTCCGACCACTACCTGGCGATGGGGACGGACGGGCTGCCCGGGCCGAGTGACGCGTGGATCACGCTGGCCGGGATCGCCCGCGAGACGAGCACGATCCGGCTCGGGACGATGATGACGAGCGCGACCTTCCGGCTGCCCGGCCCGCTGGCGATCTCGGTCGCGAACGTCGACCAGATGAGCGGCGGTCGGGTCGAGCTCGGCATCGGCGCCGGCTGGTTCGAGGCCGAGCACCAGAAGTACGGCATCCCCTTCCCGTCGACCGGGGAGCGGTTCGACCGCTTCGAGGAGCAGCTCGCGATCATCACCGGGCTGTGGGCCACCGAGGGCGGCTTCACGTTCGAGGGTGAGCACTACACCGTGACCGACTCGCCCGGGCTGCCGAAGCCGACCCAGACGCAGGGCCACCGGGGCGGTCCGCCGGTCCTGATCGGCGGCACCGGCAAGAAGCGCACCCCCGAGCTGGCCGCCCGTTACGCCGACGAGTTCAACCTGCCGTTCGTCGACGAGGCGACCACCCAGACCCAGTTCGCGCGGGTCCGCGAGGCCTGCGAGGCCCAGGACCGCGACCCGGCGACGATGACCTGGTCCAACGCGTTGGTGCTCTGCGTCGGCGCCGACGAGGCCGAGCTCGACCGTCGGGCGGCGGCGATCGGTCGCGAGAAGGCCGAGCTCCGCGAGAACGGCCTGGCCGGCACGCCGGAGGAGGTGCTCGACAAGATCGGGCGGTACGCCGACCTCGGTGCGCAGCGCCTCTACCTCCAGGTGCTCGACCTGGCCGACCTCGACCACCTCGGCCTGGTGGCCGCCGAGGTCATGCCCCGCGCCTGACCGCGCCTGACCGAGCCGTTGGCGGAGCCCACGGAGGCCTGGGAGACCACAGCCTCCGCGGCGGCTGTCTCCCGCTGGAGGAACGCGCCGAGGTCGCCGATGGTGCTCATCAGCGGCGCCGGGAACACCACGGTCGTGTTCTTGTCGACGCCGATCTCGAGGAGGCTCTGCAGGTTGCGCAGCTGGAGGGCCAGCGGGTGCTGCATCATCGTGTCCGACGCGTCGCCGAGTGCCGCGGCAGCGGCCGCCTCGCCCTCGGCGGCGATGATCTTGGCGCGCTTCTCGCGCTCGGCCTCGGCCTGGCGGGCCATGGCCCGCTTCATGCTCTCGGGGAGCTGGATGTCCTTGAGCTCGACCAGCGTCACCACGACGCCCCACTCGGCGGTCGCGACGTCGAGGATCTCGCGGATGGCTCCGTTGATCGTCTCGGTCTCCGACAGCGTCTCGTCCAGGGTGCTGCGGCCGACCACGTTGCGCAGCGTCGTCTGGGCGATCTGATTGATCGCCGCGGCGACGTTCTCGATCGCGACCACGGCCTTCACCGCGTCGGCGACGCGGTAGTAGGCCACCGCGGCGACGTCGATGCTGACGTTGTCCCTCGTGATGATCCCCTGCGACTGGATCGGCATGGTCACGATCCGCAGGGAGACCTTCCTCAGGACGTCGACGAACGGGATGATGAAGGTCAGGCCCGGCTCCCGGACGGCGATGACGCGGCCGAGCCGGAAGAGCACCCCCTTCTCGTACTGGTCGACGACGTGCATCGACATCGCGAGCAGCACCACGGCGAGCGCGGCGACCACGCTCAGGACGATCCACACCACGGTCATGGCAGGCCTCCTCATCGGCTCCTTCCAGAGTCGCGCGCCGACCACAGGCCCCGATAGAGGAAAAGGTCATGTCGGGAGCGGGCGATCGGCCGGTGCCCGTGCGAGCGATAGCCTGTCCTCCATGACGTCCGCTTCATCGGCTCCGTTCGGCCGTGTCCTCACGGCGATGGCCACCGCGTTCCACGATGACGGCTCGGTCGACCTCGCCGGCACCGCGCGGATCGCGGCCCACCTCGTCGACCACGGTCATGACGGCGTCGTCGTCTCGGGCACCACCGGAGAGTCGCCCACCACGACCACGGCGGAGGACGGCGCGATCCTCGCGGCGGTCAAGGACGCGGTCGGCGACCGGGCCGTCGTGGTCGCCGGTGTCGGCACCAACTCGACCGCACACTCCGTGGAGCTCGCCGAGCAGGCCGCCAAGGTCGGCGTCGACGGGCTGCTGCTCGTCACGCCGTACTACAACAAGCCCAGCCAGGCCGGCGTCCTCCACCACTTCCGCTCGGTCGCCGAGGCCAGCGACGTCCCCGTGATGCTGTACGACGTCCCCGGCCGCACCGGCACCCAGATCTCGCTCGAGGTCTACGAGCAGGCCATCGCCCTCGAGTCCGTCGTCGCGGTCAAGGACGCGGTCGGCGACTTCGCCCGCGGCGTCAAGATCATGCAGATGGGCTACGCCCTCTACTCCGGCGACGACGTGAGCACGCTCGGCTGGCTCGCCCACGGCGGCTCCGGCGTCGTCTCCGTCGTCGGCCACGCCGCGGGCGACCAGATCCGCGGCATGATCGACGCCTTCCTGGCCGGCGACCACGCCACGGCCCTCACCAGCTTCACGCGGATGCTCCCCGCGGTGGACGCCGTCATGGGCGTTCCCAACTACGGAGCCACCACCGCCAAGGCAGCACTCCAGCTCCTCGGCGTCCTCGACAACCGGAACGTCCGCGCACCCCTGGTGCCGTTGGACGACGACGAGGTGGCCGCACTTCGAGCGGGCCTCGAGGCCTCCGGTCTCCTCTAGACAAGGACCACAACTTGAGTCACCCCCACCCCGAGCTCTCCGCACCGCCGAAGCTGCGCAAGGGCGGTCTCCGGATCACCCCGCTCGGTGGGCTCGGTGAGGTCGGTCGGAACATGACCGTCTTCGAGTACGCCGGTCGCCTGCTGATCGTCGATTGCGGCGTGCTGTTCCCCGAGGACCACCAGCCCGGCATCGACCTGATCCTCCCCGACTTCGACAACATCCGGGACCGGCTCGACACGGTGGAGGCGCTCGTCCTCACCCACGGGCACGAGGACCACATCGGCGCGACGCCGTACCTCCTGCGCGAGCGCGGCGACATCCCGCTCGTCGGCTCCGAGCTGACCCTCGCTCTGCTCGGCAGCAAGCTCCGTGAGCACCGCCTGCGCGAGACCGTCCACCACGTCGTGAAGGAGGGCGACCGGATGACGTTCGGGCCCTTCGAGCTCGAGTTCGTCGCGGTCAACCACTCCATCCCCGACGCGCTCGCGGTCGCGATCCGCACCGGCGCCGGCCTGGTGCTCCACACCGGCGACTTCAAGATGGACCAGCTGCCGCTGGACGGCCGGATCACCGACCTGCGCGCCTTCGGGCGGCTGGGGGAGGAGGGCGTCGATCTCTTCCTGACCGACTCGACCAACGCCGAGACGCCGGGCTTCACGCCGACGGAGAAGTCGATCACCCCGGTGATCGACCAGGTCTTCCGGGAGTCGAAGCAGCGGATCATCGTCGCCTGCTTCGCCTCCCACGTGCACCGCGTCCAGCAGGTCCTCAACGCGGCCGTCGCCCACAACCGCAAGGTGGCGTACGTCGGGCGCTCGATGGTCCGCAACATGGGCATCGCCCAGGACCTCGGCTACCTCCACGTGCCGCCCGGCGTGATGGTCGACGCCAAGCAGCTCGCCGACCTGCCGCCCGAGCGCCAGGTGCTGGTCTCCACCGGGTCGCAGGGTGAGCCGATGAGCGCGCTCAGCCGGATCGCCCAGCGCAACCACAACTTCGTGCACATCGAGGAGGGCGACACCGTCCTGCTCGCCTCGAGCCTGATCCCCGGCAACGAGAACGCCGTCTACCGGGTCATCAACGGGCTGGCCCGCTGGGGCGCGCACGTCGTGCACAAGGGCAACGCCCTCGTGCACGTGAGCGGCCACGCCAGCGCCGGCGAGCTCCTCTACTGCTACAACATCGTCAAGCCGCGCAACGTGATGCCGGTGCACGGCGAGATCCGGCACCTGCTGGCGAACGCCGAGCTGGCGCGCTCCGTCGGGGTCGAGAACGTCGTGATCGCCGAGGACGGCGTCGTCGTCGACCTCATCGACGGGGTCGCCAGGGTCGCCGGCAAGGTCGACTGCGGCTACGTCTTCGTCGACGGCTCGTCGGTCGGCGACATCACCGAGTCCGACCTCAAGGACCGCCGGATCCTCGGCGAGGAGGGCTTCATCTCGGTGATCGTGGTGATGGACTCGGTCAGCGGCAAGGTCGCCGCCGGCCCGGAGATCCACGCGCGCGGCAACGCGCTCGACGGGACCTCGTTCGAGGAGCTCAAGCAGCCGATCATCGACGCGCTCGACCGGGCCGTGGCGGAGGGCAACACCGACTCCTACCAGCTGCAGCAGACCGTGCGCCGCGTCGTCGGCCGGTGGGTGAGCAACACCCACCGCCGCCGGCCGATGATCATCCCGGTCGTCATCGAGGCGTGAGGCCTGAGGCAGCCGACCTCGAGGTACGAGAGGTCGGCGTGGGCCGAAGGGGTCGAGCAAGCCTGCGACCGAGCTTGCGAGGTCGCAAGGGCGGGTCGAGACACGGGTTCGGTCAGCGACCGATCCACGGGGTCCAGTGCCGGCCCCCGTTGACCGACCAGTCGCCCTTGTCGCCGTCGGCGCTCCACTGGACCCGCGGCTGGAACTTGACCCGACCGGACGGGCTGCCGACGCACGACCGCGGCACCGAGAGCTCCGTGCGGTCCTTGGCCAGGGAGCGGGTGGCCCGCAGCCCGGGGCACGGGTGCGCGCCGAAGTCGCTGTCGTATACCTGCCCTCCCGAGCCGTCGAGGGCGGCGAAGACGTGCCACTCGGCGCCGGACGACGTGCGCAGCCCGAACTGGATGTCGCTGGCGCTGCGGGTCAGGTCGCGGTGCCGGACCGTCACGCCGATCCGGCAGCCGTTGGTCACCGTGGTCCGCACGATGTCGTTCGACCCCGGCGCGTCGCGCCGGGCGTCGTCGAAGGACCGCGTCGAGGCGTGGGCGGCCGGCACTCCCGCCAGGACGAGTCCAGCGGCGAGGCCGATGCCGGTGACCTGGGTGAGGGGATGGCGCACGGGGAGCTCCTCGTGACAGCAGGCAGGCGGGGTCCGTGTGCCCGTGACGCATCCCCGACAAACCCCCGGCGGTCGGGAGGTAGGGGAGGGGAGTGGCGTCAGCGCCGTCCCCAGACCCAGGCCAGGAAGAGGCACACGGCTCCGGCGGCGGCGGTCCCGATCGGCACGACGTAGATGAAGACCTCGAGGCCGTCCGACCAGTCCGAGTCGCGGTAGCGCTGCACGTCGACGGAGGCTCCCCAGGCGAGGGCGGCCACGGTCCCGACCTGGGCCGCAGCGGCGGGGATCCACCAGGAGTACGCCGCGGCGGCGGCAAGGAGAGTGGCGAGCACGGCGGCGCCCAGATAGGTCGCTGGCTCGATGAACTCCACGTTGTACGACGAGGAGTCCGCGACACCGCGGATCCGCGAGACCCCGTCGGCGGCGTCGAGCGCCCACGCCGTGCCCAGCCAGGCCGCGGCCACGGCCAGCACGGCGAAGACGATGGAGACGACGCGGGGGCCCGTCCGACCAGTCATCGTCTCAGTCTGCGCCATCGGGTCGTTAGACACTCGACCACCGACATCGGTGGGCGCCATGGTCTGTCGGCCCACCGGGTCTCGACACGCGGGTCGCGACACTCGACCACCAACGTCGGATCCGCTGGCGCGTCTCCGACCCGACACGCACTCCTGTGATGCGTGTGACTGGAGTGACGCCTGCGTAGGGTGGGGACTATGGCGACCCGTACGTCTTCCCCGCCGGGGTCGCGGAGCAAGAGCACGTCTTCATCCGGAACCCGCACGACCGGTCGAGGCGGCTCGAGCACCCGATCCCGGAGTACCCGCAAGCGCCCCACGTCAGGACGCGGCAAGAGCCGCTCGACCGCAAAGCGGACGACCAGGCGTCGACCTTCCGCGCGCCCAGCCCCCCGCGCGGTGCGCAACGGGCCGGGCCCGATCTCGCGGGGCTTCGGCGCGCTGTTCCGCAGCGTCGCGGCGATCTGGGTCGCCATTGCCCACGCCGTCGGCGCGACGGCCCGCAGCATCGGCCGCAGTGCTCGTGACCTCGAGCCGGAGCACCGGCGTGATGGCGCCGGCCTGTTCCTGTTCGGACTCGCCGTCGTGGTCGGCGCCGCCGTCTGGTGGCAGATCCCGGGCGGGATCATGGACTTCGCCCGCACCGTCGTCGCCGGGTCGGTGGGCAAGGTCGGCTGGTTCGTGCCGCTGACCCTCGTCTACGTCGGCTGGCGCACCATGCGGAACCCCATCCAGAACGGACCCGCCGGACGGCAGGTCGTCGGCTGGGCTGCACTCGCGCTGGGTGCCCTGGGCATCGTGCACATCGCCAACGGCAACCCCCAGCCTGTCCTCGGCGATGCGAGCGACCTGCAGGATGCCGGCGGGGCGATCGGGTTCGTCGTCTCGTCCCTGCTCCTCGACCTCCTGCGCACGACGTACGTCGTGGTCCCGCTGTTGGCCCTGATGTCGCTCTTCGGGCTGCTGGTGATCACCGCGACCCCGATCTACCTCGTGCCCGAGCGCATCGCGCACCTGCGCGACCGGATGCTCGGCCGGCACCGCGCCGGCCCCACCGCGGACACCGATCCCGACCAGGGCGACAACGTGCCGTCCGGCGTCGACCCCTATGACTCCCCGGTGCTGTCCGACCGCGAGCTGCGCAAGCGTGGCCGCAAGGTGGACCCGGACCTGATGGTCGAGAACGACGACTCCGGGCTGGAGATCTTCGACCCGTTCGTGCCCCAGACCGACAAGACCGAGCTCGAGCCTCCGCCACACACGGCAGCCCCGCAGCGCGTGGAACAGCTGGCGCTCTCGGGTGACGTCATCTACTCCCTCCCCGCCAACGAGGTCCTGAAGCCGGGCTCGGTCCACAAGGCCCGCTCCCGGGCGAGCGACGCGGTCGTCGAGCGGCTCACCCAGGTGCTGGAGGAGTTCGGCATCGATGCGCAGGTGACCGGCTACACCCGCGGCCCGACCGTGACCCGCTACGAGGTCGAGGTCGGCCCCGCGGTCAAGATCGAGAAGGTCACCGCGCTGTCCAAGAACATCGCGTACGCCGTCGCCTCGGCCGACGTCCGCATCCTCAGCCCGATCCCCGGCAAGTCCGCGATCGGCATCGAGATCCCCAACCTCGACAAGGAGATCGTCTCGCTCGGCGACGTGCTCCGGTCGAACACCGCCCGCTCGGACCACCACCCGTTGGTGTGTGCGCTGGGCAAGGACGTCGAGGGCGGCTTCGTCGTCGCGAACCTCGCGAAGATGCCGCACCTGCTCGTCGCCGGCGCCACTGGCTCCGGCAAGTCGAGCTTCATCAACTCGATGATCACCTCGATCCTGATGCGCTCCACGCCCGACGAGGTCCGGATGATCATGGTCGACCCCAAGCGGGTCGAGCTCAACGCCTACGAGGGCGTGCCGCACCTGATCACGCCGATCATCACCAACCCCAAGAAGGCCGCCGAGGCGCTCGCCTGGGTCGTGCGTGAGATGGACCTGCGCTACGACGACCTGGCCAACTTCGGCTTCCGCCACATCGACGACTTCAACAAGGCCGTCCGCGCGGGCAAGGTGCAGGTGCCCCCGGGCAGCGAGCGCGTGCTGACGCCGTACCCGTACCTGCTGGTGATCGTCGACGAGCTCGCCGACCTGATGATGGTCGCCCCGCGCGACGTCGAGGACGCGATCGTCCGGATCACCCAGCTGGCCCGGGCCGCGGGCATCCACCTGGTGCTCGCCACCCAGCGGCCCAGCGTCGACGTGGTGACCGGCCTGATCAAGGCCAACGTGCCGTCGCGGCTCGCGTTCGCGACGTCGTCGGTGACCGACAGCCGGGTCATCCTCGACCAGCCGGGCGCCGAGAAGCTGGTCGGCCAGGGCGACGGGCTGTTCCTGCCGATGGGCTCCTCGAAGGCCGTCCGGGTCCAGGGTTCCTGGGTCACCGAGGCCGAGATCGCCCAGGTCGTCAAGCACTGCAAGAGCCAGCTCGAGCCGACCTACCGCGAGGACGTCACGGCTCCGGCCGCGAGCAAGCGGGAGATCGACGACGACATCGGCGACGACATGGACCTGGTGATCCAGGCGATCGAGCTCGTGGTCTCCACGCAGTTCGGATCCACCTCGATGCTCCAGCGCAAGCTCCGGGTCGGCTTCGCGAAGGCCGGTCGCCTGATGGACATCATGGAGAGCCGCGGGGTCGTCGGGCCCAGCGAAGGCTCGAAGGCCCGCGACGTACTGGTCAAGCCCGACGAGATCGATGCCGTGATCGCGACCCTCCAGGGGGAGATGTGAGCACCATGAACGCAGCACTCGACCACCACTACTACGACGACGAGACCCCTCACGAGCCGCTGGGCTCGGCGCCTGAGCCGGTCGAGGTGCGCCGCAACGGCGGCGTCTCCGCCGCGGTCGGTGGCGTCGCGTCCGCGGTGGCGATCGCCTACCTGGCCCGCGCCACCGGCAGCGGTTCCTGGGTCGACTGGGCGCTCGTCGTGATGATGGGCGCCCTCGGCGCCGCCTACCTGACGGCGTTCGTCGATGCCCGCACCCCGCTGCTCGTCGCGGACATCCAGGGCGTCCGGATCCGGCTCGGCCGGAGCTGGCGCGGGGTGCCCTGGGCCGACGTCGAGCAGATCGAGCACCGTCCGCGCCGCGGCCTGCTCCGCGACGGCCGCCTGGTGCTGCTCGCCCGCGACCCGGTCGAGGTGTTCGGCGACCTGGACTCCGCCGCCCGCCGCCAGGCCCGGATCGCGGACCGGCTCTACGGTTCGCCGCTGGCGATCCCGCTCGCTCTCACGACCCGGGTGACCGGCGCCGGCGACGACCTCACCGTCGCTCTCGAGCGGCTGGCCGGCAACCCCGACCAGGTGGTCGAGGTCGTGCCGGAGCAGGAGCTCGAGGACCGGGACGAGGTCGTCGACACCGAGGTCGGCGAGACCGAGTACGAGGAGCGCGAGGACGACACCGGGCTCCACGACGACGCCGAGGACGACGACCACCGGCCGCTGCTCCACGACCCCCGGCCGGCGCTGGCCCGGGGCATCGGCTTCGTCGCGACCCGGTTGCGGCTGACGCAGTCGATCGGCGCCGACGAGCCGTCGACGAGTCCCGCGCCCACGATCAGCCTGCCGATGGTCGCCAGCGCGTCGCCGATCCCGCTGCGCGACCCGGTCGGCGGTGCGCGCGCCGAGGTCCGCTTCGACGGCGCCGCGGCGCTCAGGTCCGACCCGTACGAGACCGACGACGCGACGTCGTCGGAGCTCCCGGAGGCGCGCGAGCTGCGCCGGCACGGCAGCGTCGTCCTGGTCGAGGACACCGTCGTGTGGAGTGACCGGGTGCGCCCGATCTCCCGCGAAGGCGACGCCGTCGCGCCCCTGGTCATCGACGACTTCTCGGTCGAGCCCGCCGACGACCCGGTCGTCGGACCCGAGCTGGCCGCGGCGCGCACCCGGCTCTCGCTCACCGTCGACCAGCTCGCGGAGCGCACGCGGATCCGCCCGCACGTCATCGAGTCGATCGAGGTCGACGACTTCGCGCCGTGCGGTGGCGACTTCTACGCTCGCGGCCACCTGCGCACCCTGGCCCGGGTGCTCGGCGTGGACGCCGCGCCCCTGCTGACGGCGTACGACGAGCGTTACGCCGACGCCCCGATCGACGCCCGCCGGGTCTTCGAGGCGGAGCTCGCGACCGGCGTGGACGGCCCGATCCGCAGCACCCGCGGCGGCCCCAACTGGTCGGTGCTCGTCGCTGCCGTGATGGCGCTGGTGCTCGCCTGGTCGATCGCCCGGCTGATCATGGACAGCCCGGTCGAGCTGCACTCGACGACGCCGATCCTCAACGGCTCGGGAGGCGCCAACTCCCAGGTCAAGCTGGGCCCGGCGGTCCCGGTCAAGCTCGACGCCGCCTCGGGCGGCGCCCACGTCGTCGTCCGCGACGGCGCCGGAGAGATCGTCTTCAACGGTGACCTCGCCTTCGGCGAGACCAAGACCGTGCAGGCCTCGCCACCGGTGCGGGTGCAGTCGTCCGACGGTGCGCTGGAGCTCACCGTCGACGGCGAGGCCCGCGGCGCGCTGGGTGCCGACGGCCAGCCCGCGCAGAACACCTTCGCCGCCGCTCAGTAGCCCGATCGTCGAGTCGGCGTTGTGTCAGGGGTCATGGGCCCTGACACAGCGCCGACTCGGCGTTTCCGCGGGTCGGTTGACATACTCGACGGGCGATGACGACCGAGACCAGCCCTGCCCCCACCCGAGACCTGCTGTCGGTCGCGATGGTGACCCTCGGTTGTGCCCGCAACGAGGTCGACTCCGAGGAGCTGGCCGGCCGGCTCGAGGCCGACGGCTTCCTCCTCGTTGAGGACCCGGCCGACGCCGACACCGTGGTGGTCAACACCTGCGGCTTCGTCGAGGCCGCCAAGAAGGACTCCGTCGACACCCTGCTCGAGGCCGCCGACCTCAAGGCCAGCGGTCGCCCGCAGGCCGTGGTGGCCGTCGGCTGCATGGCCGAGCGGTACGGCAGGGACCTCGCCGCGTCGATGCCCGAGGCCGATGCCGTGCTCGGCTTCGACGACTACCCCGACATCGCCGCCCGCCTGCGCTCGATCCTGGCGGGGGAGACCCACGAGGCCCACACCCCGCAGGACCGACGCCTGCTGCTCCCGATCACGCCCGTCGAGCGCGCGCTGTCCACGGCGCCCGTGCCCGGACACGCGTCCGGCCCCGCCTCGCTCCGCCGCCGCCTCGACCAGGGTCCGACCGCGTCGCTCAAGCTGGCCAGCGGCTGCGACCGACGCTGCTCGTTCTGCGCGATCCCGGCCTTCCGCGGCTCGTTCGTGAGCCGCCGCCCCAGCGACGTCCTGCAGGAGGCGCAGTGGCTGGGCACCCAGGGCGCGCGTGAGCTCTTCCTGGTCAGCGAGAACTCCACGTCGTACGGCAAGGATCTCGGCGACCTGCGCCTCCTCGAGACGCTGCTGCCCGAGCTGGTCGCGGTCGACGGCGTCGAACGGGTCCGGGTGTCCTACCTCCAGCCCGCCGAGACGCGTCCCGGTCTGATCGAGGCGATCGCGTCGACGCCCGGCGTCACGCCGTACTTCGACCTCTCCTTCCAGCACGCCAGCGCCGCGGTGCTGCGCCGGATGCGCCGCTTCGGTGACCCGGAGAGCTTCCTCGGACTGCTCGAGCAGGTCCGCGCGCTGGCCCCGACCGCGGGCGTGCGCAGCAACGTGATCGTCGGCTTCCCCGGTGAGACCGAGGCCGACCTCGAGACGCTGTGCGACTTCCTGGTCGCGGCCCGGATGGACGTCACCGGGGTGTTCGGCTACTCCGACGAGGACGGCACCGAGGCCGAGACGTACGACGGCAAGCTCGGCGAGGACGAGATCCGGGCCCGGGTCGAGCACGTCAGCGACCTCGTCGAGGAGCTGACCTCCCAGCGCGCGATCGAGCGCATCGGCGAGGAGGTCGACGTCCTGGTCGAGCGCATCGACGGTGACGAGACCGAGGGGCGCGGCGCCCACCAGGGTCCCGAGGTCGACGGCTCGACGTACCTGGTCGACAGCACCGCCCGCGTGGGCGACATCGTCCGCGCGGTCGTCGTCGACGCCGAGGGTGCCGACCTCTACGCGAAGGCCCTGTGATGACCGAGGTCCAGGCGCCGCCGAGCAACTGGAACGTCCCCAACCTGCTCACCACGCTGCGGATCGTGCTGGTGCCGTTCTTCGGGTGGGCGCTCCTCGTCGACGGCGGCGAGTCGATCACCTGGCGCTGCGTCGCGTCCGTGATCTTCACCGTCGCGATGATCACCGACAAGGTCGACGGCGACCTGGCCCGCAAGCACAACCTGATCACCAACTTCGGCAAGATCGCCGACCCGATCGCCGACAAGGCGATCACCGGGATGGCCTTGATCGGGCTGTCGGTCGTCGGCGACGTCTGGTGGTGGGTCACGATCGTCGTCCTGCTCCGCGAGTGGAGCGTGACGCTGCTGCGTCTCTCGGTGCTCCGGAAGGTCGTGATCGCGGCGGCCGACCTCGGCAAGCTGAAGACCACCTTCCAGGCGATCGCGCTCGGCACGCTCTGCCTGCCGCTGCGCGACCCGGACCTCGCCGACTGGATGGACGTCCCGGGCGAGGTCCTCTTCTACGCCTCCCAGGCGTGCCTCGCCGTCGCCGTCGCGCTGACCCTCTGGTCGGGCTACGAGTTCTTCCGCGACGTGTGGCGTCAGCGGGCAAGCCTGCGCAACAACTGACGGACAGTTTGTCGACTTCTGCCGTTGCGAATTTCCGCCGGGCGCGGTGACGTCCGGCCGGGTCCGGCTTTTGCCGAAACAGTTACGTCGCGTTCACGTTCACGCTGGATTTCTGCCTGGGGCACAAGGTTATGGTGCAGGCCACATCGCTGGTCTTCGCCGAAAGGTCTTTCATAGTGCCCCCCAGTTCTCGGGCGCGCAGGGGCATGCGTGCTCTTGTCGCCATTTCCGGTCTCGCCCTCGCGGCGATGTCTCTCTCCCTCGTCACCGCTCCGGCCCACGCGGCCGACCCGGTCACGATCCAGATCATCGGGACCAACGACTTCCACGGTCGTCTGCAGCCCGACCGCGACATCCCCGGTGCCGCCAAGTACGCCGGCGCTGTCGACGCATTGCGCGCGGAGAACCCCAACACGGTCTTCGCCGCCGCCGGTGATCTCATCGGCGCCACCACGTTCGACTCGTTCATCGCTCACGACAAGCCGACGATCGATGTCTTCAACGAGCTCGGCCTGGATGTCTCCGCCGTGGGCAACCACGAGTTCGATCAGGGTTACGACGACCTCGTCAACCGCGTGATGGCGCCTGAGTCCGAGGCGAACCCCTACGGTGGCGCGGAGTGGCCCTACATCGCCGCCAACATCGACGAGCCCGGTGATGCCGACGAGATCGCGCCGTCGTGGACCACCGATGTCGACGGTGTGACCGTCGGTTTCGTCGGTGCGGTGACGGAGCACCTCCACGAGCTGGTCAACCCGGCCGGGATCGAGGGCCTCGAGGTCACCGACGTCGTCGATGCGACCAACGAGGAAGCCGCGAAGATCAAGGAGGCCGGTGCCGACGTCGTGGTCCTGCTGGTGCACGAAGGAGCATCGGGGACCGACTGTGCGGCCATGGACGCCGACGGTGCGCCATCCGACTTCAAGTCGATCATCGACGGCGTCGGTGGGGACGTGGACGCCATCATCTCCGGTCACACGCACCTGAACTACAGCTGCTCCTTTCCCGTGGCTGACTGGGCGGCCGACGCGAGCCGGGTGGTGAAAGACCGTCCGGTCGTCTCCGCGGGCCAGTACGGCGCGTTCCTCAACCGGATGACGTTCTCTGTCGACTCTGAGACCGGCTCGGTCCTCGCGGTCGCGAACGAGAACCTGAACATCAACGCGGGCACCTACACGAGCGACCCGGCTGTCCAGGCCATCGTCGACCAGGCCGCTGCGGACGCCGAGGCTCCGGGCGCAGTCCCGCTGGGCGATATCGCCGGGCCGTTCAAGCGCGCCACACGGCCCAAGGCTGACGGCAGTGGAGCGAGCGAGGAGGCTCGCGGAGGGGAGTCGACTCTCGGCAATCTCGTCGCCGAGGTCCAGCGCTGGGCGACCGAATCAGAGGTCACTGGTGGAGCTCAGATCGCGTTCATGAACCCGGGTGGGCTGCGCACCGACATGGTCGGCTCCACCCCGGAGGCCTACCCGAGCGAGCTGACCTATCGGCAGGCGGCCAACGTCCAGCCGTTTGCCAACACGCTGGTCAACATGGACCTCACCGGCGAGCAGATCAAGGCGGCCCTGGAGCAGCAGTGGCAGCCTGAGGGCTCGTCACGACCGTTCCTGCGCCTCGGTGTTTCCGCGGGATTCACCTACACCTATGACCCGGCCATGAAGACCGTCACCGCCATGTGGCTGAACGGCCACCGGATCGAGTCCTCAGAGACGTACTCGGTGACCGTGAACTCCTACCTGTCCGCTGGCGGTGACAACTTCGGCGCTTTCGCGACCGGTACGAACGTCAAGGACACGGGTAAGACCGACCTGCAGGGAATGGTCGACTACCTGGCGGAGTTCGCAGCGGACGCGCCGCTCCAGGTGGACTTCGGCCAACGCGCAGTCGGTGTCACCTTCCCGGCGGACGCGCCCGCGTCGTACGGCGCCGGCGACGTGGTCGCCTTCGACCTGTCGTCGCTGGCCATGACGGGCGCGGGCGACGTCCAGGACCACGACGTGGTCGTGGCCCTCGGTGACAAGGATCTCGGCACCTTCCCGGTCGACAACACCGTGACGCCGGGCGCGACGGACGACGACGCGGGTACGGCGGCGGTGAGCATCACGCTGCCCGGTACGGTGCCGGCCGGCGCCCACGTCCTCACGGTGACCGGTGTCGACACGGGCACCACCGTGCTGGTCCCGGTGAGGTTCGACAAGGCCGCCTCGTCGGTCTCGGCCAAGGCGACGCCGAAGAAGGTGATCGTCCAGAAGACCAGGGCGACCGTGACGGCGACCGTGAAGTCAGGTGCCAGTGCGGCAACCGGGAAGATCGAGGTCACCGTGGCCGGCAAGACCTACACCGCGACGCTCAAGGGCGGCAAGGCCACGGTCACGCTGAAGAAGTTCGGTTCTGCCGGCAAGAAGAAGGTCACCGTGAAGTACCTCGGTAACGGCACGACGAAGTCGTCGAGCGACTCGCTGACCATCAAGGTCGTCAAGAAGAAGTAGCACCCCCGTGGGGGCCCGCCACGCGGCGGGCCCCCACGGGGTTCCCCCTCACAGCACCACCTCTCGGAAGGTCCACCCATGTTCACGACGTCTCGGGCGTCGCGGCGGGTTCTGGCGAGTGTCGCCGGTCTCGCTGCGGCGGTCACCGGTCTCGCCCTGGCTCCGCTCGCCCCCGCCAACGCGGTCAGCACCGGCCTCGTCATCAGCGAGGTCTACGGAGGTGGCGGCAACAGCGGCGCGACCCTCACCAACGACTTCATCGAGCTCTACAACCCGACCACTGCCGCGATCAGCGTCGAGGGCATGTCGGTGCAGTACCGCAGCTCGTCGGCCACCGCCGCGGCGACCGGCGTCACCGCGCTGACCGGAAGCGTCCCGGCGGGTGGTCACTACCTGATCCAGGAGGCGGCCGGCACCGGCGGCAGCCAGGCGCTGCCGACGCCGGACGCGACCGGCACGATCGCGATGTCCGGCACCGCCTTCACGGTGTGGCTGGCGAACGGCACGACGGCGCTCGCACCCGCTGCCGACGACAGCACCGTCCGCACCGGGATCGTCGACCTGGTCGGCGTCAACAGCAACACCTTCGAGACCGCCAAGACCGGTGCCACCGCCAACGCCACCTCGGCCAGCCGGACCGCCGGCGACACCGACAACAACAGCGCCGACTTCGCGATCGGTGCGCCCAGCCCGGCCAATGCCGGACCGGTCACCCCGCCGCCGGACGAGGACCCGACCGAGGCGACGATCGCCGAGATCCAGGGCACCGGAGACGCGTCGCCGCTCGACGGCGACGAGGTCGTCACGGAGGGCGTCGTGACCGCGGCGTACCCGACCGGCGGCTTCAACGGCTTCTACATCGAGACCCCGGGCAGCCCGGACACCCCGGGGGCGTCCGACGGGCTCTTCGTCTACGGTTCCGCCGCGACCGCGCTCGTCGAGATCGGCGACAGCGTCGAGGTCGCCGGTGAGGTCGAGGAGTACCAGGGCACCACCGAGCTCACCGGGGTCGCGGCCGACGACGTCGTCGTGCTCGACACCCCGCTCGGCACGGTGACGCCGCTGAGCGTCCCATGGGCCGACCTCGACACGCCTGCCGAGAAGGAGGCCCACGAGGGTGAGCTGGTGTCGCCGCAGGGCGCCTTCACGGTGACCGACAACTACGACACGAACTACTATGCGTCGTTCACCCTCGCCTCGGGTGACCACCCGCTGGTGCAGCCCACCGACGTCGCCGACGCCCAGGACACGGCCGCGATCGCCGCGATCAACGCCGACAACGCGGCCCGGTCGGTCACGCTGGACGACGGCCAGAGCGTCAACTTCAACAGCGCCGCCAACAAGGGGACCCCGCTGCCGTGGCTGTCCAACGCCAACCCGGTCCGGGTCGGCTCGGCGGTCACCTTCCACGAGCCGGTCGTCTTGGAGTACCGCAACAGCCTGTGGAACTTCCAGCCCACCACCCCGGTGACCGACGACGGCGCCGACGTCGCGACGTTCACCAACACCCGGACCGCGGCCCCGGAGAACGTCGGCGGCGACATCCGGCTCGCGACGTTCAACGTGCTCAACTACTTCCCGACCACAGGCGCCGAGTACGACGCCTCCGGGCTCGGCACCTGCACCTACTACAACGACCGCGCGGGCAACCACGTCACGGTCAACACCTGCGGCACCGAGGCGAGCCCCGGCCCGCGCGGCGCGGCCGACGACGCCAACCTGGCGCGTCAGCAGGCCAAGATCGTGACCGCGATCGACGACCTGGGCGCGAGCATCGTGTCGCTG
This sequence comes from Nocardioides sp., assembly GCA_025965275.1. Classification (GTDB taxonomy): domain Bacteria; phylum Actinomycetota; class Actinomycetes; order Propionibacteriales; family Nocardioidaceae; genus Nocardioides. Next base: position 24,428 of record JAOPXG010000049.1, read on the forward strand.
GAGGAGATCGAGAACTCCGTGAAGTTCGGTCAGGACCGCGACGCGGGCGTCGCGACGCTGGTCGACGCGCTCAACGCGGCGGCCGGTGCCGGCACCTGGGCGTACGCGCCCTCGCCGGCCGCGGCCGACCTGCCGCCGACGGCCGACCAGGACGTGATCCGGACCGCCTTCATCTACAAGCCGGCCGACGTCTCCCTGGTCGGCGGCTCGGTGGTGCTGACCGGCTCGGCTCCGTTCGCCGACGCCCGGGAGCCGCTGGCCCAGGGGTTCAAGGCGACCGGCGCACCCGACTCGGACGCGTTCGCGGTGATCGTCAACCACTTCAAGTCCAAGGGCTCCGGCGTCGACGACGGCACCGGGCAGGGCAACGCCAACCCGGACCGGATCGCGCAGGCGCAGGCGCTCAGCGACTTCGCGACGAGCTTCTCCTCCGGTCTCGGCACGGACAAGGTGTTCCTCACGGGTGACTTCAACTCCTACACCCAGGAGGATCCGCTCCAGGTGCTGTACGACGACGGCTACGTGGACCTGCAGACGCAGTTCAACGGCGGTGAGACGACCTACAACTTCGACGGTCTCGCCGGGTCGCTCGACCACGTGCTCGCCAACCCCGCCGCCGAGGCGATGGTCACCGGCACGGACGTCTGGCAGATCAACGCCGAGGAGTCGATCGCGTTCGAGTACAGCCGGTACAACTACAACGCGACCGACTTCTACGAGCCCGGCCCCTACCGCGCCTCCGACCACGACCCGGAGGTGGTCGGCCTCGACCTCCCCGCGATCGCGGAGCCGCAGACGCCGGCGACGATGACGGTCGTGGCGGTCCCGCAGGTCACGATCGCGAAGTTGATCCCGGTCGGCCTGATCATCCAGGTCAAGTCCGAGGGCGGCCCGCCGACCGGCAAGGTCACGGTCGCCTGGGACGGCAGGACCAAGGAGGTGCGCCTGGTCCGGGGGTACGCCGCGGTCGACCTCGGGACGTTCAAGGACCCCGGCACCCACCACGTCGAGGTGACCTACCCCGGGACCGACACGATCGCGCCGGTCACCAAGACGGTCGACATCCGGGTGATCAGGCTGTTCTAGCCAGGTCGTGCCGCGTTCGACCTCGTCTCGGCGAGGTTGAACGCGGCACGGACCAGCGCCAGGTGGCTGAACGCCTGCGGGAAGTTGCCGACCATCCGGTCGTTGCCGACGTCGTACTCCTCGGAGAGCAGGCCGACGTCGTTGGTCAGCCCGCAGAGCCGGTCGAACAGCGCGTGCGCGTCGTCGACCCGGCCGGCCAGGGCGTAGGCCGAGACCAGCCAGAACGAGCACGCCAGGAACGGGTGCTCGTCGCCGTCGAGCCCGTCGACCCCGCTCTGGGTGCGGTAGCGCAGCAGCAGACCGTCGCGCATCAGGTCCTGCTCCACGGCCTCGATGGTGCCGAGCATCCGCGGGTCGTCGCCGGCGATGAAGCCGGTCTCGGAGAGCACCAGCAGCGAGGCGTCGACCTCGGTGGTGTCGTAGTGCTGGACGAACGTGTTGCGCGACGGGTCGAAGCCGCACTCGAGCACCTCGGCGTGCACGGTGTCGCGCAGGTCGCGCCACCGGTCGACGGGTCCCTCGACGCCGAACTCCTCGACCGCCCGGACGGCGCGGTCGAACGCCGCCCACACCATCACCTGGGAGTGGGTGAACCGGCGCTGGGGGCCGCGGATCTCCCAGAGGCCGTGGTCGGGCTGCTGCCAGGTCTTCGCCAGGTTGTCGACCAGCGAGCGCTGGAGGGCCCACGCATTGGCGTCCGCCGTGCCGGCGACCTCGCGGGTCCGCTCGAGCGCGATCATCATCTCGCCCACCACGTCGAGCTGGCGCTGGAGGGCCGCCCCGTTGCCGATCCGGACCGGACGCGAGTCGGCGTAGCCCGGCAGGTGGTCGAGCGTGAACTCGGTCAGCCGGCGGCTGCCGTCGGTGGCGTAGACGATCTGGAGGTCCTGCGGGTCGCCGGCGACCGCCCGGAGCAGCCAGCCCCGCCAGAGCTCCGCCTCCTCGGTGTAGCCGGCCTGGATCAACGCCCCGATCGTCAGCGCCGCGTCGCGCAGCCAGCAGAAGCGGTAGTCCCAGTTGCGCTCGCCGCCCGGGTCCTCCGGCAGCGAGGTGGTCGGTGCCGCGACGATGCCGCCCGTGTGGGCGTCGGTGAGCATCCGCAGCGTGAGCAGGGACCGCCGTACGACGTCGGGCTGGGGCATGTCGTCGCGGCACCGGCCGGCCCAGTCCTCGTCGTCGGTGATCGACGCGTCGATCTTCTCGTCGTGGTCGCCGAGGTCGTCGATCGCGAGGTGCGACGGCATCCAGGTCGTCGAGAACGTGAGGACGTTGCCCTCCGCCACGTCGAACTCGTCGCTGTGCCGGTGGTCGCTGGCGCGGGGGAGCCGCGGGCCGCGCAGGATCAGGCGGTCGGGTCCGCCGACGGCCACGATCACGGCCTCGCCGCCGACGGTCTCGCGCCGCACCCACGGCGTCACCGCGCCGTAGTCGAGCCGCACCATCCACACGTGCAGCATCCGCACGGTCCCGCTGACGCCGCGCAGCTTGCGCACCACGTCGGAGCGGTCGTCGTTGCGCGGCATCACGTCGGTCAGGGTGACGACGCCGGTGGCGGTGGTGAACGTGGTCTCGAGCGCGGAAGACACGCCGACGTAGCGGCGGGTCACGGTGTAGTCGTCGGCCGGACAGAGCTGCCAGTGCCCGTGGTCGTCGGTGCCGAGCAGTCCGGCGAAGCACGCCGCGGAGCCGAAGCCCGGGAGGCAGAGCCAGTCGATGGAGCCGTTGTTGCCGACCAGGGCGCCGGTCTGCCGGTCGCCGATCAGGGCGTAGTCCTCGATGGGCAGGGCCATGCCGCGAGGTTACTGGTCGGTGGGTGGCTATCTTGGGCGCCGTGACCGATCTGCTTGTCCGTGTGCACCTTCTGCTGCGAGCCGCAGGCAGCACGATCGCGACCGCCGAGTCGCTGACCGGAGGCCGGCTCGCGGTCGCGCTGACCGACGTGCCCGGCGGCTCGGAGTCGTACCTCGGAGGCGTCGTCGCCTATGCGACCGAGCTGAAGCAGTCGTTCCTCGGCGTCGACGAAGGACTGGTCGAGCAGCACGGCGTGATCTCTCCCGAGTGCGCGAAGGCGATGGCCTCGGGCGTGCGCGCGGTGACGGGGGCGACGTACGGCCTGGCGACGACCGGCGTCGCCGGCCCGGGGGAGCAGGAGGGCAAGCCGCCCGGCACGGTGTTCGTCGGCATCGCCGGCCCCGGGATCCTGGAGGCGGTCGCGCTCGAGCTGACGGGCAAGCGCGGCCAGATCCAGGACCGGACCACCCGCGAGGCTTTCGAGGCACTCGAGGCGGTCCTCCGACGGGAAGAAACCCCGCTCGGGTAGCGTTGACCAGACACACATCGAAAGGGAGACGCGCATGGTGCTGTTTCGTCGGCTGCTCGGCGACGTGCTCCGCGACCAGCGGATGCAACGCGGCATGACCCTGCGCGAGGTCTCTGCCGAGGCCCGGGTCAGCCTGGGCTACATCTCGGAGATCGAGCGCGGCCAGAAGGAAGCGTCCTCCGAGCTGCTCGCCTCGCTGTGCTCCGCGCTCGACGTGCCGCTGTCCGACGTGCTCCGTGACGTCTCCGACGCGGTCGCCCTCGAAGAGGCCGCTGCCGGCCTCACCCCGATCTCGGTCCGTCGCGGTGCGGGCGAGGTCGTCGCCTCGGCCGCGTAGCGCGGCGTAACCGGATGGTCCCGGCTGTCGTTGGGCGGCCATGAACCGTCGCGCGGTGGGCCTGCTCGGCCTCGTCGTCGTGCTGGCGCTCGGCGTCGGCCTCCTTCCTGCCGTGCTCGCCGTACCGTCCTCGGCGGCTCTCCCCGCGTTCAGTCGCCTCAGCGGCTTCACGCTCGACCACCACCGGGCCCGCATCGCCCCCGACGACTACACGGCGTACCGGCTCGACGTCGACCGCATCGCCGACCAGCTCCGCGCCCCGTCAGCAGTGGTCGCCGTCCCCGACCCCGACGGCGGCTCGCAGCGGTTCGCGGTCGAGCCGACCGAGGTCATGGCGCCCGGCCTCGCCGCCGCGCACCCCGAGATCCGCACCTATGCCGGCCGCGGTCTCGACGACCCGACCCGCACGATCCGTCTCGACGTGACCCCGATGGGCTTCCACGCCTCCGTGCGGGGCCCGGGTGGTGCGCGTGCCTGGTACGTCGACCCGGCGTACGACGAACGCGGCGCCGTCGTCCACCTCAGCTACTACGGCGCCGCCGTCCCCGCCGCGGCCGACGCCTTCGTCGAGCGCGACCTCGCCGACACCGCGGCGGCCGTCGCGGCCGCACCGGCGGCCCGGGCGCCCGGGGCACCGGTCGAGCTCCGCACCTACCGGCTGGCGTTCCTCACGGACCCGTCGTACGCCGCGTACTTCGGCTCGGCCAACGTCCTGAGCGAGAAGGTCACCCTGATCAACCGGGTCGACCAGGTCTACAACGACGACCTCGCGATCCGGCTCGTCCTCATCGACGGCACCGACGCGCTCAACCTCGACACCGCCGCGAAGGCGACCGGCGTCGACGGGCCCTGCGGGGCGAGCGCGTGCTTCTCGGCCTCCCAGCTCGAGACCTGCAGCAGCTCGACCCTGTCGCGCAACGGGTGGGTGCTCGGCCAGCTCGTCGGCGCCGACTCCTTCGACCTCGGCCACCTCGGCCTCGGCGTCAGCGGTGGCGGCATCGCGGGCCTCGGCGTCGTCGGCGGCGCGGACAAGTCCAGCGGCTGCACCGGCGTGCCGACGCCCGAGGGCGACTACTACGCCGTCGACTACGTGGCCCACGAGATGGGCCACCAGTTCGGTGGCGACCACACGTTCAACGGGACCCAGGTCAACTGCTCGCTGACCAACCGCAACGGCGCGACGTCGGTCGAGCCCGGGTCCGGCTCGTCGGTGATGGCGTACGCCGGCATCTGCGGCCAGGACGACCTCCAGCCGCACTCCGACCCGTACTTCTCGCAGCGCAGCATCGACGAGATCACCGACACGACCGCGGCCGACCCCGGCGCTCTCAACGAGATCCAGACGATCACGTTGCGGGGGTTCGACACCGACGGCGACACGGTGACCCTGACCTTCCCCGGCCACGACCCGGTGACCCTGACCCGGGGCAGCACCGACTACACCGTCGTCGGCGTCACCGCCGCGATCCGCAGGCTGACCGGGTTCACGCCACAAGTGCAGCGCTACGACGGCGGCGCGACGCTGACCGACGACGGCTTCCAGCTGACGTTCAACGTCGCCAGCGGTGCCGGTGGCCGAGACGTGCCGCGCCTGGGCATCGGCGCCACGACCGGCGGGGTGTCCGCGTTCGTCGGCGTCCAGGTACAGGGCGGCCCGGAGGGCAACGGGGGCACGGCCTCGGCCACCCCCAACCACGCGCCGACGGTGACCGCGCCGGCCGACAAGACCCTGCCGATCCGGACGCCGTTCACGCTGACCGGCTCCGGCGCGGACGCCGACGGCGACGCGCTGACCTACCTGTGGGAGCAGAACGACGAGGGCAGCGTGCTGCCCACCAATGGCACCGCCCTGGTGAGCAACACCAAGACCGACGGGCCGCTCTTCCGGGTCTTCGGGGTCGCCGCCACGGTCTCGTCCGCGGAGTCCCACCAGTCGCCGTCGCCGGGGGAGAACCTCGCCGACGGCAGCACGTCGCGGACCTTCCCCGACCTGACTCAGGTCCTGGCCGGCAACACCAACGCCCAGACCGGCAGCTGCCCCGCGGCACCCGCCGACACCGACGCCGACGTGCCGGCCGCGGTCGTCGACTGCTACTCGGAGTTCCTGCCGACCGCCGACTACGCCGGCCCGATGCACTTCCGGCTCACCGCCCGTGACGGCTACGCGGCGGGCGGCGGCACGTCGTACGACGACGTCGTGCTCACCCTCGACAGCTCCGCCGGACCGTTCCTCGTGACCTCCCGGCGCACGGCGGGACAGCCCGCCGTCGGCGGTGGCCCGGAGACCGTGACCTGGGACGTCAACGGCACCGATGCCGCGGACCTGGCGCCCAGCGTGCGGATCAGCCTCTCGACCGACGGTGGCCTGACCTACCCGTCGGTCCTCGCCGTCACGACGCCCAACGACGGCAGCGCCGAGGTCACCCTCCCGGCCGTCGACACCGACCACGCCCGGATCAAGGTCGAGGCCGTCGGCAACTACTTCTTCGACGTCAACGACGCCGACTTCGCGATCGCCACCGACGACCCGCCGCCACCCGACACCCAGGCGCCGGACACCGCGATCACGCGGGCCCCGAAGGCGTTCACGCTCGGCCGCGCGGTCCTGCGCTACGACGCCACCGAGGCGGGCTCGACCTTCGAGTGCACCCTCGACGGCGCGGCCCGCGCCTGCGGGTCCGACGGGCTGGTGCTCACCGGGGTCAAGCCGGGGACCCATGTCTTCACCGTCGCGGCACGCGACGCGGCCGGCAACCTCGACGCCACCCCGGCGACGGCACGGTTCGCCGCGCCGTACCCCGCCACCACGCTCAAGGCGTCGCGTGGTGACTGGAAGCGCGGCGACGGGTTCGTCACGGCCACGTCACGCGGCGCGACGCTGACCCGCCGGGCCGCCGACGTCTCGAAGCTCGCGCTCGTCGTCGGCACCGGTCCCGGGTCCGGCCGGGTCGCGGTCTCCCTCGACGGCACGCGGTTGCGCACCTTCTCGCTGGCCGGCGAGCGTCGCACCCGGGTGCTGCTGCCCGTCATCACGCTGGCGCGCCCGAGCAGCGGCCGGCTGCGGATCACCACCATCAACGGCAAGCCCGTCCGCATCGAGGGCGTCGGGCTCCTCTGACCCCGTCCTGTCAGCGAAGGGGCTGGCAGGACGGGCACCAGTACGCCACGCGCTCGACGCCCGGCTGGCCGAGCTCGGCGCGCTGGATGGCGGTGCCGCAGCGGCGACAGCGCTCGCCGGGCCGGCCGTAGATCCAGAGGCTGCGGCCGCGGCGCTTGTCGCCGGTGGTGCAGATCTGCGGGTGGTGGCGGTTCTGGTCGAGCATCGAGCGGGCCAGCCGCACCATCCGGAGCGGGTCCTCGACGGCGCCGACCGGGCTGCGCGGGTCGTAGCCGGTGAGGAAGCACAGCTCGGTGCGGTAGATGGTGCCGATGCCGGCGAGGTTGCGCTGGTCGAGCAGCGCCTCGCCCAGCGGCCGCTCCGGATCGGCGGTGAGCCGTCGGACGGCCTCCTCGGCGTCCCAGTCGGGCCCCAGCAGGTCGGGGCCGAGGTGACCGACCACGTCGGACTCCCGCTCCCGGGGCACCAGCTCGACGATGCCGAGCGTGAAGCCCACCGCGCTGCGGGCGCCGACGTCGAGGACGACCCGGGCCAGGTGTGACGCGGTGGACCAGCGCTCACCCGGTCGGTAGACACGCCAGGAGCCCTCCATCTTGAGGTGGGTGTGCAGCGTCCAGGGCCGTTCGTGGTCGATCCGGGTGAGCAGGTGCTTGCCGCGCGACACCGTCTCGAGGACGGTGCCGCCCGACAGGTCGACGGTGGCGTGCTGCGGGACCCGGAAGTCGGTGCGCTCCAGCCGCTGGCCGTCGAGGGCGCGTCGGAGCCGCTCTGCCGTGCGCCAGACGGCGTCGCCCTCAGGCACCGGACGACCTCAGCCGCAGTCCCTTCGGGGTCGCCACGAAGCCGGCCGCTTGCAGTGCCTGGCGCAGCGGGGTCGAGCCGGCGCCGAGCAGCTGCTCGCCATCGGCCTTCTCGACGGTCAGCCGGCCGAGCGAGCCGCGTCGTACGGCGTCGCCGAGCGCCGCCGCGGCCGGGGTGAGCAGGTCGGGCTCGTCGGTCCAGGTCAGCAGCGTGCGCCCGCCGCGCTCGACGTAGAGAGTGAGCACGCCGTCGACGAGGACGACGATCGCGCCGGCCTTGCGGCCCGGGCGGTGGCCCGTGGTCTCCGGCCACGGAAGGGCAGCGCCATAGGGGTTCGCCGGATCCGTCGCCGCCAACGCGACAGCAGTCGGCTTGGCGTCGGTGGGGAGCTCGGCGAAGGTGCGCAGCCGGTCGACCGAGCCGGCGGTGCCGAACTGCGCCGCGCCGAGCCCGGCCACGAAGTAGCCGCGGCGGCAGCGGCCGGAGTCCTCGAACGCCGAGAGCACCTTGTAGACCGCGGCGAACCCGCCCGGCACCCGCTCGCTCACCACCGCGCCGCGGATGACGACGCCGTGCCGGTCGAGCAGCCGCTCGGCGGTGGCGTGCGCGCGCCGGGTGGGGTCGGTGTCGAGGTCGGGCAGCAAGGCCCAGCGGCCGGCGGTCTCGGGCGGACCCGTGCGGCTGGGTCGCCCGGGCCGGCTCGTGGTCGTGCGCGGCGGTGGGCGCCGGCTGCGGTGGGCAGGGGTGCCACCGCGGATGAGCGCGCGCAGCGGGGTGAGGGTGTCGTTGCTGACCCGGCCGGACCAGACGAGCTCCCAGAGCGCCGCGGACAGCGCAGCGTCGTCGGTGGAGCGCACCGCGTCGGACAGCTGGCGGAAGAACCACGCTCCGCCGGGGGAGAGCGCGTCGAGCACGGCCTGGTGGAGCTCGCCGTGTTCGAAGGGCTGGTGGTCGGGAAGCGTCAGCGGCGCCTGGTCGGCGAGGTGCAGCGAGACCCAGCCGTCGGCGCCGGGCAGCGCGGCGTGGCCGGCCCAGATGACCTCGCCGGAGGCGGTGAGCTCGTCGAGGTAGGACGGCTCGTAGTCGCGCACCCGCGCCCCCAGCACCAGCGGCTCGAGCGCCGAGGCAGGGACCGCGCAGCCGGCGAGCTGGTCAACGACGCTGAGGACGCCGTCGACGCCGCGCAGCCTGCCGCCGACGTGCTGCCACGCCGCGAGGAACCGGCCCAGGGTCTCGGGCTCGACCGGCTCGATCTCCTGGCGCAGCCGGGCCAGTGAGCGTCGGCGGAGGCGGCGCAGCACCTCGGCGTCGCACCACTCCGTGCCGGAGCCGGCCGGCCGGAACTCGCCGTCGAGCACCCGGCCCTGGCCGGCCAGCCGCTGCAGGGTGTGGCGCACGACGGCGGCGCCGAGGCCGAGCCGGGTGGCCACGTCGTCGGTGGTGAAGGGTCCGTGGGTGCGGGCGTAGCGGGCGACCAGGTCGGCGAGCGGGTCGTCGACCGGGTCGGTGAAGGCGTCGGGGGTGCCGGGCGGGACGGGCACGCCGAGTCCGTCGCGGAGCCGGCCGACGTCCTCCACGACCGCCCAGCGCTCGACACCGGCCATGCGGACCTCGACGACCCGGCGGGAGTCGGCGAGCGCCTTCAGCCAGCCGCCGACATCGGACCCGTCGACCGAGCGGGCGACGACCTCGTCCGTGCTCAGCGGTCCGATCAGCCGGATGAGGTCGACCAGGCCCTCGGCGTCACGGGCCCGGCGGTCGGGGGCGAGCCGCTGGAGCTCGGCCTCGACCTCGGCCAGCACCTCGGGGTCGAGCAGCTCGCGCAGCTCGGCCCGGCCGAGCAGCTCGGCGAGCAGGCCCTGGTCGAGCGCGAGCGCGGCGGCCCGGCGCTCGGCGATGGGGGAGTCGCCCTCGTACATGAACTGGGCGACGTAGCCGAACAGCAGGCTGCGCGCGAACGGCGACGGGGAGTGCGTCGACACGTCGACGACCTGGACCTCGCGGCGCTCGACGCCGCGCATCAGGGTCACCAGGCTCGGCAGGTCGTAGACGTCCTGGAGGCACTCGCGCACGGCCTCGAGCACGATCGGGAACGACGGGTAGCGCGACGCGACCTCGAGCAGCGCCGCCGACCGCTGGCGCTGCTGCCACAGCGGGGAGCGGCGCCCGGGGTCGCGGCGGGGGAGCAGCAGCGCCCGGGCCGCGCACTCGCGGAAGCGCGAGGCGAAGAGCGCCGACCCGCCGACCTCCTGGGTCACCAGGGCCTCGATCTCGTCGGGCTCGAACACGATGACGTCGCCGCCGGGCGGCTCGGCGTCGGTGTCGGGGATCCGGATCACGATGCCGTCGTCGGAGGCCACGGCCTGCCCGTCGACGCCGTACCGCTCGCGCAGCCGGGCGTTGATCGCCAGCGCCCAGGGCGCGTGCACGGGGACGCCGTACGGCGAGTGCACGACCAGCCGCCAGTCGCCCAGCTCGTCGCGGAAGCGCTCGACGACCAGGGTCGTGTCGGTCGGCAGCAGGTTGGTGGCCTCGAGCTGCTCGTGGAGGTAGGTGACCAGATTGCCGGCCGCCCACGCGTCGAGGCCGTCGGCGCGGGCGCGCTCCTCGGCCCGCTCGCGCGGCAGTGCGCCGAGCTCGCGGGTGAAGGCGCCGATCGCGGCACCGAGCTCGGCGGGGCGGCCGAGGGTGTCGCCCTTCCAGAACGGGAGCCGGCCGGGGATGCCGGGCGCGGGTGTCACGAGCACCCGGTCGTGGGTGATGTCCTCGATCCGCCAGCTGGTCGCGCCGAGCGCGAAGATGTCGCCGACCCGCGACTCGTAGACCATCTCCTCGTCGAGCTCGCCCACCCGCCGGCCGGGCCCCTCGCCACCGACCAGGAAGACCGCGAAGAGACCGCGGTCGGGGATGGTGCCGCCACTGGTGACCGCGAGCCGCTGGGCGCCGGGTCGTCCGGTGAGGGTGCCGGTCACCCGGTCCCACACGATGCGTGGGCGGAGCTCGGCGAACTCGTCGGACGGGTAGCGGCCGCTCAGCAGGTCGAGCGTCGCGTCGTAGGCGCTGCGGGGGAGCTGGGTGAACGGCGCGCTGCGCTTCACCAGCTCGAAGAGCTCGTCGACCTGCCACGCGTCGAGCGCCGTCATGGCCACGACCTGCTGGGCGAGCACGTCGAGCGGGTTGGTCGGCACCCGGAGCGACTCGATCGCACCGCTGCGCATCCGCTCCACCGCGACCGCGGTCTGCGCCAGGTCGCCGCGGTGCTTCGGGAAGAGCACGCCGCGCGACACCTCGCCGACCTGGTGGCCGGCGCGGCCGACCCGCTGGAGGGCGCTGGCCACCGACGGCGGCGACTCGATCTGGATGACCAGGTCGACGGCGCCCATGTCGATGCCGAGCTCGAGGCTGCTGGTGGCGACCACGCAGGGCAGCCGGCCGCGCTTGAGGTCGTCCTCGATCAGCGCGCGCTGCTCCTTGGACACGGAGCCGTGGTGGGCCTTGGCGATGATGCTGTCGGCACCGTGGCTCTGCCCGGACTGGGCCATCAGCTGGGCGGGCGGGTCGCCCCCCTCCTCGAGCGCGACGCCTGCCCGATCGCTCGCGATCTCGTTGAGCCGCGCGGTCAGCCGCTCGGCCAGGCGCCGGGAGTTGGCGAAGACGATCGTCGAGCGGTGCTGCTCGACCAGGTCGACGACGCTCTCCTCGACGTGCGGCCAGATGCTCTGCGCACGGTTGGGCTCGTCGGAGTCCTCGTCGTACTCGCTCGGGGCCGTCATGTCCTCGACCGGGACGACGACCGCGAGGTCCCACTCCTTCTCCGAGGGCGGCGCGACGATCTCGACCGGGGCACCGCCGCCGAGGAAGCGCGCGACCTCCTCGAGCGGACGCACCGTCGCCGACAGCCCGATCCGCTGGGCCGGTCGCTCGAGGAGGGCGTCGAGCCGCTCGAGGCTGACCGCGAGGTGGGCGCCGCGCTTGGTGCCGGCCACGGCGTGCACCTCGTCGATGATCACCGTCTCGACCCCGCGCAGCGAGTCGCGCGCCTGGCTGGTGAGCATCAGGAAGAGCGACTCGGGCGTGGTGATGAGGATGTCGGGGGGAGCGGTCGTGAGCTTGCGCCGGTCGGCCGCGGGGGTGTCGCCGGACCGGACGCCGACCGTCACCTCCGGCACCGCTGCGCCGAGCCGGTCGGCGGTGTGGCGGATGCCGGTCAGCGGCGCGCGCAGGTTGCGCTCGACGTCGACGCCGAGCGCCTTGAGGGGCGAGATGTAGAGGACCCGGCAGCGGTGTCGCTTGTCGTCGGGCGGCGGGGTCGTCAGCAGCCGGTCGATGGACCAGAGGAAGGCGCTGAGCGTCTTGCCCGATCCGGTCGGCGCGACCACCAGCGCGTGCCGCCCGGCGCCGATCGCCTCCCACGCCCCACGCTGGGCAGGCGTCGGCTCGGCGAACGCCGCACCGAACCAGGTGCGGGTCGGCTCGCTGAACCGCTCGAGACCACCGTCGTTGTCTGCCACCGGACCATCTTTGCTCACGGCACCGACAACCCCCTCGGTGCCGGCCTGCGCGCGTGACGGGGCTCCCATCGGTCGGTGCCGGCCGCACGCCGATGACAGCGACGTCGGCGCTCGCGAGCGCGCAGATGACGTCTGACGACGGCGGGCGGATCGACGAGATCCGGGCGCTCGAGGAGCTGGTCTGTGCCGCGCAGTCGCGGCAGGCCCGCCGCGAGTCGCCCCATCGCGGCCGTCAGCACGTCGGGCTGTCCCGGGTTCTGGACGCCGAGCTGCCGCACACCGCCGCCGCCTTCGCCGGGGGTGGGATCACCGAGTGGCGGGCCATGACCATCGCCCGCGAGACCGCCTGCCTGTCCCTGGAGGACCGGCGCACCGTGGACCGGGCGATCGCGGGCGATCCCGAAGCGCTGGAGGGCTACTCCGACCGGGTCCTGCTCGGCGAGCTGCGCAAGCTGGTCTGCCGCCTCGACCCCGCCTCGGTCGCCGAACGACGCCGCCGCGCCGAGGCCGAGCGGTGCGTGACGGTACGACCCGCGCCCGACACGATGGCCTACCTGACGGTCCTGCTCCCGGTGGCGCAGGCGGTGGCGGCCTACGCCGCCCTCAAGACGGTCGCCGACTCCGCGACCGCGGCGGGTGACCCCCGCAGCCGCGGGCAGGTCATGGCCGACACCCTGGTCGCCCGGGTCACCGGCGCACCGGTCGACGAGCTCGGCCGGCCGGTGGTGTCGGTGGCGATCAACCTCGTGATGAGCGACCAGGCCCTGTTGGCCGGCGCCCACGACAGCGCCCACCTCGACGGCCACGGGCCGATCCCGGCCGGGCTGGCCCGTGAGCTGGTCGCCGACACCCTCGACGCCGGCACCCGGACCTGGCTCCGCCGCCTCTACGCCAGCCCCACGACCGGCGAGCTGGTCGCGATGGACTCGTCGGCCCGCCTCTTCCGCGGCGGGCTGCGCGCCGTGGTCCAGCTCCGCGACCAGTTCTGCCGCACTCCCTGGTGCAACGCCCCGATCCGACACGGCGACCACGCCCTGGCCGTCGCCGACGGCGGCAACACCAGCGCCGCCTGCGGCCAAGGCCTCTGCGAAAGCTGCAACTACGCCAAGGAAGCCACCGACTGGCGCGCCCGACCCGGACCAGGGCCGGGGCACACCATCGAGACCACCACCCCCACCGGACACACCTACCGCTCCGCCGCGCCACCACTCCTGCGACCTCGCATCGGCGCCTACCGACAAGTCGCCGACGGACTCTGGACACTCGTCGCCTAGCACCGTGCGACAGTCATGACATGGCACCAGTGAGCATCGCCGCGCTCCTGGTCGCGCTCGCCTTGGTGGCGTTCGCAGCCCTGACCGCGGTGGGCGAGCGGCGCAGGGGCGTTTCGCGCGGGATGGTCAAAGAACCACGTCACGCTGTCGACGCCGTCCAGGTCGAGTGTCGATCCCGCGCCGGAGCGCACCGCCAGTAACCCACGGTCAGATCGTGCGACGAACAGCAGACTGTCGGTGGCGTCCGGTGCCGCCAGCGTGCGCGCGACCTCGGCGATCCCGAGTCGGGGGAGTCGGAGCCGAGGCCGCAACCCGCCAGGCCGGCGACCATCACGAGGACGAGGAGGACACGTGACCTGGGTGACGCGGGTTGACCACAGCGCAGTGTGGCATGCGACGTTGCTCTTCGATCAGCGATGGAACCGTAGTGGCGGCTCAGGTGCTCGTAGTGGGTAGGAGCGCACACAGCGAAGGGCAACCGTGAAGCCAGACGAGGACGACTACCGGGCGTTCGTCGACGCGCGCTACGCCCGCCTGGTTCGCTCGGCGATCCTGTTCGGCTGCAGCGAGCACGATGCCGAGGACGCGGTGCAGGACGCACTGATCCGCTGCTACGGCGCGTGGGGCCGGGTGTCCGCTGCGGACGACCGCGACGCGTACGTGTACCGGGTGCTGGTCAACGGCATCACGCGCAGTCGGCGCCGCAAGTGGCGCGGCGAGATTCCCTACCAGGAGCTGCCCGAACCTCCGTCGACGGACGACCCGGCCACCACGGTGTCGTTGAGCCACAGCATCCGTGTGTCGCTCCAGCGCCTGGGTCACGAACATCGCCAGGTCCTGGTGCTGCGGTACTTCGCCGACCTCACCGAGTCCCAGATCGCCACCGTCCTCGGCATCGCTCCCGGGACGGTCAAGAGCCGCGCGTCGCGAGCCATCGCCGCGCTCTCCGAAGACAGGTCAATGAGTGACCTCATCGCCCGAACGCACGAGGAGAAGTGATGATCGATGAACGTGAGGTCGTCGACCTGCTGCGAGCAGCGACTGACGACGTCGTCGTACCGGCGGCACCCACGCGAGACCTGGCCGCGGCCGGCGACAAGAGACGCCATCGCCGATGGGTCGTGGTGAGCCTCGCGACGGCAACGGCAGTGGCCGCCGTCGCGGTAGCGGTGCCCGTGGCGCTGAGCTCCGAGCGCTCAGGTCGGGCCGTCCCTTCGGCGAACTCGCCCACGACCGCGCCGGGTGCATCGTGCGCCGACCCGGTGCCGAGCCGGGTGCTGCCCGACTGGGCCCGGACCGGATTCTCCGACCCGCGCCCCCGCATGCCGTACGTCCTGGGCGACAGCGGTGACATCGTGGCGATCTTCTTCGCCCTACCGTTGACCAGCCCGCCATCAGCCGATCACAACAACAAGATCCTGTGGGTCTCGCGCGTCGCCGGCGGTACGTCGCTGCACATCACCGCCACGCTCCCGGACGGGTCAGCGTCCACGACGCGAGTGGTCGACGGCGGTCCCGGTCCCTCCATCATCGACCTCCCGAAGCCGGGCTGCTGGCACCTGACCCTGCAGTGGGGTGACAACTCCGACACCCTCGACGTCGCCTACCTGGCTCCCTGACCTCGAAGGGTTCGAGTCATGGCTGGCATAGCCTTCCGCCATGACCTCAGGCCTGGAGTCGGAGCGCAGCCTCGACGAGGAGCAGTTCCGCAGGCTCGCGGCGTACGGCGTGGTGCACGAGGTGGCCGAGGGTGACGAGCCGTACGCCACCGGTGACGCGTCCTACGACCTGATCCTGCTGGAGGACGCGTCGGTCGACATCGTCCGCGACGCCACGTCGAGCGAGCCCGAGCACGTCGTGATCCAGCGCGGGCCGGGCGACTTCCTGGGCGAGCTCAACCTCCTGACCGGCAGGCGGTCTACCTCACCGCACGGGTGACCCGGTCGGGCCGGATCGTCCGGATCGACACGAGCGCGTTCCGCCGGCTCCTGGCCGAGCAGGTCGACATCGCCGACGTGCTGCTCGAGGGTCTCAAGGAGGCAGCCGGCAGCGCGCTCGAGCTGGTCGGCTGGCCGACGGCCGTCGAGACCCGCGAGCTCCGGGCGTACGTCGGCCGGCTCGCGCTCCCGCACGCGTGGTTCGACGCCGACTCGGTCGCCGGACGGGCGCTGATGTCGGCGAGCGCGAGCGGATCGCCTGCCGCGCGATCTTCTGCTTCGTCGGCGCCGACCCGGCCACCGAGTGGCTGACCGGCGTCGAGCTCGACGAGGACGGGTTCGTGCTGACCGGGCCCGCGCTGCCCTTCCAGACCAGCATGCCCGGGGTCTTCGCCGCCGGTGACGTACGCGCCGGCTCCATGAAGCGGGTCGCGGCGGCGGTCGGCGAGGGCGCCAGCGCGGTCGCGTCGGTGCACGTCGTCCTCGGCCGGCGGGTGGAGGGCCCGGCGACGTGACCGCGGTCCACCGGCCACCCTGCTCCAGCACGACCCGATCAGTGCGGTGGCGCCGAGCGCCGACCTGGTGCTGTGGAGCCGGCTCGGATCGTCGTACGACCCGGCGAGCTGCCCGACGCCCTCGACGAGCAGCGGCTGATCGACCACCAGGGTCTGATCCGGCCGAGCGAGGACCTGGCGCTCTACCGCGCGGAGATGGCCGTCTGGCCCGGCGTGGGCGAGCTGCGGCCGTGGCAGGTCTCCGTCGCCGCCTGGGTGGAGGCCAACGACGTCTGCCGGCACGACCTCCTCGAGCGGCTGCGCGGCGACGGGCCGCTGCCGGCCAGCGAGCTGCCCGACACCTGTGAGGTGCCCTGGCCGTCGTCGGGCTGGAACAACGACAAGAACGTGCAGATGCTCCTCAAGCAGATGGTCGAGCGGGGCGAGGTCGCCACGGCCGGCGGCCGCGGCCGCGAGAAGCTCTGGGACCTGGCTGAGCGGGTCTACCCCGACGACCCGGTGCCGTCCCTCGAGGAGGCCGACCGGCTGATCCGCGACGCCGTGCACGAGGACGAGCCGTTCAGCACCGCGACCCGCGCGGCGGTCGACGCCGAGATCAACGACCTCGCGCGCTGGCTGGGCCTACCCCTGTCGTCGTCGCGCTGATCGTCCTCGCTCGCGGATCCGGGCCATGGGGAGCGGTGGTTGGTCCAGCGGGTTGGCCGCGGCGACCTCGTCCATGGCGTCGAGGATGTTGCGGAGGTTGATCGTCAGTGCGCCGTACACCGGCCACAGGCTGGGCGTCGGGTCGAGGTCGCCGGCGTCGACCACCAGGGTGTTGAGGCGCTCCCGGGCCGACCTGATGGCTCCCGGGTCGGCGGCGGCGACGGCCCGGCCGGCGTCGCCGAGCAGCCGCGGCCACCGGTCGCGGAAGCCGGGGTCCCACTGGTCCTGGCTCGCCGAGTGGTAGCCCAGGGTGCGCGCCATGCTGCGCGTGTCGGCGACCGCCTGCTCGAGGCGCCGCAGCAGGTCGCGCCAGTGGCTGGGGTCGCGGAGTTCGCGCGCCGAGCGGCGCGGGTTCATCCGGCCGCTCTCCTGGGCCTGGCGCACCAGCGCCCAGGCGTGGTCGAGGTCGCCGTCGAGCGACCGGGTGCGGTCGACCCAGTCGTCGACCTCCCCGTCGGTGCGCTGGGCGATCAGCCCGTCGCTCATGTCGACGAGCAGCGCCCCGATCTGGTCGTCGATGCGGTTCATCGCGGCGATCGCCGTACGACGGCGCAGCGGCGGCCAGACGACCGCGTTGACCAGCAGGCCCACTCCGATGCCGATGGCGGTGTCGCCGAGGCGGTCCAGCAGCGCGGTGTCGTCGCCCGAGAAGCCGGTGGTCAGCACGACCAGCGCGGTCGCCGCGGCCGCGGTCGCCTCGTCGGCGAACCACGGCAGCGCGCCCACCGCGAGGCCGAGGACGAGCACCACCGCGACCGACAGCGTGTCGAGGCCGAGCGCGTTGCCGACGCCCCAGGCGAGCACGACGCCGACGACGGCGGCGGTGACCTGGCGCAGCCCACGGGAGAACGTCCGGTAGACCGTCGCGTGGACGACGAGCAGCGCGGCCCAGGGCGCGAGGAACGACTGCGACAGCGAGAACACCTCGGTGGCCAGCACCCAGGCGAGGACGGCCGCGAGCCCGGTCTTGAGGAGCTGGGTGACGCCGTTCCAGAACACGGGGTCTCGTGCGCGACCGCGCCAGTCGACGGTCGCGAGGATGGTCATCCCGTGACGTTACCCATCCAGCACGGCGTCCAGCTCGACCTCGACCTTCCACCGCGGGTCGAGCAGGCCGGCCACGACGACCATCGTCGAGGCCGGCCGCACCGCGCGGAAGAACTCGCCGTGCACGGCCCCGATGGCGTCGCCGTCGGCGGCGGAGACGACGTACTGCCGCGTCCGGACCACGTCCGACACCGAACCCCCCAGCTCCGCCAGCGCGGTCAGGCAGATCTCCCAGCACCGGCGGGCCTGGACGGCGGGATCCGGGTCGACCGAGCCGTCCGGCCACACCGGCGCCGTCCCGCTCACCGCGATCGTGGAGCCCACGCGGACGGCGCGGCTGAAGCCGATCGAGGCCTCGAAGGGGGAACCGGAGCGGGCGGAGGTTCGCGTCATGGGCACACCCTAGGAGGAATCCAGGTGAACCTGTCGGCGCGCCGGTCTAGGGTCGGGCAACGTGGCAGACACCGACTCGATGATCCTCGCCCAGGGGCTGCGCAAGTCGTTCGGCGACTTCGAGGCCGTGAAGGGCATCGACGTCGACGTACGCCGCGGCGAGGCGTTCGGGTTCCTCGGCCCCAACGGCGCCGGCAAGTCCTCCACGATGCGGATGATCGCCGCCGTCTCGCCGGTCAGCGCGGGCGTGCTGCGGATCCTCGGCCTCGACCCGGCCACCGACGGCCCCGAGATCCGCTCGCGGATCGGCGTGTGCCCCCAGGAGGACACCCTCGACACCGAGCTGACCGTGCGCGACAACCTCTATGTCTACGGCCGCTACTTCGGCCTGCCCCGCAAGGAGGTCCGCCAGCGGGTCGACGAGCTGCTCGAGTTCGTCCAGCTCACCGAGAAGGCGTCGGCGATGGTCGAGGACCTGTCCGGCGGCATGAAGCGCCGGCTGACGATCGCCCGCGCGCTGATCAACGACCCGCGCATCCTCCTGCTTGATGAGCCGACCACCGGACTCGACCCGCAGGCGCGACATGTGCTCTGGGACCGGCTCTTCCGGCTGAAGGAGCAGGGCACAACCCTCGTGCTGACGACTCACCACATGGACGAGGCGGAGCAGCTCTGCGACCGCCTCGTCGTGGTCGACAAGGGAGTCATCATGGCGGAGGGGTCGCCGGCCGAGCTCATCAGCCGATACTCCAGCCGGGAGGTGCTCGAGGTGCGCTTCGGCTCGGACAACAACGCCGCCGTTGCCGCCCGGCTCGGCAGCATCGGGGAGCGGTCCGAGGTCCTGCCCGACCGCGTGCTGATCTACACCGCCAACGGCGAGCGGGAGCTCGCGGCGATCCTCGCCGCCGGCTTCGCGCCGATCACCAGTTTGGTGCGGCGGTCCTCGCTCGAGGACGTGTTCCTCCGTCTCACCGGGCGGAGCCTCGTCGAATGAGCGCCGCCGCATGACGGCCGTTCGCGGCGGACGGGTCGAGGCACGGGCGGCGCGCAGGGCCCGGCGCTACGGGACCTGGTACGCGACCGA
>JAOPXG010000055.1 GCA_025965275.1 Nocardioides sp.
GACGCCATCACCGCCGGCGCCCAACGCCTGGCCGACCTCGGGTGTGAGGAGTCGTTGGACGTACGACGGTCGATGGCCGCCGGCGACCTCGCCCGCCACCACGGGACGTTGGAGTTCCCGCGCCGTCAGGTCGTGATGAACGTGCACACCGACGGCGGACCCTTCGCCAAGCTGGAGAACACCCGCAGCTTCCACTCCATGGACCAGGTCAAGGAGTGGTGCCAGTCCGCCAGCGTGCATACCCGTCAGGTCATCGACCTCAACGAGCACCGCTGGAACCAGGGCCACGACCCCACCCCGCTCCTCCGGGAGCAGGTGATGCTGACCCACCCGACCTGCGTCTTCATGCACTGCACCAGACCGTCCCCGTCCTGCGACGGCGACCACATCATCGACTACGACTCCGGCGGACCGACCTGCTCCTGCAACCTCGCCCCGCTCTGCCGCCACCACCACCGGTACAAGACCCACGGCGGCTGGACCTACGAACGCATCGCACCCCGGATCTTCCGCTGGACCAGCCCACTCGGACACGTCTACATCAACGACCTCACCCACCAGCGACATACCTGACCACCCGACCCCGCCGGCCACGGCCCGCGGGGCCACACGCATGCGCGCACCCTGGTGATCCTCTACGGCCTCCGGCCGGGCAGGGTCAGCATCGCGCCCGGGACGCCACCGTGCGTGAAGCTCGCGTCCCTCTTCCAGACCAGGCTCACCTGCAGCTCACAGGGGCGATCGGGGTCGATCACGGCCGTCGCGCCGATGAAGGTGCCGGTCACCTCGGCTTGACGGTCCTTCGCCACCTGGGTGGCCAGGGAGTACTCCGCCTCGGAGAGCGAGCCATGCGCGTCGGCCGTAGGTCTCGGTGTCTTGCTCCCCGTGAGCGCGAGCCACGTGATCGCGGCAGCCGCGACCAGCCCGAGGGCGACGGCCAGGCCGAGGACGGCTCTCCCCTTCACGGTGCACCTCCGGTCACGGACGGTCGTGTCCTGGGACGCCCTGACGCCGGACCCGGTTCCCTACTCGCCGACGACCCGCCCCCGCAGCGACTTGGTCTGGCCGCGCTGCTTCTTGGCCTCGAGTCGGCGGCGCTGCGAACCGCGGGTGGGCTTGGTCGGGCGGCGCGGGGGAGGAGGTGGGGCGAGGGCGTCACGGAGCTGCTCGGCCAGCCGGTCGCGGGCGGCGACCCGGTTGCGGTGCTGGGAGCGGTGCTCCGAGGCCACGACGGTGATGACCGGACCCGGCAGCCGGCCGAGGGCCCGGGCGCGCTGCGCGTCGGTGAGGACGGTCGAGGCGGCGACGTCGTACTCGAGCTCGACCCGGCTGTCGGTGGTGTTGACGGACTGGCCGCCGGGGCCCGGGGACTTCGAGAACCGCTCGACCAGCTCGCCCGCGGGGATGGTCACGCCGTCCGGGAGCCCGGGTCCGGCCGGGACGACGAGGTCGGAGCCCGGTCCGCTCTGCGGGCTCACCGTCTCGTGCGCCACTCGATCGCGGGACAGGTGTCCATCACCATCGGCACGCCCGCGGCGGTGGTCCGCGCGAACGCGTCCTCGTCGACGACCCCGAGCTGGAACCACACGCCGCCGGCACCGATCGCGACCGCCTGGTCGGCGAACTCACCGGCCGCCTCGGAGCGCCGGAACACGTCGACGACGTCGATCGGGAACGGCACGTCGGCGAGGCTGGCGTAGCCCTGCTCGCCGAGGACGGTGGCGGCCGACGGGTGGATCGGGACGATCCGCTTGCCGCGGGACTGGAGCAGCTCCGCGATCTGGTACGCCGTGCGCGACGGGTCGCCCGAGAGGCCGACCACCGCCCAGGTGTGGGCGTCGTCGAGCATGGTGTCGATCCAGTCCGGGTTCTGCCAGTCAGCCATGGGGCCAGCCTAGGTCGGAGCATCCTCGTGGACATTTGCTGAAGATTCCGCGGTTCGTGCGCGCGCCCCGGGAGCAAGGGATACCGTGGCCCCGGTCTTTGCTACCCCCTGGTAGCGAAATGAGTTGCTCGGGAGGGAGCACTTCTTCATGAACATTCGCCGCATCACCGCGCGCACCGCGATCGCGGGCGCCACCACCGCCCTTGCCGCCGGCGCCCTGGTCGGGATCAGCACGACCGCCGCCAACGCGGTCGACGTCACCAACACCTACAACTGCTCGAACGCCGGGCTGGGCCTGTCGTTCCTGTCGGAGATGACGGTGTCGGGCGACCTGCCGGTCCCGCAGTACGGCGCAGGCGCTCCGGTGCCGGCCGGCATCATCAACATCACGGCCAAGGCGTACGTCCCGGACGACGTCGCTCCTCTCCTGGCGGGCGCCGGGGTCACCGGCGCGAAGTCCAAGGACTACGCCGCGCACGTCGGCACGACGGCCGCGGGCATCCCGCTCAGTGGCGACTTCGCCACGGACGAGGGCGGGACCTACTGGGATGCGGCCGGCGCCAACAGTGCCTTCGTGACGCCGGCACCCGGCACCTACGACGCGCTGCTCCCGGACGCATTCACGCTGACGGCCATGCAGGGCGACACCGAGTCCATTGAGATGGACTGCGTGCTGGCCGATGGTCAGGTGCCGCAGTCGTTCGGCAGCATCGAGATCGTCAAGCAGTCGTCGAACATCTCGGTCCCGAAGACCGTCACCGTCAAGAAGGGCAAGGCGGCCAAGCTCACCGCCACCTTCTCGAACGGCACCGGGGGTGTCGGTATCGGCAAGGTCGTCGCCAAGAAGGGCTCCAAGACCCTCGACACGGCCACGGTCAAGAACGGAATGGCCAAGCTCAACCTGGGCAAGAAGCTCCCGGTGGGCAAGAACAAGATCACCGTGACCTACGTGGGCAACCCGAGCATCAACACCAGTTCCGCGAAGACGACGGTCATCGTCAAGAAGTAGCTCCACCGCTCCATCCCCGAACGCCCGGCTGGGTTCTGCCCCGGCCGGGCGTTCGCATGCCCGGTCGAGGAGCGCGGTTACTACTCACCAGTAAAGTTGGCCCCATGAGCTCCGAGTACCCCCTCTACGCCCTCTCCGAGGAGCACCAGGCCATCCGCGAGGCCGTGCGCGCGGTGTGTGATGCGAAGGTCGCGCCGTACGCCGCGGACGTGGACGAGAACGCCCGTTATCCGCAGGAGGCGGCCGACGCGCTGCTGGCCGCGGACTTCCACGCCCCGCACGTGCCCGAGGAGTACGGCGGCGCCGGGGCCGACGCGCTGGCCACGGTGTTGGTGATCGAGGAGGTGGCCCGGGCGTGTGCGTCGTCGAGCCTGATCCCGGCGGTCAACAAGCTGGGCTCGCTGCCGGTGCAGATCGCCGGGTCGGAGGAGCTGAAGCAGAAGTACCTCGGTGCGCTCGCGCGCGGCGAGGGTGGTTTCTCCTACTGCCTCTCGGAGCCGGACGCGGTCTCGGACGCGGTCGGGATGAAGGCCCGCGCGGTCCGCGACGGCGACACCTGGGTGCTCAACGGGGTGAAGCGGTGGATCACCAACGCCGGCGTCTCGGAGTTCTACACGGTGATGGCGGTGACCGAC
>JAOPXG010000056.1 GCA_025965275.1 Nocardioides sp.
GCGAAGGTAGGCCTGGGCGCCGCAACGGTCGCAACGGTCGGCTGCGGTCAGCGCAGCGGCGTTGGGGGCAAGTGCAGTGGTCACATCGGCCTCATTTCTCTTCTGCCTCGGTGTCATGCACAACGTAACGGCGGGTTCCAAGATTCCCGACCCCACGTGGTGCCTGACACGTCATCCAATCATGGTGTCACTTCCCTCGTCGGCGGATTTCCATGCCTCGAGAGGCCCGACCTTGGGGAGAGAACTAGATCTTTGCTGAGTGTGACGCTCGCGAGGCCTTCCCCGTTGCGGTTCGAACGACCCGAGAAACGATCGTGTCCACATCGTGACGTGACCACAGGAGTTGCTGCTGGCATTGCTGAGTAACTGGTGCTGCTGCGCTGGTGCTGCCTGGAGCTCTGCTTGATGCTTCGTGGGGAAGTGCTGCCCACGCTAGTCCCGCCCCAGGCAGGCGAGCCTTCATCGGCCTCCGGCGTGTCGCAGGTAGATTCGTCGCCACAGCACCAGCGGATTTCCCGCCTTGATCCACTGCTCAGGAGCCCCACGATCGACAACACGTACAACGCGGCACATCTCCTCGTCCTCGAGGGACTGGAGGCGGTGCGCAAGCGTCCCGGGATGTACATCGGTTCGACCGACACCCGCGGCTTGATGCACTGCCTGTGGGAGATCATCGACAACGGCGTCGACGAGGCCCTGGGCGGCCACGCGACCCACGTCGAGGTGACGCTGCACCCCGACGGCTCCGCGGAGGTCCACGACGACGGTCGCGGCATCCCGACCGACAAGGAGCCCAAGACCGGGCTGCCCGGCGTCGAGGTGGTGGCCACCAAGCTGCACGCCGGAGGCAAGTTCGGCGGCGGCTCGTACGTCGCCACGGGCGGTCTGCACGGCGTCGGCCTGTCGGTCGTGAACGCCCTCGCGACCCGGATGGACATCGACGTCGACCGGTCGCCGGCCCAGCAGGGCATCTCGTTCCACCGCGGCACCCCCGGGGTGTTCACCGGCGACGGTCCCGACGCGCCCTTCGAGCCGAAGTCGGGCCTCACCCGCAAGGGCGGCAGGGTGGCCAAGGGCAAGTCCGGCACCCGGGTCCAGTTCTGGCCCGACCGGCAGATCTTCACCAAGGACGCTCAGTTCCTCTACGACGGGCTGATCGGCCGCGCCCGGCAGACGTCGTTCATCGTCCCCGGCCTCGAGCTGGTGATCCGCGACCGGCGCGGCCCCGACCTCGTCGAGGAGAAGTTCCGCCACGATGGCGGCATCGCCGAGTTCGTCGACTTCCTCGCGCCCGACGAGCCGGTCACCGACATCCTGCGGCTGCAGGGCACCGACACGTTCACCGAGACCGTCCCGCTGCTCGACGACAAGGGGCAGATGACGCCCCAGGAGGTCGAGCGCGAGCTGGCCGTCGACGTCGCGGTGCGTTGGGGCACGGGCTACGACACGTCGGTGCGGTCCTTCGTGAACGTGATCGCCACCCCCAAGGGCGGCACTCACGTCAGCGGCTTCGAGCAGGCGGTCACCCGCACGTTCAACGACGTGATGAAGTCCGCCAAGGTGCTCAAGGTCAACGACGACGACGTGATCAAGGACGACGTCCTCGAGGGCATGACCGCGGTCGTGACGGTGCGGCTCGCGGAGCCGCAGTTCGAGGGGCAGACCAAGGAGATCCTCGGGACGCCGGCGGCGCGCAGCGTCGTGCGCAAGGTGGTCGCGCGGGAGCTCAAGGCGTACCTCACCTCCCCCAAGCGCGGCGAGAAGGCCCAGGCCAAGCTGGTCATGGAGAAGGTCGCCGCGGCGGCCAAGACCCGGCTCGCGGCCCGTCAGCACAAGGAGACCCAGCGCCGGAAGAACGCGCTCGAGTCGTCGGCGCTGCCCTCGAAGCTCGCCGACTGCCGTGCCAACGACAACGACCGCACCGAGCTCTTCATCGTCGAGGGCGACTCGGCGCTCGGCACGGCCAAGCTGGCCCGCAACTCGGAGTTCCAGGCGCTGCTGCCGATCCGCGGCAAGATCCTGAACGTCCAGAAGGCATCGGTCGGCGACATGCTGAAGAACGCCGAGTGCGCCTCGATCATCCAGGTCGTCGGTGCCGGTTCGGGTCGCACCTTCGACCTCGACGCCCGCCGCTACGGCCGGATCATCTTCATGGCCGACGCCGACTCCGACGGCGCGCACATCCGCTGCCTGCTGGCGACGCTCTTCTACAAGTACATGCCCGAGCTGATCTCGGAGCGACGGGTCTACACCGCCGTCCCGCCGCTCCACCGGATCGAGCTCTCCAACCCGAAGAAGGGCATGGAGAAGTACGTCTACACGTACTCCGACGACGAGCTGCAGCGCACGCTCGCCGAGCTCAAGAAGAAGAACGTGCGGTGGAAGGACCCGGTCCAGCGCTACAAGGGTCTCGGTGAGATGGATGCCGACCAGCTGGCCGAGACCACCATGGACCCGCGGCACCGGACGCTGCGACGGCTCACGATCGACGACGCCGACGCGGCCGCCCACGTCTTCGAGCTGCTGATGGGCTCGGACGTGGCTCCGCGCAAGGAGTTCATCGTGCAGGGCGCCTACGAGGTCGACGTCGAGACGCTCGACGCCTGAGGTCCACCAGGGAGCGTCAGAGCACGAACCGGCTGCTGGGCCACAGCTCCGCGACCGGGACGTCGGGGAACCGCTTGGCCACGGCGACGTAGACGTCGCGGTAGTGCTCCGCGACAGCCTGCACGGTCTCCTCGGGCAGGTCGGACGTCTTCGGCGAGAAGTGCACGCGCTGCTCGAAGCCCGGCGTGACGAAGTCGATCCCGGCCATGGCGCACAGGCGCCGGACCTCGGTCTCCGTGAAGAGCTGCTCGTAGAAGCCGTAGTAGATCTCGTCGGGGGCGAAGACGCTGTCGAGCGTCCGGATCGTCGCGTCGTACGCCGTCCGGCGGGCGTAGGCCGGGCGGTCCAGCTGGTCGAGGACGAACTCCGTCGACTCCATCTTGGTCGCCTCATGGTTCTTGTACAGCCGCGCGTGCATCCGCACCTGGGACCAGATCCGCTCGACCGGGTCGCGCATCAGGAAGACCGGCAGCGTGGTGACGTCGCGGCGCGCGAAGCCTTTGCGGATGCTGAGGAACCTCTCGGCCCCGAGCATCCCGTACGACGGCGTCACGTCGGCCACCAGGCCGGTGGTGGGGCGCCGGTGGAGCAGGCCCGTGAAGTAGTCGAAGTAGAACTGCGGGTCGATGAGCATGCTGAGCCGGTGAGCGGCGGTCGCGGCCTGCCGGTCGCCCGGCTCGGGGTCGGCGAGGCGCTCCTGGGCCCGCGCGATCATCCGGTCCCGCACCTGTTTCTCCGACGGCAGGTCGAGCGCGTCGAACACGTGGTACTCCTTGCGGTACCCGTGCGTGAACTGCGGCGACGTCGCCAGGTAGTCGTACAGCCAGGTCGTCCCGCCCTTCTGGCAGCCGACTCCGAGCAGGAACGTCTTCGTCACGAGCGGCACCCTAGCGGCACGTCGACGAGTCACGCCGTCTCGGCGCGGAGAGACAGGCGCGCTGCGCGCCTTCCTCAACCACCGGGGAAGGTCAGAAGAGCTGGTCGAGCAGACCGGTGTCGACGTCGTACAGGAACCCGCCGACCCGGACGGCGTCGGGGATGAGGGGGTGGGTGCGGATCTTCTGCACGTCCTCCTCGAGCGAGCTGACCTGGTCCTCGACGACGTGGAAAGGCTGCCAGGAGGCGTCGAGGCCGGCCGAGGCGGCGACCTTGTCGTGGAGCTCGGCCTCGGTGCTCGAGGCCATCGCGCACCGGGTGTGGGGGATGACCAGGATCCGCTCCACGCCGAGGAGGTGCACGCCGAGGACCAGCGCCTCGAGGGCCTGGGGCGTGACCCGGCCGCCGGGGTTGCGGAAGATCTTCGCGTCGCCGGCGCGCAGGCCGAGCATGCGCAGGGGGTCGATCCGGGAGTCCATGCAGGTCACGATCGCCACTCCCGCATGCGCGACGCCGTCGAAGCCCGAGAGCTCGAAGTGCTCGGCGAAGGTGCGGTTGGCAGCGAGCAGGTCGTCGAAATCACTCACGGCGCGACATTAGCGGAGGTTCAGCCCGACGAGCGGAGCAGGTCACCGGTCGATACCGACCGGGTGGCGGCGGTGCGGAAGAGGACCAGGGCGAGGACGCCGGCGATGGCCGCGCAGACGGCGGCCCCGGTGAAGACCGTGTGCTCCTGGGCGATCCCGGCCACCTTGAGGAGGTTCGTGAACTCCGTGCACCGGGTCCTGCCCTCGCACACCTCGCGGGCGGTGGGCAGGTCGGCCTGCTCGGCGTAGTAGCGGCGCAGCCCGATGGTGGTCAGCGCCGAGATGCCGACCAGCATCCCGACCATCCGGGCCACGACCACGAAGGCGCTGGCCAGGCCGTGGACGTCATCGTCGGTGCTGGCGAGCACCGCGGCGTTGACCGGGGCGAGCGCCAGCCCGAAGCCGAAGCCGCCGAGCAGCAGCGGGAGGGTGGCGGAGACGTCGTCGAGGCTGTCGACGCCCCACCGCGCCATCAGCAGGAAGCCGGCCGCCGCCAGGAACATGCCGATCGCGGTGACGACCCCGGCCGGCAGGGTCCTGGTGAGGAAGCCGCCGACCACCGCGCCGACCGGCAGGGCGACGAGGAACCGCATCAGCACCAGGGCCGCCATCAGCTGGGAGCTCGCATAGACCGTGGTGCGCGCGAAGAGCGGGATGTCGATCAGCGCCGCGATCAGCGCGGCGCCGACGAAGAAGCTGACGAGCATCGAGCCCCAGGCGGGGGTACGGCGCAGCGCGCCGCGCGGCACCAGGGGAGCGGCCGAGCGGCGCAGGTGGAGCACGAAGGCGATCGTGGCGAGCGCCGAGCCGAGGAGGTACCAGAGCCCCTGGTCGGAGAAGACCTGCACCTTCGGGTCGGCGGTGGCGAACGCCAGGATCACCCCGGCCAGGGCGAGCGCCAGGAGCAGCGCGCCGAGGATGTCGGCCTCGCGCATGGTCCGGACCCAGTCGACCACGTCGAAGAGCGGCCGCCGGGCCGTCGCGCACCGGACCACGAGCAGCAGCAGCGCGCCGATCGCGGCGATGCCGAGCGGTGTCAGCCAGCGGCCGTCGCCGACGACCGGGATGAACAGCTGCCCCCACGTCAGGTCGCGCATCAGCTGCGAGGGCTCGACGAAGACGAGGGCGCCGGTCACGAGGACGATCAGGGCGAGGAGGAGGCCTGGGTAGTCGAACCCTCCGGGGTTTCGAGACGGTTGCTGGGCAACCTCCTCAACCTCCGGCAGGCCGGCCATTGCCTTGATCGCGGCCGCGAGGACCAGGCCGACCGCCAGGTTGACCAGAAAGATCGCGCGCCAGTCGGCGACGGCGAGGACCAGGGCTCCGAAGAGCGGCCCGATCACGCTGCCGAGCTCCTGAACGGCGGAGACGACACCCAGCGGCACGCCGCGGCGCTCGGCGGGGTAGAGGTCGGCGACCAGCGCCAGGGTGGCCGGGACCAGTCCGCCGCCGCCGACGCCCTGCAGGAAGCGGCCGGTCACCAGGCTCGGCATGTCGTAGGCCAGCGTCGTGACCAGCGAACCCAGCGCGAAGACGGCCAGCGCGACGACCAGGACGGGCACCCGGCCGCGCAGGTCGGCGATCCGGCCGATCAGCGGCAACATCGCGACGTAGCCGAGCAGGAAGCCCGACACGATCGGGGCCGCGCGCTGGAGCTGGTCGATCGGGATGCGGACGCTGCCCATCATGTCGGGCAGCGCCAGCACGACGACGTACGTGTCGGCCGCGGCGAACGCCACGGCGACCGCGGCGAGGGCGAGCAGCAGCCGCGGCGACCTGGTCACGGGGCGGTGATGTCCTTCTCGGTGCCGTAGTCCTCGAAATCGACGGTGTAGCTCATCGACTCGGAGTCCTGGTAGAAGACGCCGGTCAGGACCGCGCTGCGCAGCTCACCGTCGTCGGTGATCCTGTACGTCACGTCGAAGTCGCCCGAGGCTGTCGGGATGATGTTCTTGACGACGTCGCCGCCGACGCGGCCGGTGTACTCCGTCAGCACCTCGCTGTTTTGGTCGCCACCACGCACGGACTCGCCCGCCTCGGCGTCGGTCGTCGCGGCCAGCAGGGACGAGAACCCGTGGTCGGGGCTCATCAGCTGGGCGGGGTCGGGCGCGCCGTACTCCGCGGGGTCGATGTCCTGCCAGCCCGGGGTGAGCGGGATCTGGGCGTAGACCAACTGGTCGACGGCGATGACCGGCACCTCGAAGGGCTGGCCGGAGAGCACGACGGTGATCGTGCCGTCGAAGGCCGGCGGGTGGGTGCCGACCCCCTCGGCCTTCTCGACGCCGGTGACGCCGTCGGGGAGGTCGTCGGTCGAGAGCGTCAGATCGACCCCGCTGGTGTCGTCGAGGTTCGTCTTGGCCTGGGCCAGCGCCTCCTCGGGCGTGGCGCCGGAGTCGCCGCCCGAGTCGGAGCCGCTGCACGCGCTGGCGGTCAGGACACTGAGGGTCGTGGCCAGCAGAGCGGAGGCCACGCGGGTTCGACAGAGCACGCGGTCAGCCTTCCACACCGCCGGCCGCGCCGAGCCGGGCTGCGACCGGTCCGGCACAGGCGGCGATCGGCTGGCTGCCGGGGATGCCGGAGCCGTCGCGCCGCCCGGTGGGCTCGGGCAGGTCGATGGGCGCGCCGCTCGCGGCGGCGGCGCGTGCGGGCGCCGTGCCCACCCAGGCGAACACGAGCGTGTCCTCGCCCTTGAGGAAGCGGTGGCAGCGCACGCCGCCGGTGGCCCGCCCCTTGGCGGGGTACTCGGTGAACGGCGTGACCTTGACCGCGCCGGGCTCGGTGCCGGGCAGCGCCGTGGACGAGCCGGAGGCGGTGACCACGACCGAGCCGTCGGGAGCGTCCGGGTCGACCGCGCCGAACCAGGTGACCCGCTCGCCCGCGGTCACCCGGACCCCGGCGATGCCGCCGCCGGAGCGGCCCTGGGGGCGTACGCCGTCGGCGCTGAAGTGCAGCAGCTGGGCGTCGGACGTGACGAAGCAGAGCGTCTCGCGGCCGGTGGTCAGCTCGACCGCACCGACGACCTCGTCGCCGTCGGCGAGCCGGATGACCTCCCAGTCGTCCCGGTTCAGGACCTCGGGGTTGACCCGTTTGACCGTGCCCTGGCGGGTGCCGAGCGCGATGCCGGGCCCGTCGGTGGTGAGCGTGCACAGCCCCAGCAGCCGCTCGCCGGGGTCGAGCGCGAGGATCTCGCTGACCGGCAGGCCGCCGGCGAGGTGCGGGTCGTTCGCCGTGTCGGGCAGCTGCGGCAGCTCGAGGACGCCGATCTTGACCAGCCGGCCGGCGCTGGTGAGCCCGCCGACCTCGCCGCGGGTGGTCGCCCGGACCGCCGACGTGACGACGTCGTGGTTGCTGCGCCCGCCGCCCTGCCCGGCCGCGTCGGCGTTCGCCGTGCGGGCCAGCAGGCCGGTCGAGGAGAGGTAGACGAAGCACGGGTCGTCGGCGACCTCGAGCTGGACGGCGCTCGCCGTGACGGGCGTGCCGGCGGACTCGAGGAGGACGGTACGGCGGGGCGTGCCGTAGGTCTTGGCGACCTCGGTGAGCTCGTCGGAGACGACCTTCCAGCGGGCCTTGTCGTCGGCGAGGATCGCATCGAGCTCCTCGATCTCGCGGCGCAGCTGCTCCTGCTCCTTCTCGAGCTCGATCTTGGAGAAGCGGGTGAGCCGGCGCAGCTGCATCTCGAGGATGTAGTCGGCCTGCGCCTGGGACAGGTCGAAGACCGACATCAGCCGCTCCTTCGCCGCGCCCGCGTCGTCGCTGGTGCGGATGACCTGGATGACCTCGTCGATGTCGACGAGCGCGATCAGCAGGCCGTCGACGAGGTGCAGCCGGTCGGCCTTCTTGTTGCGCCGGAACTGCGAGCGCCGGCGGATGACCTCGAAGCGGTGGTCGAGGAAGACCTGGAGCATCTCGCGCAGCCCGAGGGTGCGCGGCTGGCCGTCGACGAGCGCGACCGCGTTGATGCCGAAGGAGTCCTCCATCGGGGTGTGCCGGTAGAGCTGCTCGAGGAGCGCCTCGGGGACGAACCCGTTCTTGACCTCGATCACCAGCCGCAGGCCGTGCTCGCGGTCGGTGAGGTCCTTGATGTCGGAGATGCCCTGCAGCTTCTTGCCCTGGACCAGGACCTTGATCCGCTCGATGACCTTCTCGGTGCCGACGCCGTAGGGCAGCTCGGTCACGACGATGCCCTTGCGCCGGTTGGTGATCGACTCGACGCGGGCGGTGGCGCGCATCCGGAACGACCCGCGGCCGGTCTCGTAGGCGTCGCGGATCCCCTCGAGGCCGACGATCTTGCCGCCGGTCGGCAGGTCCGGGCCCGGGATGAACCGCATCAGGTCGTCGACGGTCGCCTTCGGGTGGGTGATCAGGTGGCGCAGCGCCTGCACGACCTCGACCAGGTTGTGCGGGGCGCAGTTGGTGGCCATGCCGACCGCGATGCCGGTCGTGCCGTTGACGACCAGGTTGGGGATCGCGGCGGGCAGCACCGACGGCTCGAACTCGCGGCTGTCGTAGTTGGGCTTGAAGTCGACGGTGTCCTCGTCGATGGACGCCGTCATGGCGACCGCGGCCGGCGCCATCCGCGCCTCCGTGTAGCGCATCGCGGCGGGGGAGTCGTCGGGCGATCCGAAGTTGCCGTGCCCGTCGATGAACGGCAGCCGCATCGACCAGGGTTGGGCCATCCGGACCATCGCGTCGTAGATGGCGCCGTCGCCGTGGGGGTGCAGCCGACCCATGACCTCACCGACGACGCGGGCGCTCTTCACGTGCCCGCGGTCGGGCCGCAGGCCCATGTCGTTCATCGTGTAGAGGATCCGCCGCTGGACCGGCTTGAGGCCGTCGCGGGCGTCGGGGAGCGCGCGCGAGTAGATGACGGAGTAGGCGTACTCGAGGAACGACGACTCCATCTCCTGTTTGATGTCCGTGTCGAGGATGTGCTCCTCGAAGTCGTCGGGGAGCTCCTGCTTCGTACCACCGCGTGCCATGGGGCCGATTCTTTCAACTGCCGCCCACGGAAACGTCACGGGCACGCCGGGTTCACCCGTCCACGCTAGATTTCACGGATGAGTGCCCCCGACACAGCAGGAACGCCGGACCTGGAGGTCCTCGCGCCCCCGCGGCACTGGGAGGCGGACGTCCTCCTGCGGGACGGGCGCACGGCCCACATCCGCCCGATCCGCCCCGAGGACCGCGACGTCTTCGTCGAGTTCTACGCCCGGGTGTCGGACGAGTCGAAGTACTACCGCTTCTTCTCGCCCATGCCGCGGCTCTCCGACCGCGACCTGGACCGCTTCACCAACGTCGACCACGTCAACCGGGTCGCCCTCGTGCTGACGCTCCAGGGCCGGATCATCGCGGTCGGGCGCTACGACGTCATCGAGCCCGGCGAGGCGGAGGTCGCCTTCCTGGTCGAGGACCAGCACCAGGGCCGGGGCATCGCCCAGCTGCTGCTCGAGCACCTCGCCCAGGCGGCGCGCGAGCGCGGCGTCGAGCGGTTCGTCGCCGAGGTGCTGCCCGACAACACCCGGATGATCCAGATCTTCCGCGAGGCGGGCTACCGGGTCGTCAGCGAGTACGAGGAGGGCGTGCTCCAGCTGGAGTTCCCCATCGACCCGACCGACACCGCCATCGGCCTGATGAACAACCGCGAGCATCGCGCCGAGTCCGCGTCGATCGAGAAGTTCTTCAACCCGCGCTCGGTCGCGGTGATCGGCGCCAGCCGCCGCCAGGAGACCATCGGCCAGGCGCTGGTGCGAAACATGGTCACCGGCGACTTCGCCGGACGGGTGTACGCCGTGAACCCGACGTCGCACGCCGTGTCGGGGCTCCCGACCTACAAGACCGTCAGCGACATCCCCGACGAGGTCGACGTGGCGATCGTCGCCGTGCCCGCCGAGTCCGTGCAGGACGTCGTCCTCGACTGCGCCGCCAAGGGCGTGCACGGGCTGGTCGTGATCTCGTCGGGCTTCGCCGAGACCGGCGAGGAGGGCCGGGTGCGCCAGCGCAAGCTGGTCGGGCTGTCGCGCTCCTACGGGCTGCGCCTGATCGGCCCGAACTGCCTGGGCATCATCAACACGGCCGCCGACGTCTCCCTGAACGCCTCGCTCTCGCCGCTGATGCCGCCCCGGGGCCGGGCCGGGTTCTTCTGCCAGTCTGGCGCGCTGGGCACGGCGATTCTGGAGAAGGTCTACAACCGCGGCCTCGGCCTCTCCACCTTCGTCAGCGCCGGCAACCGCGCCGACGTGTCCGGCAACGACCTGCTCCAGTACTGGGAGGAGGACGACTCGACCGAGGTCGTCCTGCTCTACCTGGAGTCCATCGGCAACCCGCGCAAGTTCTCGCGGATCGCCCGCCGGGTCTCGCTGCGCAAGCCGATCATCGCCGTCCGCTCGGGCCGCACCACCCAGGGCGTCCCGATGGGCCACGCCGTCCGCAAGATCGCCGCGCCGGCCGCGGCCGTCGACGCCATGTTCCGCCAGGCCGGGGTGATCCAGGTCGACACGCTGGAGGAGATGTTCGACGTCGCCCAGCTGCTCGCCCACCAGCCGCTGCCCCGCGGCCGGCGGGTCGCGATCGTCGGCAACTCCGACGCCCTCGGCCTGCTTGCCGCCGACGCCGCCGCCGCGGTCGGGCTGGTCGTCAACAAGTCGACCGCGCTCGGCGCCGACGCCAGCGCCGAGGACTTCGAGGACGCGCTCGACGCCGCGATCGACGACCCCGAGATCGACTCGGTGGTCGCGGTCTATGTGCCGCCGATCAACGTCTCGGGCGAGGACGTCGCCAACGTGCTCGCCGCCGTGGGGGAGCAGTCCGACAAGCCCCTGGTGTCGTCGTTCCTCGGCGCCGAGGGCGTGCCTGAGCTGCTCCGCGTGCCCGACGTCGCCGGCTCCACCGCCGGGCGTGGCTCGGTGCCGTCGTACCCCGGTGTCGAGGCCGCCGTCCGGGCGCTCGCGCGGGTCGTCGAGTACGCCGTGTGGCTGCGCACCCCGGACGACCCCGGTGCCGACCCGACCACGGTCGACGCTGCGGGCGCGAAGCGGCTGGTCCACGACCTCCTCGTCCAGAACCCCGAGGGCACCGAGCTCGAGCTCGAGCCGCTGACGGAGCTGCTCGCGGCCTACGAGATCGAGCTCTGGAGCACCCGCTCGGTCGCGGACCGGGCGCAGGCCGTGGCCGCGGGTGCGGACCTCGGGTGGGACGTCGTGCTCAAGGCGACCGCCGAGCACCTGCGCGAGCGGCCCGACCAGGCCCACGTGTGGCGCAACATCGACACCCCCGAGGAGATGACCGACGCCTGGGACTCCCTCAGCGGGCTGATCACCGAGCCCGGCAAGGCCGGCTTCGTCGTGCAGAAGAACTCGCGACCGGGTGTGCCGGTCTCGATCCGCAGCATCGAGGACCCGCTCTTCGGCCCCGTCGTGTCGTTCGGCATCGCCGGCCCGCTGACCGAGCTGCTCGGCGACAAGTCGTACCGGATCCCGCCCCTGGGCGGCCGCGACGCGGCGTCCATGGTCCGCGAGATCAAGTCCTCGCCGATGCTGTTCGGCTACCGAGGCAGCGAGGTCGTCGACGTCGCCGAGATCGAGCGGTTGATCCAGCGGGTCGCCCAACTGCAGAACGACCTGCCCCAGATCAGCTCCCTCGACCTCTCACTGGTGCTCGCCGGCGCCGACGGGGCGACCGTGCTGACCGCGTCGGCCCGCGTGGACCCGGTCCTGGATCCCCGCTCGGACTGGTTCGTCCGCCGGATGCCGACCGCCGGCAGCGACACGCCTCCGAACTAGCCGCACGTACGCCGTAGGATCCCGGCCATGGTCATTTCGGACGCCCACCGGCTCCTCTTCGTGCACGTGCAGAAGACGGGTGGTTCGACGATCGACAACCGGCTGGACGACGTGCTGCCGGACGCCCGGCACCTCGCCGGCCTCGACCGGCACGCCACGCTCGGCCAGATCCTCAAGGCCGAACCGGAGCTCTCGGCGTACTGGACCGTCGGGTTCGTCCGCAACCCGTGGGCCCGGATGCTGTCGTGGTTCCGGATGGTCGAGCGGTTCAAGGAGCGGGCCGGCAAGGGCCGACGCGGTGCCGACGCGTTCCTCAAGAAGAACCAGTTCATCAAGGGCGTCGCCGACTCCTGCCCCGACTTCGAGTCGTTCATCCTGAAGGGCACCGAGCAGTGGCCGCGGCTGCGCACGCCCCAGGTGCGCTACCTGACCTCGCAGACCCGGCGGGCCGACCTGATCGGCCGCCAGGAGACGCTCGAGGACGATCTGCGGGCCGTCTTCGCCCGACTCGAGCTACCGTGGGAGCCGCTGCAGAGCGTGAACGTGGACAAGAAGCGTCCCGACTACCACGACTTCTACACGGACCCGATGCGTCAGCGCGTCGAGGAGATCTTCGCGCGCGACATCACGGTCTTCGACTACAAGTTCTGAGGCCTCGCCGGCGACCGGTCGACTGCGTGACAGACTGACGAACATGCGGAGCAGCAGGACCACCGAGGACCATGATCGGGCCCTCGAGCTCAGGGACGCCATCGACCGGACCGGCTACTACCCCGAGGTCGTGGTGGACGGCGTCGAGGGGGCCGTGGCGGGCGAGCAGGTGGTGGCGTTCTACGTCCACCACGAGCCGACCTTCGAGCGCGACGAGGTCCGCCGGCACCTCTCCGTCGTGGTCGTCACGCCGAGCCGGCTGATCCTCGCCCACACCGACGAGCACGAGGGCGACGACCTGCTCCCCGAGCCCTACACGTCCACCTCCACCGAGGCGATCCGGCTGTCCGCGGTGCGCTCCGTCGTCGTGACCCGGATGGTCGCGAACCCGACCTCCGGGCCGAGCTCCCCGGCCGAGGCCGTGATGACGATCGGGTGGGGCGCGGTGAGCCGGGTCGACCTCGAGCCGGCCGGGTGCAGCGACCCCGACTGCGACGCCGACCATGGCTACACCGGCGTGCTCGCGTCCGACGACTTCTCGCTGCGCGTCTCGGCCGCGGCCGACGGCGCCGACGCGGTGGCCGGGCTGCTCGAGTTCGCGGAGTCCCTCTCCGCCCGCACGCACGGCGCGTGAGCCCGCCGGTGAGCGTCGGCGACGGGTTCGTCGAGCCCGCCTACCACCAGCGCTCGCTGGGTGACGTGGTGCCCGCGGTGGCGGTCGCGCTGGGGCTGGACATGCCGGAGGCGCCCTCCGGGCTCGTCCTGCCCAGCGCCTCGGCGTACGTCGTGTTCCTCGTCGACGGCCTCGGCGCCCGCCTGCTCGAGCGCTACGCCCACGCGGCGCCGTTCCTCGCCGGGATGCTCGCCAACCAGGCGCCCGGGACCGCCGGGGTGCCGTCGACCACCGCGACCAGCCTGACCTCGTTCGGCACCGGGCTGACCCCGGGTGTGCACGGGCTGGTGGGCTTCACGTCGCGGGTCCCCGGCACCGACCGGCTGCTCAACGCGCTGCTGTGGGACAAGGACGTCGACCCGCTGGAGTGGCAGCCGCACCCGACCGCCTTCACCGGCGTGCGCGGGCTCGGCGGGTCGGTCACGGTGGTCAACAAGCGCGAGTTCGCCGGCAGCGGCCTGACCGTGGCCGCGCACCGCGGCGCCGACTACGTCGGCGCCGACAAGGTCGGCGAGCGGATCGCCGCCGCGCAGGCCGCCTCGCGTGAGCGGACGTCGCTCACCTACCTCTACGACGGCGACCTCGACTGGACGGGGCACCGATACGGCGTCTCCTCGAGCCAGTGGCTCCAGCAGCTCGCGATGGTCGACGCCGAGGCCGAGCAGCTCCGCGAGGCGCTGCCCTCCGACGTCCGTCTCCTCGTCGTGGCCGACCACGGGATGGTCGACTCGCCTCTCGAGAGCCGGCTCGACATCGACGACCACCACGAGCTCCGTGCCGGCGTCGCGCTGGTCGGCGGCGAGGCGAGGTTCCGCCACCTGTACTGCCAGGGAGGTGCGGTCGCGGACGTGGTCGCTGCCTGGACCGAGGTGCTCGGTGACCGCGCCGACGTGATGACGCGCGAGTCCGCGATCCGGCGCGGGTGGTTCGGCGACGTCGCGCCCGGCGTGCTGCCGCGGCTGGGCGACGTCATCGTCGCCAGCCGGGGTGACACCGCGATCCTCTCGACGACCGACTTCCCCTACGAGGCCACCCTGGTCGGCCTCCACGGCTCGCTCACCCCCGACGAGATGCTCATCCCGATGGTGGTCTGCTGACGCTCGCTCCCGTCAACCGTCGACCGGGATCGGCTTCTGGATGTCGTGGCCGGAGCGGTGCGCCCAGGCCACGAGCGCGGCGATGACCACGACCAGGATCGCGGTGACCTTCAGGTCTCCGAAGCCGAGTCCGCCACCGATCTCGTGGTCCTTGCCGATCCAGTCGGCGAAGGACGCGCCGAGTGGCCGCGTCAGCACATAGGCGGTCCAGAAGCACAGTGTCGCGTTGACGCCGCTTCGCCAGGCCACGAGAGGGACGAGCATCGCGGCGAGGAACAGGAGGCCGGCCTGGAGGAACCCCAGATGCAGGGTGAGCCCGACCAGGTCGCCGACAGCGGTGCCGAGGGCGAAGGTGGCGAGCACGGTCGCCCAGTAGAAGCGCTCACGGCGCCGGGTGTCGACGTGGTGGATCGACAGCGTGCCCTCGCTGCGGTACCAGCGGAAGAAGAGCGCGGCGACCACGGCGGCGTAGAACGTCGAGGTGACGTAGTACGACAGGCCGGTCGCGACGTGCAGGATGTCGGCCATGATCGTGCCGAAGACGGCGACCATCGACACGCAGAACCAGTACGTCGGTGCGTGGTAGCGGTCGCTGCGGAGCTGGAGCCACAGCGCGAGGAAGAAGCCCCCGACGCCGACGATGCCGCCGAGCGCCAGGCTGGTCTCGCCGAGCCCGTCCGAGGCGGCCTCGCCCATCCCGGTGGTGAGGATCTTGATCACCCAGAACAAGGCGGTGATCTCGGGGACCTTGGCGGCCAGAGGCTCCATCTTGAGGCGGTGGGTGCGGCTGGGTTTCAGGCGTCCGGGCGCCGTGGTTGTCGTCACCGAGGGGACGGTAGGAGCCGCCGGCTGCCAGCAACCTGACCACTCAGCCGAACGGCAGCGGCTCCGGCGCGAGGCTGACGGCCTTGGCGCGGGCGGCGGTGAGCCGGCGCCGGTGGTGCTGGCGGCAGAGCACCTCGTAGGCGACGTCCGCAGGCACCTCGTCGATGATGTCGACGTCGCCGACCACGATCACCTCGCCCTCGACGACCATGGCGCCGTTCTCGGTGCGCGCGTTGTGGGTGGCGCGCTTGCCGCACCAGCAGAGCGCCTCGACCTGGAGCACGTTCATCCGGTCGGCCAGCTCGACCAGGCGGGCGCTGCCCTCGAACATCTCGGTGCGGAAGTCGGTGAGGATGCCGAACGCGAACACGTCGATCTGGAGCTCGTCGACGACCTTGGCGAGCTGGTCGACCTGGCTGCGCGTGTAGAACTGGGCCTCGTCGCAGATCAGGTAGTCGATCCGGCCGCCCTGCGTCAGCGAGTCCACGACGTAGCGCCAGAAGTCGAAGTCGGCGTCGACCTCGAGGGCCTCGTGGGTCAGCCCGAGGCGGCTGGAGAGGATCGACTCGCCGGCCCGGTCCCGCGTGGTGAAGATCCGGCCGATCCGTCCGCGCGCGGCGTGGTTGTGGTTCGTCTGGAGCGCCAGCGTGCTCTTGCCGGAGTCCATGGTGCCGGTGAAGAAATGCAGTTCAGCCACGGCCCGAATCCTGTCACGACCGGGGCTTGGCAGGATGGGCACCATGGCATCTCCGTTGATCTCTGCCACCGAGCTCCACGATCTGCTCGGGTCGGTGACCGTCCTCGACGTCCGCTACCGGATGGGCGGCCCCGGCGGGCTGCCCGAGTACGTGAAGGGACACGTGCCGGGCGCGGTGTACGTCGACCTCGACCGCGACCTCGCCGCCCCTCCGGGCGACGGCGGCCGGCATCCGCTGCCCGACCCCGAGGACTTCCAGGTCGCGATGCGCCGGGCCGGGGTGCGCGACGACCGTCCGGTGGTCGTGTACGACGACTGGTCGGGCCTCGCGGCCGGGCGCGCCTGGTGGCTGCTGCGCTTCCACGGGCACCCGGACGTCCGGGTGCTCGACGGCGCCTGGCCGGCGTGGCTCGAGGCCGGGGGAGTCGCGCAGGCGGTGGCGATCGCTCCCGATCCCGGTGACTTCACGGCCCGTCCCGGCCGGATGCCGATGGTCGAGGCGGACGACGTGCTCGGCGTCCCGGTGCTCGTCGACGCGCGGGCGCCCGAGCGCTACCGGGGCGAGACCGAGCCGATCGACCCGGTGGCCGGCCACATCCCGGGCGCCGTGAACGTCCCGACGACCACCAACCTGCGCGCCGACGGTCGCTTCCGGAGCGCGGACGAGCTGCGGGCGCTCTACGCAGCGGCGGGTGTGACCGGGGCCGAGGAGGTCGCGGCGTACTGCGGCTCCGGCGTCACCGCCGCCCACGACGTGCTCGCGCTGGAGATCGCCGGCATCCGCGCCGCGCTCTACCCGGGCAGCTGGTCGGGCTGGATCGCCGACCCCCGACGGCCGGTGGAGTGACCTACCAGTGCACGCCCTTGAAGACCCGCGCGAGCATGATCTGCTCGGACTCGCGGGTGCCGGCGCCGCCGGAGACCTCGCCCTTGGCGGCGGCCGAGTCGGGGAACACGTGGTAGGCCATGTTGAGGATCCGGAAGGCCAGCTTGGGCGCCACCGTGTGGGCGATGGCGCCGGCGTTGCCGAGCGCGGTGTTGATCTCGTGGGGGCGTCCCACCATGGCCTCGATGACCAGGTCGGCCGCCTGCGCGGGTGAGATCGCAGGGAACTTGTCGTAGAGCTTGGTCGGCGCGATCATCGGCGTCCGCACCAGCGGCATGTGGATGTTGGTGAAGCTGATGCCGTCGCCGACCAGCTCGGAGGCGACCACGTTGCTCCACGAGTCGAGCGCGGCCTTGGAGGCGACGTACGCCGAGAAGCGCGGCGGGTTGGTCTGCACGCCGATCGAGGAGATGTTGACGATGTGGCCGCTCTTGTTGGCGCGCATCGCCGGCACCAGCCCCATGATCAGCCGGACCGCGCCGAAGTAGTTGAGCTGCATGGTGCGCTCGAAGTCGTGGAAGCGGTCCTGGGAGAGCCGCAGGGACCGCCGGATCGAGCGGCCGGCGTTGTTGACGATGAAGTCGACCGACGGCAGCTCGGCGGTCAGCGTCTCGCAGAGCGCGTCGATCGCGTCGAGGTCGGAGAGGTCGCACGGCTGCACGATGGCGGTGCCGCCGCGGCTCTCGATCAGGTCCTTGAGCTCGTCGAGCTTCTCCTTGCCGCGCGCGACCAGGACCGGGGTGCCGCCGGCCTGGGCGACCTTGAGGGCGGTGACCTTGCCGATGCCCGACGACGCGCCGGTGACCACGACGTACGTGCCCTGGAGCTTGTCGCGGATCCGCGCGTCGCGGCCGGTCGACTCGTCGAGGTGCTCCTCCCAGTAGCTCCACAGGGTGCGGGCGTAGGAGTCGAGGTCGGGGACGGCGATGCCGGAGCCGGTCAGCGCCTGCTCGGTGCGGCGCGCGTCGAAGACCGGCGCGAACGAGACGTGGCCGAGCACCTCGGCCGGGATGCCGAGGCGGCCGACGGTCTGGTCGAGCGCCATCCGCGTCGGCGCGGCCTTCGAGAGCGCGGCGAGCAGGGCGGCGGGTCGGAGCCGGCGCGGCACCAGCGAGGTCGAGATCGGCGTGGCGAACGTCGGCGCGCCGGCGGCGGCGCAGAAGGCGTTGACCATGTCGACCACCGGCTGCGGCTCCGGGTTGACCAGGTGGAACGCCTCCCCGTCGCGGTCGGGCAGGTGGGCGAGGTGGTCCATCGCGGCGGCGACGTAGTCGACGGGGACGACGTTCGTGTCGCCGAGGTCGACGCCCACCATCGGCAGCCAGGACGGCAGCCGGTCGCGGAGCATCTTGATGACGCCGAAGAAGTAGTAGGGGCCGTCGACCTTGTCCATCTCGCCGGTGCCGGACGCGCCGACGACGACCGCGGGCCGGTAGACCCGCCACGGCACGGTGGCCTCGTCGCGGACGATCCGCTCGGACTCGAACTTCGTGCGGTGGTAGGGCGACGGCAGGTGCTGGCCCTCGTCGAACATCGACTCGTCGAAGACCCCGGCGTACTCACCCGCCGCGGCGACCGAGGACACCTGGTGGAAGCAGCCCACCTTCAGCGCGGCCGCCAGCGCGAGCGCGTTGCGGGTGCCGCCGACGTTCATGGTCTCGTTGGTCTCGTCGTCGGCCGTCATGTCGTAGATCGCCGCCAGGTGGAAGAAGTGGTCGATCTCGCCGCGGTGGGCGGTGACCCACTTCGTGGCGACGCCCAGGCCGGGGGCGGAGAGGTCGCCGGTG
Source organism: Nocardioides sp. (assembly GCA_025965275.1). Lineage (GTDB taxonomy): Bacteria > Actinomycetota > Actinomycetes > Propionibacteriales > Nocardioidaceae > Nocardioides. The sequence continues at coordinate 18,465 of JAOPXG010000056.1, forward strand.
ACCGGCACGACCCGGTCGGTGTCCCAGCGGGCGATCAGTGCCTCCATGCGGGGCAGCGAACCCTCGCGGACCAGGACGTAGATCGTCCCCTCGCGATGGTCGAGCAGCTCGCCGACGAGGTGGCGGCCGACGAAGCCTGTGGCGCCTGTCACGAAGTACGACATGCGGGGCAGGCTACCCCCGACGTCGGGTCGTACTCCTGACGTCTACTTTCCTGCTGGTCTCGACACGCCAGTCGCGACCTCGCGGGCTCGGTCGCGTGGCTTGCTCGACCTTCTCGCGACGAACCGCCCGCACTACGTGCGGTCGTTTCCGCTCGAACCGCCGAACATGATCTCGTCCCAGCTCGGGACCGACGCCCGGCCGCGGGTCTTCTTCACCGGCCGGCGCGACGGGGGCTCGTCGCCGTGCTCGTCGTCCTCGGCGGCCGCGTCGGCGGCCTCGTCGCGCAGCTCCGCGGCCTCCGCCTCGACCTCGGGGTCGGTGGGCGGGGTGTCGTCGAGGAACGCCTCCACGGGCTGCTCCGCGCCCAGCGTGTCGGACGTGTCGCTGCCGGTCACCAGCTCGATCGCGTCGTCGCCGAGGGGCAGCTCGTCCTCGGGCACGGAGCTGAGCCGGCGCTGACGGGCGCTGCGCAGGTCGTCGCGGGCGGCCGGCGTCTCGCGGGCGGAGGCGACCGTCTCACCGATCAGCCACTTGGCGTCCTCGTTGTCGACGGTCACGTAGTTGCCGGGGTTGTCGAACGTGAACTCGGCGGTGCCCTTGCGGGTGGCCGACGAGTAGCTGCCGGTCAGCGTCCAGCGGCCGTCCTCGCGGCGCCAGGAGTCCCACTCGACGCTGCCGGGGTCGACGTTGAGCGCGCGCAGGTGGCCGGCCACGGCGTCACCGAGCGTGCGGGCACCGGCAGCGGCCTGGCCGCCGTCCCGTCGTACGGACGAGCGCTGGGCGCGGTCGGCGATGTGCTGGCGCTCGGCGAGCACCGGCGCGGCGAACGCCATGATCTTGTCGACGGAGGTCTGCGCTGCCTGGGCCACCGCTTCCGGGGTCTCACCGGCACGGATCCGGGCCTGGATGTCGCGGGGGCGGAGGGCACTGTCCATCTTGATCTCCAACTGGCCGAAGCGTGCGTGCTCGCCGCGCAAGGCGGCCCGGAGACGGGTGTCGATGTCCACCGTGAACTCGACCCCGGCGTCGCTGACCAGGAGCAGGCGCTTCCCGTCGTCGCTCACTCCGGCGAGCGTCAGGTGCGCCATGGGTTGTCGTGCTCCTGTTCCCATCAGTCGTTGACATCGGTCCGTCTTCGGTGCGTCGAGCCTACGCCAGTGCGCGCCGTGCGGCCGGCAGCCCGGCGGCGCGCCCCGGCCCGGTCCGGTTAACCTCCGATCGTGCCTTCCACCGAGCCCTCCACGACCCTGGTCGTCTTCGACCTGGTGGGCATCTTCGTGTTCGCGATCTCGGGCGCCCTGGTGGCCGTCCGCAAGGGCCTCGACGTCTTCGGAGTCCTCGTCCTGGCCGGTACGACGGGCCTGGGCGGCGGCTTCCTGCGCGACGTGCTGATCGGCGCGACCCCGCCCGACGCGCTGGAGGACTGGCGCTACCTGATGGTGCCGATCGCCGCCGGGCTGCTGACCTTCTGGTTCCATCCGGCGCTCGGTCGCGTCGAGCGGTCGGTGAACGTCCTCGACGCCTTCGGCCTGGGTCTCTTCTGCGTCACCGGCGCGCTCAAGGCGATGGACTACGGGCTGAGCCCGGCGCCTGCTGCGCTGATGGGGATGGTCACCGGCATCGGGGGCGGCATGCTCCGCGACCTGCTGGCCGGCCGGGTGCCGACGGTCTTCCGCGGCGAGCTCTACGCCACCCCGGCGCTGGCCGGCGCGATCGTGGTCGTGGCCGGGACGCACCTCGACGTCCCGGTCGGGCTCGTCGCGTTCGCGGGTGGGGGACTGTGCACGATCTGGCGGCTGGTCGCCATCTGGCGGCACTGGCAGGCGCCGGTGCCGACGGGGCCGGCGTCGGTGTGAGCATCGTTGATCGAGCAGGTTGCGCAGCAACCGTGTCGAGATCCCCGCAGCGTGTGCAGGGCGGTGACCCTGGGCGGGTTGCGGCACGTCGTCGACTTTCCGGGGTCTCGACACGCTCCGTCGCGACCTCGTGCCTCGGTCGCGGTCGCTGCTCGACCACCATCGACGTCGTCCGCTGGCGCGTCCTACGTCACTCGCCGAGGACCCGCCGCAGGTAGGGGTTGGCGAACACCCGGTCGGGGTCGAGCGTGTCGCGGAGGGCGAGGAACTCGTCGAAACGGGGGTACGCCGGGGCCAGGTCGGCGGCGGTGCGGGTGTGCACCTTGCCCCAGTGGGGGCGTCCGTCGTGGGCGCGCATGATCGGCTCGATCAGGGCGAAGTAGGCGAGGTGATCGGCGTCGCGGTGGGTGTGGAAGGCGAGGTAGAGGGAGTCGCGGCCGGAGGAGGTGGACATCGGGATGTCGTCGGCGGGGGTCACCCGGATCTCGACCGGGAAGGTGATCCTGAGGTCGGAGGCCTCGAGTGCGGCGCGAGCCTCGCGGAGCGCGGTCAGGCCGGCCTCGCGCGAGACGGCGTACTCCATCTCCCGGAAGACGACGTCGCGCGGCGAGATGAAGACCCGGTGGGCGACGTCGCGGTAGGTGCGCGCCGAGAGCAGGCGGCTGGAGACCTGGTTGAAGCGGGGGATGATCGCGGGCACCCGGTTGGTGACGTGGTTGAGCGCGCCGAAGAGGCTGTTGCTGAGGAACTCGTCGTCCCACCAGTAGCGCAGCCTCGACAGGGGAGCGGTCTCGGATCCCTCGAGCCGGTCGTTGGTCTTCGACAGCATCCGGTCGGTGTGGGGGAACCAGTAGGTGTCGACGTGGTGGTGGGTGGCGGTCCGCTCGTCGAAGCCGTCGAGGCACTCGTCCCAGGACATCGGCGTCTCGTTCGCCTCGAGCACGAAGAGCGGCTCGACGCGGAAGGTCAGGGTGGTGAGCACGCCGAGCGCGCCGAGACCGAGCCGGGCGAACTCCAGGAGCTCGGGGTTCTCGGTCTCCGTCGCCGAGACCACCTCGCCGGTGCCGGTGACCAGCGACAGCCCGCAGATCTGGGCCGAGAGCGACGCCCAGACACCGCCGGTGCCGTGGGTGCCGGTGGAGGTCGCGCCGGCCAGCGTCTGCTGGTCGATGTCGCCCATGTTGTGGAGGCTGAGGCCCATCGAGGCCAGCTGCTCGTTGAGCACCTTCAGCTGGGTGCCGGCCAGCGCGGTCGCGGTCATCGCGTCGCGGTCGACCGAGACGATGCCGCCGAGGTTCGTGGGGCGGAGCAGGGTGTGCTCTGGGGCGGAGATCGCGGTGAAGCTGTGGCCGGTGCCGACCATCTTCACCGTGGTGCCCTCCGAGCGGGCGCGCTCGACGGCCGCCACGATCGCGACGGTGTCAGCCGGCTCCTCGACGCGCGTCGGCGACGCCGACTCGAGCCCTGACCAGTTGCGCCACTCGCTCACGGCGCGATGGTAGCCACGGGCTGGGCCGCGCGAGCACGCGGGAGCAGCTGCGCCGCGAGCGCGGCGACGACGCCGGCGCCGACGGAGACGAGGTACGCCGGGGACGCGCCCTGGTGGTCGACCACCAGACCGCTCAGCGTGGCTCCGGGCGCGACGCCCGCGACCAGGCCGGTCTGCATGATCGCCATGCCCTCGGTCAGCCGCCCGGCCGGGACGGTCGCCTCGGTCAGCGACATCGCGGCGATCATCGTCGGCGCGATCGCGAAGCCGGCGACGAAGAGCGTGGCGCCCATCAGCGCCAGCGAGTCGACGAAGTAGAGCGGCGTCATCGCGCAGGCCATCGCGACCGCGCCCCAGCGCACCCGCACCGACGGTCCGCGTCGCCAGTGCATCGCGCCGGTGATGAGGCCGGCCGACAGGCTGCCGAACGCCCACAGCGCGAGCAGCCCACCGGCCCAGGCCCGGTGTCCCTGCTCGTCGGCGAACGCCACCGTGGTCACCTCGGCGGCGCCGAACAGCACCCCGAGGGCGGCACAGACGACCGCGAGCGGGATGACGGTCGGCCACGGCATCGGCCGCCGGGCGCCCTCCGAGCGGGAGTGCGGCCGGGCGGGCGGCTCGGTCGGGCGCTGGGCGCAGAACGCCCAGGTGCCGCCCAGGCAGGCCACGATCGCCACGGTGAGGCCGGCGACCGGGTGCCAGGTCGTGGCGAGGACCGTCACCACGATCGGGCCGAGGATGAAGACGGCCTCGTCGGCGACCGCCTCCAGTGCGTACGCCGTCTGCACGTCGGCGGGCTGGTCGAGCACGTAGGACCAGCGGGCCCGCACGCACGACCCGACCTGGGGGAGGGTGCCGCCGCCGAGCGCCGCGAAGACGTAGGTCGTCAGGATCGGCCAGTCGCCCTGCACCGACCAGATCACCAGGGCGATCGAGAGTCCGAAGACCAGGCTGGCGACGGTGAGCACCCGGGCCTGGCCGAGGGTGTCGACCAGCCGGCCCTGGAGGATCGCGAAGAGCGCGTTGGAGAGCATGTAGGCCGCCGAGACGGCGCCGGCCACGCCGTACGACCCGGTCGCCGCGGCGACGAGCAGCACGATGCCGAGACCGACCATCGAGATCGGGAGCCTGGCGACCACACCGGTCAGCGAGAAGCGGAGAGCGCCGGGATGAGCCAGGATCCGGCGGTACGACGTGAACATCAGTCCGCAGACTAGGGCTGGGAACCGACCGTCGGTTAATCGCCGAGGAGCCCTCCTTACGATGGACGCATGACCCCTGATACGAGCCCGTACGACGCCGTCCTGCTCGTCTCGTTCGGAGGTCCTGAAGGGCCCGACGACGTCGTCCCCTTCCTCGAGAACGTCACCCGCGGCCGGGGCATCCCGCGCGAACGGCTCGAGGAGGTCGGGCAGCACTACTACCGCTTCGGCGGCCGCTCGCCGATCAACGACCAGAACCGGGCCTTCCTCGCCGCGCTGCGCGAGGACCTGACCGGTGCCGGGATCGACCTGCCGGTCTACTGGGGCAACCGCAACTGGGACCCGTACCTGACCGACACCCTGCGGCAGATGGCCGCGGACGGCGTCACCCGGGCCGCCTGCTTCGTGACGAGTGCCTACTCGTCGTACTCCTCGTGCCGGCAGTACCGGGAGAACCTCTTCGACGCCGTCGACGCCCTGCCCGATTCCGCGGCGGAGGGCGCGCCGCGCCTCGACAAGCTGCGCCACTACTTCAACCACCCGGGCTTCGTGGAGCCGATGGTCGACGCGACCCTGGCTGCGCTGGCCGACCTGCCCGAGGACGCCCGCGAGTCGGCGCACCTCGCCTTCGTCACCCACTCCATCCCCGAGACCATGAACGAGGGCAGCGGGCCGGAGGGTGGCGCCTACGTCGACCAGCACCGCTCCGTCGCCGACGAGATCGTCGAGCGGGTCCGCCAGGAGACCGGCCGTCGGCACCGCCACGCCCTGGTCTTCTGCTCCCGCTCGGGCGCGCCGCACATCCCGTGGCTGGAGCCCGACGTCAACGACCACCTCGAGGCCCTGCACGACGACGACGTCGCGGGCGTCGTGATGGTGCCGATCGGCTTCATGTCCGACCACATGGAGGTCGTCTACGACCTCGACACCGAGGCCCTCGCCACCGCCGAGAAGCTCGGCCTGCCGGCCACCCGGGCGGCGACCGCCGGCCTCGACCCGCGCTTCGTCTCCACGGTCCGCGACCTGCTCCTGGAGCGGGCCGCGGTCGAGCGGGACGAGGAGGTCGTCCGCGCGGCGGTCGGTGGCTGGCCGGCCTGCTGGGACACCTGCCCGGTCGGCTGCTGCCCCAACCCGCGCGCCGAGCGCCCCACCCTCGCCGGCGCCGACTCGTGACCCCGCCGTCCCCGCGCGAGCTGGCCGAGCTCGCGCTCGAGGTCGCCCGTGAGGCCGCCGGCCTGGTCCGTCAGCGCAAGGCCGCCGGCGTGGTGGTCGCCGACACCAAGTCCAGCGACGTCGACATCGTCACCGAAGCCGACCGCGCCAGCGAGAGCCTGATCCGCGCGCGAATCGGCGCCCGGCGTCCCGACGACGGCTTCCTCGGCGAGGAGGGCGACGACGTCGCCAGCCGGTCCGGGGTGCGCTGGATCGTGGATCCGATCGACGGCACCGTGAACTTCCTCTACGGCCTGCCGCAGTACGCCGTCTCGATCGCGGCCGAGCTCGACGGTGAGGTCGTCGCCGGCGTGGTGCTCAACGTCGCCCCCGGGACGGAGTACGTCGGCCACGTCGCCGACGGTGCGACGCCGGCCGTGGCCACCCGCGACGGCGAGCCGATCGCCGTACGAGGTCCGGCGCCGCTGCACCAGCGGCTGATCGCCACCGGCTTCAGCTACGACGCCGGGCTGCGCGAGCAGCAGGCCCGGTCGCTGGTCCACCTGATCACCCGGGTCCGCGACATCCGGCGCTTCGGTGCGTGCTCGCTGGACCTCTGCCAGGTCGCGGACGGCAGCCTCGACGGCTACTTCGAGGAGGGCGTCAACCTCTGGGACCACGCGGCCGGGGGGCTGGTCGCCCGGATCGCCGGAGCCCGCCTGGAGGTCCAACCCGGAGCGACTGGGCGCGACCTCGTCGTGTGTGCTCCGACACACGGCTTCGACGAGCTGCTCCGAGTGATCCAGGCGGCCGGGTTCTCACCCGTTTCGGGGGAATAGCGGTCCTTCACCGAATGTTCATGCTCCGCAACGTGGGTCGGGAATGCGCATCTGATCATTCATGGTGCACAATCTGGCCGCCGACGACGCACAGAACGACGCAGTAGACGAAGACGTGGGGCAGAGGGCCCAGGGGAGTGGAGTGACGCATGGCGACTGATTACGACGCACCGCGCAAGAACGAGGATGAGCAGTCCGAGGAGAGCATCGAAGAGCTCAAGGCGCGCCGTCACGACAAGAACTCGGGCAAGGTCGACGAGGACGAGGCCGAGGCGGCAGAGGCCTTCGAGCTGCCCGGCGCCGACCTGTCGCACGAGGAGCTCGCGGTCGAGGTGAAGCCCAAGCAGGAGGACGAGTTCACCTGCATGAGCTGCTTCCTCGTGCACCACCGCAGCCAGCTCGCGGACCCGAAGAAGATGATCTGCAAGGACTGTGCCTGACAGCAGGCCTCCCTGCTGGACGAGAGAAGGGCCGCAACCCTCACGGGTTGCGGCCCTTCCTTGTGTCTTTCCTCAGGGTGTCTACCCTCAGGCTCGGTCTTCGCTCAGGCTTCCTGGTCGTCCTTCTGGAGGTCGGGAGGCAGGTGACCGGTGGAGCGTGCGTAGTAGGACGCCGCCCGGCGCTGCGCCAGCATCCGCGCGAGCCCGACCGCCGTACCGCTGATGCCAGCCCACAGCACGGCCTCCCAGATCTGCACGTCCGGGTCGGCCGGGTTCTCCGGCGGCTTCTTGCCGGTCGCCACGGTCCAGGACTTGTCCATCGTCTTCTTCGCGACGGCGGCGGCTCCGAGGGCCGACGCGAGCGAGAAGACGGTCCAGATCTTCGATCCTCCAGATGCCATGGCCGAACAGTACCCAGCCGCGGCACCGGCAATCGGCGGCGGCGCTCAGCTCGCGTGCGTCAGGGCGGCGAGGGCCCGCACGAGGTCCTCGGGCCGACGGGTGCAGACCAGCCAGTACGGCGCGGGGTCGGCCGGGTCGGTGATCTCGACCTTCACGGCGCGCTTGAGGTAGGGCCGCAGCAGCAGGTAGGCGCGGGCGTCCGCGTCGACGCCGGCGAGCCGTCGGGTCTCCTCGGGGTCGAGGGCGGTCGCCGTGCCGACGTACGCCGCACCGATGTGCGCGCGGCCCGCGCGGAAGGTGCCGTCGGCCACCGAGATCCGGGCCGAGCCGTAGGACCAGAGACCGAGCGACAGGGCGGCCAGCGCGACCGCGGTGATGATCCAGGCGCCGACCGCGGGCATCGCCACGACCACGGCGAGCCAGAGCGTGGCGACCAGCATCGTGCCCTGGACCCACCAGCGCAGGGGGACGCCGAGGCGCTCGGCGTACGCAGGGGCGAGGGTCACGGGCCAAATCCTGTCATTGGCGCCCCCGGAGGTGGCCGGTAGGGTCCGGCGACGTGCCCCCTCCCCACTCCGACGATCAGCTCGAGATCCAGGTCCAGCGACTCGACCCCGACCTGCCGCTGCCGGCGTACGCCCATCCCGGCGACGCCGGCGCCGACCTGCTGACCACCGTCGACGTCACGCTGGCGCCGGGGGAGCGGGCGATGGTGCCGACCGGCATCGCCATCGCGCTGCCCGAGGGGTACGTCGCCCTGGTGCACCCGCGGTCCGGCCTGGCGGCGCGGCACGGGCTGTCGATCGTGAACTCCCCAGGCACCGTCGACGCGGGCTACCGGGGCGAGATCAAGGTGATGCTGATCAACCACGACCCGGTCGCGCCGATCGAGCTGCGGCGTGGCGACCGGATCGCCCAGCTCGTCGTCCAGCGGGTCGAACGCGCGCTCTTCACCGAGGTGGGGGATCTCCCCGACTCGGTGCGAGGGGACGGGGGTTACGGTTCTACTGGAGGCTTCGGTCCGTCCTGACCGATCAGGGACCTCCGCCGTGCGTGATCGACTGCAGCCCCGATCCGACTGCAGCGCCCGATTGAGGAGTAGTCCGTGAAGTTCCGTCGCAAGTCCGCCGAGCTCGCCGAGAGCGAGGCCGCTGCAGCGGCCGACGCCGTCGAGGTCGAGCCGGTCACCGGTCCGTACGACGTCGACGACCTTCCCGCCGACGACGACGTCCAGCGCCTCGATCTCGGATCCCTCCTGATCGAGCCGGTCGCGGACCTCGAGGTCCGGCTCCAGGTCGACGAGGACTCCGAGGAGGTGCAGGCGGTCGTGCTCGCCGGCGCCGAGGGCGCCATCGAGCTCCGGGCGTTCGCCGCCCCGCGCGGCGGCGACCTGTGGAGCAACGTCCGCACCAAGATCGCGGCCGACTACGCCCAGCGGGGCGGCACCGCCACCGAGCGCGAAGGCCGCTTCGGCACCGAGCTCGTGTGTGCCCTCACCGTCACGGCGCCCGACGGCCGCACCGGCACCCAGCCCTCGCGAGTCATCGGTGTCAACGGCGAGCGCTGGATGCTCCGGGCCACGTTGCTCGGCCGCCCCGCCGCCGAGATCGACGGCGCCGGCGCCTGGGAGGACGCGATCGAGCGCGTCGTCGTACGCCGTGGTGCGCAGGCGATGCCCGTCGGCGCGGAGCTGCCGCTCACGCTCCCGCCCCAGGAACAGCTCATCGAACGCACCGACGCCTAGGCTCGGGGCCATGGCGGACAAGAGCCGGCTGCGGCGCAGCATCAGCCGGTGGGCGAACAGCACCGACCAGCACGCTCGCGACATGCGCGAGACGTTCGCCGACGACGGTCTCGACCGGATCGGCGAGGCGCCCGACCGCGAGCGGGTCCGGCTGCGCGGCACCCTGCGTACGGTGACGCTGCGGCCACGCGGCGGCGTACCCGCCCTCGAGGCCGACCTCTACGACGGCACCGGCACGATCACGGTGGTCTGGCTCGGCCGGCGCCGGATCTCCGGCATCGCGCCCGGGCGCTCGATCGAGATCCAGGGCCGGATCGGCCAGCACGACGGGCAGCGGATCATGTACAACCCACGCTACGAGCTGATGCCGTGACCGACCAGCCCGTCCCCGACACCCGGCACGGCGGCACGTCGATCGAGTCGGTGGAGGCCGTCGTCCGCGCCCAGATGTCGAAGGCCCTCGGCGGCCGCCGCGGCATGGTCGAGGCCGCCGTGCCGACGATCCTCTTCACCGTCTTCTGGCTCACGACCCGCGAGCTCAGGCTCGCCCTGGTCGTCAGCCTGGTCGCGGCGGCGGCGATGCTCGCGGTCCGGCTGGTGCAGCGCTCGACCGTGCAGTTCTGCCTCAACGCGATCTTCGGGATCGGCATCGGCTGGCTCTTCGTCGCCCTGTCGGCCCGCCGCGGCGGCAGTGCGGACGACCAGGCGCTCGCCTACTTCCTGCCCGGGATCATCTACAACGGCGCCTACACGCTGGTGCTCGCGCTGACCTGCATCGTCGGGTGGCCGCTGGTCGGCTTCATGGTCGGCAGCGTCACCGGCGACCCCACGGCCTGGCACCAGGACCGCCAGGTCGTGCGGCTCTGCACGCGGCTCACCTGGCTGCTCACCATCCCGTGCCTGATCCGGGTGGTCGTCCAGGCGCCGCTGTGGCTCGCCGCCAAGGCCGGCACCATCGACCCCGGCTCGACCGTGGCCGCGCTCGGCATCCTCAAGATCGCGATGGGGTGGCCGCTCCAGCTGGCCGCCCTGGCCGCCATGGTGTGGGTGCTCTCGCGGGATCGGACACCGGTCCAGGGAACGCCCGCCGACGCCTGACGCCCGTGCTGCCGTCGGCCATTACGGCGGTTGAGGTGTGTGAAGGCGCGCAGCGCCTGAGCCTGCCTGAGCCTCGAAACCACCCAGGCCGACACGGACCGCGTGTGAGCATGGTTGTGGCCCCGCCGGCCGTGGCCGGCGGGGTCGGGTGGTCAGGTATGTCGTTGGTGGGTGAGGTCGTTGATGTAGACGTGCCCGAGTGGGCTGGTCCAGCGGAAGATCCGGGGTGCGATGCGTTCGTAGGTCCAGCCGCCGTGGGTCTTGTACCGGTGGTGGTGGCGGCACAGGGGTGCGAGGTTGCAGGAGCAGGTCGGTCCGCCGGAGTCGAAGTCGATGATGTGGTCGCCGTCGCAGGACGGGGACGGTCTGGTGCAGTGCATGAAGACGCAGGTCGGGTGGGTCAGCATCATCTGCTCCCTGAGGAGCGGGGTGGGGTCGTGGCCCTGGTTCCACCGGTGTTCGTTGAGGTCGATGACCTGACGGGTGTGCACGCTGGCGGACTGGCACCACTCCTTGACCTGGTCCATGGAGTGGAACGACCGGGTGTTCTCCAGCTTCGCGAAGGGTCCGCCGTCGGTGTGCACGTTCATCACGACCTGACGGCGCGGGAACTCGAAGGAGCCTTGGTGGCGGGCGAGGTCGCCGGCGGCGCGGGACCTGCGGACGTCCAACGACTCCTCGCAGCCGAGGTCGGCGAGGCGTTGGGCGCCGGTGGTGATGGCGTCGTCGAGGTCGAACGCGTCGGCCAGGTCGAGGGTGCCGCGCACGTCGACGGTGCCGTCGAAGGACACCTGTCCGGTGTCGACGTCGAAGCACCGGCCATCCGCGGCGGCCTGGCGGCGGGCCTCGGCTTCGGCCGGGTCGAACCGGACCCGGGCTTCCTCGACGACGCGTTCGAGCTGCGCGAACGTGAGCTTCGCGGCGACGGGCGCGACGTGGGTGTCCACAAACAGTGCCCCGTCCATCGGGAGGGACATGGTGGCTTTGGCGATCTGGCGGGCCTTCCACACCGGCAGCTTCCCGGCCAGCCACGACGAGGGACCAGGTCTTGGGGAGCCGGTAGCGGACCTCGACGGCCTCGCCGAGGTAGGCGCGGCCGGCGTCGGTGGACTTGCCGATCGCGAGGGCGAACTCGGCGACACAGAACTCCGTGACCAGGGGGGCGCCGTCGCCGGCGATGGGCAGCTCGCCCTCCCACACCGCGGCGGGACCGATCGAGTCGACCGAGTGCAGCGCGGCCCACTGGGCGGCAGCCTGGAACTGCTCGGACTCGGCC
>JAOPXG010000115.1 GCA_025965275.1 Nocardioides sp.
ATCTCCGAGGAGGTCGGCCTCAAGCTCGACACCGCCGGGCTGGAGCTCCTGGGCCGTGCCCGCAAGGTCACGATCACCAAGGACGAGACGACCATCGTCGAGGGCTCGGGTGACACCGACCAGATCGCCGGTCGCGTCAACCAGATCCGCGCCGAGATCGAGAAGAGCGACTCCGACTACGACCGCGAGAAGCTGCAGGAGCGCCTGGCAAAGCTGGCCGGCGGTGTTGCGGTCATCAAGGTCGGCGCGGCCACCGAGGTCGAGCTCAAGGAGCGCAAGCACCGCATCGAGGACGCCGTTCGCAACGCGAAGGCGGCCGTCGAGGAGGGCATCGTCGCCGGTGGCGGTGTGGCGCTCGTGCAGGCTGCGGCCACCGCGTTCGACAAGCTCGAGCTCACGGGCGACGAGCTGACGGGTGCCAACATCGTGCGCTTCGCGTCCGACGCCCCGCTCAAGCAGATCGCCATCAACGCCGGCCTCGAGGGCGGCGTCGTGGCGGAGAAGGTGCGCAACCTGACGGCCGGTCACGGTCTCAACGCGGCCACCGGCGAGTACGTCGACATGATCGCCTCCGGCATCATCGACCCCGCCAAGGTGACCCGCAGCGCGCTGCAGAACGCCGCCTCCATCGCGGCGCTCTTCCTCACCACCGAGGCCGTTGTCGCCGACAAGCCCGAGAAGGCCGCCCCCATGGGTGGCGACCCCTCGGGTGGCATGGGCGGCATGGACTTCTGAGCACCCGATGCCCGGGCGAAGCCCGGGCATCGACCAGGTGCCAGGTCGAGTAGCGACCGGCACGACCCGAGCGAAGCGAGGGACGTGCGGCGCATATCGAGACCGAGTCGCCAACGAAGAACACCAGCTCAACAACGACGACCCGCCCCGGAGGAAACTCCGGGGCGGGTCCTCGCCATTTCCGGCAGGATCGCGCCATGAGTGTCGAGCTGGTCCGCGCGCCCGCCCTCGCCGACTCGGCGCCGTACGCCTACGCGGCCGTGGTCGGCCCGGGCAGTCTCGTCCTCACCGCCGGCGCGTGCCCGCTCGACGCCGACGGGGTCGTCGGCCCGGTCGGCGACGTCGCGGCGCAGGCCGCCCGGGTGATGGACAACCTCGTCGTCGCGCTCGCCGCGGCCGGGTGCACGCTGGCCGACGTCGCGAAGTCCACCGTGTACGTCGCCTCCGGCGACCGGGCGGACCTGGTGGAGGCCTGGCAGGTGGTCCGCGCGGGGTTCGGCGACCACGACGCGCCGAGCACGCTGCTCGGGGTCGCCCAGCTCGGCTACCCCGACCAGCTGGTCGAGGTCGAGGCCGTCGCCGTCCGTCCCTAGCGTGCTGAGCGGACCGGATCGGAGAGCGCGGCGCCGCCCGCGGGGTCGAGGTCACCGCTGGAGAGCCGGGCCTGGTCTGCTGCCATCCGGCCTGAGGCCCACCCGGCGGAGTCGTAGCCGCCGCGGACCCCGCCGGTCTGCAGCTCGCCGAACCGCTCGGACATGAACTCCTCGACGGCGTCGCGCTGGGACCGCAAGACCGGTAGGAACCGCGCCGAGTCCTCCTCGGCCGCGCCGAAGACATGCCGGTTGATCTCGTCGAGGCGCTCACCGATCCGCTGCGTGTAGGCGAGCAGGAACGCCGAGCGGAACGACTGGCTCCGGGGTCGCGCTCCAGGTCCGGCCCTGCGGCCCGCCTCGGTGAGGGCGTGCTGGGCCTGCACGAGCAGCGAGGTGAACAGCACCTCCACCGCGACCAGGTCGGCGGGTAGCCCGACCACGTTGCTGTGGGAGAGCCGTGGCACGAACACGGCGCGGCAGCGGCTCGCGTCGGCGACCGTCTGGAGCAGGAACGACTTGGCGTCGGCGTAGGGCGCGTCGATCGGGATGCGGATCAGCGTCGGCCTGTCGGTCTGGTCGCGGTCGCCCTCGAGGAGGGCGGCGTCGATGGCGTGGCGGGTGATCATCTCCTGGGCCTTCGCGGTCAGTGCGGTCGCCTCGGCCTCGAACTCCGTGGACTCGGCTTTGGCCAGCAGCGCCCGCACCCGTTGCAGCACCGGGTCGGAGGTCGTGGACCGCGGTCGGTGGTGCGACGCCGGGCGTCCGGGAGGCGGGATCAGCTCGTCGACGGGGGGCAGGTCGAACAGCAGGCGCATGGCCTCGGCGACCAGCGGGTAGGCCGCGCGAGTCTCGTGGCCGTCAGCCGCCGCCCAGCGGAGCATCCATCCCGGCTCCGCCTCCCGCGGAGGCAGTCGCACGCTCTCGGCCTGGTCGCGCCAGCGGGGATCGAGCTCCAGCCGGAGCAGCCGCGTGCAGTCGACCGCGACAGCCTGCTGGACGAGCCGAGCAACGGTGCCGGAACGCCCACTCACGTGGGCGTGTCGCAGCAGCTCCAGCGGCTGCCAACCGTGGTCCCACAGCAGCGCGAGGTGGCCGAGCACCATCCTCTCGGCCGTCGCGACCACGGTGGTGACCGTGAGCTCGCCGAGGCGGGTGAGCGCCGTCGCCGGGTCGGCGACCTGCTGCCCCGGACCCGGGTGTCCGGCTGCTGCCCACATCAGCTCGGCGTCCTGGGCCTCCTCGAAGACCGGCCCTGCTGATGGGTGCCCCGCATCGCTCCACGAGTCGGGCCCCCGGCGGCGTCCCGTCTGCTCGTGCCGGGCTCGCTGCCGAGCGCGTTGCTTGGCCTTCGCGGCCCTGCGGGCCTGGTTGTTCTTTCCCATGGTCGGTGAAGAGAGGCATGCCCGCCGACAGCCCGTCGGTCGCCGTGGGTGATGTGTGAAGGTTGTCGCGTGGACAGCCGACGGGATCGCTTCGAGGAGATCGCGCCGAGCCTGATCGAGCCGGTACGCCGGTTCCTGGCCCGCCGTACCGACCCCGCGACCGCGGACGACGTGCTCGCCGAGACCCTGCTGGTGTGCTGGCGCCGGGTCGGGGACCTGCCCGAGGAGCCGCTGCCGTGGGTGTACGGCGTGGCCCGGCACTGCCTCCAGAACGCCGACCGCTCGGCCCGCCGCCAGCAGCGGCTGGCCGCGCGGATCGCCTCCGTCGACCCGCCGGCCGAGGCGGCGCCCCCGCCCGGCGAGCCGGACGACGACGTGGCCGCGGCGCTCGCCGCGTTGCGGCCCGACGACGCCGAGCTGCTCCGCCTCTGGGCGTGGGAGCAGCTGACGCCGGCCGAGATCGCGGTCGTCCTGGACATCACGTCCAACGCCGCGAGCATCCGGCTGCACCGGGCCCGCGAGAAGCTGAAGGCCCAGCTGCGAAAGGTCGAGGCCGCCGCCGGACATGAGGAGACGAGAGAGGGGAGAAGGCCATGACTGCACCGTTCGACGCCGACGACGAGCTGCGAGCCCGCCTGCGGGTATCCGACCCGGCTGCCTCCCTCCCGCCGGCCGACCCGACCCGGGTGGCCCGACTCCTGGAGGACGTCATGAGCACCGAGCTCACCACCGAGAACCGCGAGACCGGCACCCACGGCCGTGGCCCGCTGACCTGGCTGGTCGCCGCGGCCGCCGTCCTGATCATCGCGGGCGTCGGGCTCTTCGGCGTCCTCAGGCACGACGACGACCCCGCCGCGCCGCCGACGGCCGTCGACGACAAGACCGTCACCGAGCTGAGCGCCCCGGGCGTCGCGGCGTACAACGCGAAGTGCATGGTGCCCAACGCCGAGATCGTCTCCCACCAGACCGTCGCCTTCGACGGCACCGTCACCATGCTGGCCGACGGCGTCGTCACGCTCACGCCGAGCCACTGGTACGCCGGCGACGAGACCGACCTGGTGCGGGTGCAGGCGCCCGCGGAGGACATGCAGCAGCTGGTCGGCGCCGTGAGGTTCGAGGACGGCGGCCGCTACCTGGTCTCCGCGACCGACGGCCAGGTCACGGTGTGCGGCTTCAGTGCGCCGTACTCCGCCGACCTCGCGGCGGTCTACGCCGAGGCGTTCCCCGGCTGAGGTCGTCCGGAGGGTGGTTTCGAGGCTCGTCGCTGGCGCTCCTCGCACCTCAACCACCGGGTGGCGGAGCCTGACATGCTGAGCAGGTGCACGGACTGCTGCTCGCCGCGGGGGCCGGGACCCGGATGGGGATGCCCAAGGCGCTGGTGCGCGACGACGACGGCGAGCCCTGGCTGGTCCGCGGGGTGCGGGTCCTGACCGACGGCGGCTGCACGCAGGTGACCGTGGTCCTCGGCGCCGCCGCCGAGGAGGCGCTCCCGCTGCTCGACGGCACCGGGGCCACCGCGGTCATCGCGGCCGACTGGGCGGACGGCATGTCGGCGTCGCTGCGTGCCGGCCTCGCCGCCGCGACCGGCACCGACGCCGACGCGGTGGTCGTCTCGCTGGTGGACCTGCCCGACGTCGGGGCGGACGTCGTACGGCGCCTGCTCGAGCCGCTGCCCGGACCCGCCACGCTGCGCCGAGCGTCGTACGCCGGGCGCCCCGGCCACCCGGTCGTGATCGGGCGCGAGCACTGGGCCGCGGTCGCGGACGAGGCCTCGGGTGACCGCGGCGCGCGGGCCTACCTCGACAGCCACGACGCAGAGTTGGTCGAGTGCGGTGGCCTCGCCACCGGCCGGGACGTCGACCGGCGCTGAGCCCCAACCTCGGGCCAACGCGCGCTGGGTAACCTTGAGGACATGGAGCCCGAGTCCGCCAGTGCCGTGGCCGCCCGCCTCGGCGGGACCGGCTACCTCTGCGACGACGCCCTGGCGACGGTGACGTTCCTGGCCCTGAAGATGCAGCGACCGCTGCTGCTCGAGGGCGAGCCCGGCACCGGCAAGACCGCGCTCGCCGAGGCGATCGCGGAGAGCATGGACCTGCCGTTGGTCCGGCTGCAGTGCTACGAGGGCATCGACGCGACCCAGGCGCTCTACGACTGGGACTTCCCACGCCAGATCCTGCACCTGCGGGCGCTCGAGGCGGCCGGCGGCACGGGTGACCAGAGCGTCGAGGAGGCCGAGAAGAGCCTGTACGACGCGCGGTTCCTGCTCGCGCGCCCGGTGCTGAGGGCGCTCCAGGAGAGTCCCGCGGTGCTGCTGGTCGACGAGGTCGACCGGGCCGACGACGAGTTCGAGGCGTTCCTGCTGGAGGTGCTCTCGACCTACCAGGTGACGATCCCCGAGCTGGGCACCGTGCGCGCCGCGACGCCGCCGATCGTCGTCCTGACCTCCAACCGCACCCGCGAGCTGCACGACGCCCTCAAGCGGCGCTGCCTCTACCACTGGATCGACCACCCGGGGCTGGAGCGCGAGGTCGAGATCCTGCGCTCGCGGGCGCC
>JAOPXG010000128.1 GCA_025965275.1 Nocardioides sp.
CGGGCGCTACCCGGCCGATCCACTCCGCGAGCTCCTGCTCGTCCACGCGACGGAGCACGGCGTTGGCGAAGCCACCGGCACCCGAGCTCACCTTCGCCCGCACCAGGTCGACCGTGGTGCTGATGGCTGCGTGCGAGGGCACCCGCATCGACAGCAGCTGGTGGGTGCCGAGGCGCAGCGCGTCGAGCACCTTGGCCTCGATCTTGTTCAGCGGGCGGTCCGCGCAGGCGGCGATGATCGCGTCGTACGTGCCGCGGCGCCGGATCGTGCCGGACGCCAGCTCGGTCACGAACGCCGCGTCGCGCCCGGTGAGCCCGTGATGGCGGATCACGGCGGGCAGCACCAGGTTGGTGTAGGCGCCGTCGACCCGCACCGCCTTGAGGACGTCGAGAGCTGCCAGGCGAGCGGGGTCGACGGACGGGCGGGACGCAGCAGCCCGCCTGCCCTGCTGAGGCCCCCGTGGCCGGGGGTCAGCCATCCTCGAAGAACTTCCTCACGAGGGTCTTGGGGGCCTTGGTGGCCCAGGCGTCGGTGATGATTTCAGCCAGCTCCTCGCGCTCGATCTCTCCGAGACGGGACTGCTGGACCAGGACCGCGTTGTAG
This sequence comes from Nocardioides sp., assembly GCA_025965275.1. Classification (GTDB taxonomy): domain Bacteria; phylum Actinomycetota; class Actinomycetes; order Propionibacteriales; family Nocardioidaceae; genus Nocardioides. Next base: position 604 of record JAOPXG010000128.1, read on the forward strand.
CCGCGGAAGTGGTCGATGGTGAAGAACGGTGACCGCTCGTCGTCGACAAGGGCCTGCTTCTCCGCGGCGTCCGGGGTGGTGATGACGAGCAGGTCGTCGTACATCTCCCCCGTCACCGGGTCGACGGCGGTCTTGTGCGGCATCCGGTAGAGCAGGAAGCCCTTGCCCCGCACCTTGTACGTCGGCCGGTCGCCCCACGAGGTCCCGAGCTCGACGTCGGGCAGCGCCATGCAGATCTCGTCGATGTCGTCTGCACGGGCCGGGCGGCTCATGGTCATGACGGTATCGATCCGGAAGTCAGCTTTCACCGGAACCCGCATCAAATGTCACACCCGTCTCAAGACGAACGCCCCGAGCCCAGTCGGCGGCCGGCATCTGCTTCTTCCCGAACGCCTGGACGTCACCGAGCCGCACCGCCTGGGTGCCGGTGCCGACGAGCACCTGGGTTCTGCCCACCTCGAGCACTCCCGGCTCGAGGCGCTGGTCGGTGACGGTCACCGGCCCCACCTTGAACCGCTCGCCGTCGAGCGTCGTCCACGCACCCGGCGCCGGCGTGCAGGCCCGGACCTGGTGGTCGATCAGGACGGCCGGACGTCGCCAGTCGACGCGGGCGTCCTCGACCTGGATCTTGGGCGCGAACGAGACACCGTCGACCTGCTGGGGGCGGGCCTCGAGTGACCCGTCCTCGATGCCGTCGAGGGTGAGCACGAGCAGCCCGGCGCCACCTTCGGCGAGCCGCTCGATCAGGTCACCCGCGGTGTCGGTCGGCCGGATCCGCTCGGTCATCAGCCCGAACGTCGGGCCGGCGTCGAGCTCCTTCACGATCCGGAACGTCGTCGCACCGGTGACCTCGTCGCCGTTCCAGATCGCGTGCTGCACGGGCGCGGCCCCGCGCCAGTGGGGCAGCGCCGAGAAGTGCAGGTTGACCCAGCCGTGCGGCGGGATGTCGAGGGCCGACTGCGGGAGCAGCGCGCCGTACGCGACGACGGGGCAGCAGTCCGGCTCGAGCGCGCGCAGCGCCGCCTGGAAGTCGGGGTCGCGCGGGTGGTCCGGTTTGAGCACCGGGACGCCGAGCTCCTCGGCGCGCAGCGCGACCGGGCTCGCGACCAGCTTGCGGCCACGGCCCGACAGCGCGTCCGGGCGGGTGACCACGCCGACCAGCTCGTGGGAGGACGCCGCAACGGCGTCCAGGGCCGGTACGGCGACCGCAGGGGTGCCGGCGAAGACGACGCGCATGACCCTAGAGACCGAGACCGTTGGTCGCGTGGGGGCTGACCCGCACCTGCGGCTGCTCGAGGCCGAACCAGTCCGACTCCCGGATCTCGCGCATCGCCAGCTTGCGGGCCGCGGTGTCGAGCCGGTCGATGAAGAGCACGCCGTCGAGGTGATCGGTCTCGTGCTGGATCGCCCGGGCCAGCAGGTCGGAGCCGGAGATGGTGACCGGCTCGCCGTACATGTCGAACCCGCGCGCGACGACCGACAGCGCGCGTCGGCAGTCGTAGGTCAGCTCGGGGAGCGAGAGACACCCCTCGGGTCCGTCCTGGATCTCGTCGGAGAGGTCGAGCTGCGGGTTGATCAGGTGGCCGACCTCACCGTCGACGTGCCAGGTGAACGCCCGCAGGCCGACCCCGATCTGCGGCGCTGCGAGGCCCGCGCCCGGCGCGTCGAGCATCGTGTCCGTGAGGTCCTCGACCAGCCGGCGCAGCTCCTTGTCGAAGTCCACGACCTCCAGCGCCGGCTTGCGCAGCACCGGGTCTCCGAACAGGCGGATCGGCTGGATGGGCACGGGACTCCTTGCGCTGCTGCTGATTGGGCGCCGCCAGTCTAGTGAGGCCCCTGTGACGGCTGATGGCGCGTCTCTCAGAGCGACTGCGGGTCGACCTGGATCCGTACGGCGTCGAGCTTGCGGGCCGACCGCAGCCGCTGCAGCTCCCCCAGCGCCCGCGACAGCTCGGGGCCCTGCGCGCGCGGCACCCGGACCACCACCCGGCACTCCTCCTCGTCGAGCGGCACCGGCCCGAGCAGCTCCGCGCTGGCGGGCGCCGACAGCAGGGTGAGCGCGTCGTCGACGGCACCCGGCTCGCCGGTGATCGTCGCAAGCCGGCTCGCGGGCGGCAGGTGCGCCTCCACGCGCTCGCTGGTCTCGCGGGCCGCGAAGCCGGCCGGGTCCCAGCGCACGAGTGCCTGGAGCGCCGGGTGGGCGGGGTCGCCGACGGCGACCACACGGCCACCGGGGCGCACCAGGGCGGCGGCGTTCAGCCAGCGCCGCAGCGCCTCCTCGCCCGCGCGCAGGTCGATCCGGGAGAGCAGCAGCCAGGCGTCGAGCAGCACGACGGCGGCGTAGCCGTCGGCCGCCACCGGCTCGGCACCCGGCGTGGCCACCACGACCTGGCGCGACGCGTCGACGGTCGCCACGACCGAGTCGCCGGAGCTCGTGCGCACCGGCGTGTTGGGGAAGGCCCGGCCCAGCTCCTCGGCGGTCCGCGCGTCGCCGAGCACCGGTGCGCGCAGCCCGCGGTGGCCGCACTCGGCGCACGCCCACGCCTCGGCGACGGTGCCGCACCAGCGGCACGCGGGCGGGGTGGTCGGCCCGCGCAGCGCCAGCGGACCCTGGCAGGCCGAGCAGCGGGCCGGTGTCCGGCACCGCTCGCACGCGAGCGAGGTGACGTAGCCCAGCCGCGGCGTCTGCACGAGCACCGGGCCGGTGGTCAGCGCGTCGCGGACGGCGTCGTGGACCTGCTTCGGGATCCGGGACGCCCGGGCGTGCACGTCGCGGCGCAGGTCGGCGTCGGAGGCACCCGCGATGCTCACGGTGACGCGCCGACGCACCTCGTCGCGCGACGGGCTCAGCTCGCGGGCCCAGCCGGTGCGGAGGAGGTACTCACCCTCCACCGTGCGGGCGAAGCCGCCCACCAGGGTCGCGGTCTGCTCGCGCTCGGCGCGCAGCAGCAGCGTCTCGCGGGTGTGGGGGTACGGCGCGCGCGGCTCGGCGTGGAGGTCGTCCCCGTCGTCCCAGATGACGACCAGGCCCAGGTCGTGGACCGGGGCGAAGCTGGCGGCGCGGGTGCCGATCACCACCCGCCGGGCGCCGCGGCTGACCGCGAGGAAGTCGCGGTAGCGGCGCGCCGGCCCGGAGTCGGCGGTGAGCGCGACGTGGTGGCCCGCCCCCAGCACCGCCGTCAGCGCAGCGTCGACGCGGGCCACGTCCTTCCCGTCGGGGACGCAGACCAGCGCACCGCGCCCGGCGGCGTACGCCGCGGCGACGGCGTGGGCCACGAGCGCCGGCCAGTCGGTGGCC
>JAOPXG010000252.1 GCA_025965275.1 Nocardioides sp.
GAGCCTCGAAACCAACCAAGCCGACACGGACCGCGTGTGAGCATGGGTGTAGCCCCGCCGGCCGTGGCCGGCGGGGTCGGGTCGTCAGATATGTCGCTGGTGGGTGAGGTCGTTGATGTAGACGTGACCCAGCGGGCTGGTCCACCGGAAGATGCGGGGTCCGACGCGTTCGTAGGTCCAGCCGCCGTGGGTCTTGTACCGGTGGTGGCGGCGGCAGAGGGGTGCGAGGTTGCACGAGCAGGTCGGGCCACCCTGGTCGTAGCCGATGATGTGGTCGCCGTCGCAGGACGGCGAGGGCCGGGTGCAGTGCATGAAGACGCAGGTCGGGTGCGTGAGCATCATCTGCTCCCGGAGGAGCGGGGTGGGGTCGTGGCCCTGGTTCCAGCGGTGCTCGTTGAGGTCGATGACCTGACGGGTGTGCACGCTGGCGCCCTGGCACCACTCCTTGACCTGGTCCATGGAGTGGAACGACCGGGTGTTCTCCAGCTTCGCGAAGGGGCCGCCGTCGGTGTGCACGTTCATGACCACCTGACGGCGCGGGAACTCCAACGTCCCTTGGTGGCGGGCGAGGTCGCCGGCGGCCATGGACCGGCGTACGTCCAAGGTCTCCTCGCAGCCGAGGTCGGCGAGGCGTTGGGCGCCGGTGGTGATGGCGTCGTCGAGGTCGAGGGCGTCGGCGAGGTCGAGGGTGCCGCGGACGTCGACGGTGCCGTCGAAGGACACCTGGTGGGTGTCGACGTCGAAGCACCGGCCATCGGCAGCCGCCTGGCGGCGGGCTTCGGCCTCGACCGGGTCGAACCGCACCCGCGCTTCCTCCACGACCCGCTCCAGCTGGGCGTAGGACAGTCTGGCGGCGGTCGGGGCGACGTGGGTGTCCACGAACCCGGCACCCTGGAACGGCAGGGACAGGGTGGCCTTGGCGATCTGGCGGGCCTTCCACACCGGCACCCGGCCCGCGACGACGTGCGACCAGGTCTTGGGGAGGCGGTAGCGGACCTCGACGGCCTCACCGAGGTAGGCGCGGCCGGCGTCGGTGGACTTGCCGATCGCGAGGGCGAACTCGGCGACACAGAACTCGGCGACCAGGGGGGCGCCGTCGCCGGCGATGGGCAGCTCGCCCTCCCACACCGCGGCGGGACCGATGGAGTCGACCGAGTGCATCGCGGCCCAGTCCACGGCCCGCTGGAACCGGCGTACCTCCGCCATCTCCGCGACCTGAGTTTCCTCGCGGGCGGCAGCCAGCACCGCGGACGCGGTGTCGAGTTCGGTGGTGACTGCCATGGATCAAGCCAAGCACTGACCACCGACAGTCAGACCCCCAAAACCCGCTTGTACACAGGGTTCTGGGCATTTCGGAAAGTAAAATCTGGCTCTCCTGACGTATCCGTGGGTCGACGGGGGGCTGGAAATCGGCGCCTCAACCACGGCGGACGGCGACCACATCATCTCGGTGAATCCAAGGACCACGTCCCGCAGGCCGAGGACGGGCAGGCCTGGGTGGTTTCGAGGCTCGTCGCTGGCGCTCCTCGCACCTCAACCACCGTCAGGTCACAGCCAGCGCAGCCAGCGACCGTGGCCGTGCGTCCACGCGACCGCCCGGCCGTCGATGCCGAGCACGAAGTGCCGGTGGTCGCTCGGGTCGGGACCGGTGGCGGTGACCGCGGGCAGCACGCGCGGGGCCTCGTTGCTCACCCAGTGGCAGCGTCCGTCGGCGACCAGCTCCGTCATCAGGTCGTGGAACCGCGCCCGCCGCTGCTCGGGCAGGTAGGCGATCACGGCGCTGTGGAACACCACGACCGGGCCGTGCCGCCCGGCCTCGTCGACCAGGGTCGGGAGCTGCTCGACGAGGTCGCCCTCCAGCAGGTACGGCGGGTCGCGGCGGGCGACGTCGATCGCGCGCAGCAGCCGGGCCCGGCGGTCGTCGTGCTCGGGCCAGACGAGCGTCGAGAGCCACCCCATCTGGTCCTCGTCGGCGACGTCGAGCGGGTGCAGGTCGATGCCGCCCCGCCACGCGACCTCGGGTGGCGACGACGGCAGGGGCGCCGGTCCGCGCACGTCGCACGTCAGCTCCGGGCCCGCCCCGGCGAGGCGGACGCCGTCGCCGGTCGACCACCGGTAGGAGTACCGGTCCGGGTAGAGGCAGAGCCCGGCGCTGGCACCCACCTCGAGCAGCGCCACGGGCCGCTCGCCGGCCAGCGCGGCGAAGGCCGGCACCAGCGTGGCCAGCCGGCCGACCTCGTTGGTCTGGGTCGCGCGCTCGAGGATCGTCGACCGGATGGTCCCGTCGTCGCCGAGCAGCGCCGCACGGAACGCGTCGTACGGACCGGGCGCGGCCACCCCGTGCCAGCGCGCCGCCGCGAGGACCAGGTTGGGCTGCCGCTTCGGCACCGGCAGCTCGTCCAGCCAGGCGAGCACCTCGGCGTCCCCGGCCACCCGTGTCGTCCACTCCGCGAAGCAGGGCGAGTCGTCGGCGTGCTCGGCGAACTCGAGGTACTGACGCACCGTGTCGGCGTAGACGTCCATGGGGGTGATCCTCGTCGTTTCACGTCCGGGCACCGCCCGGATGGGTCACCATTCTCGAATGAGGACCTTCGGGGGGCGAAGGGCGGTGACGCATGTCTCCGTCCTTCTGTCGCTGACCCTGGCGGCCTCGGTCCTCGCCGGCTGCTCCGCCGCGGTCGACCAGGCCCACAGCATCCAGACCAAGCTGGGCCGGATCGACGCGATCTCGGAGGCCGAGGTCACCACCCCGACGGCCGACCGGGGTGCGGCCATCTCCGTGACGTACGACGGCGCCGGCTCCCGACGCGAGCTCACCGCGCTGATCGCCGCCATCGACAAGGTGGCGACCGACGCCGACTACCCGTCGTTCCGCCTCTCCCTCGAGCCGGTCAGCTCCGAGGACGACGTGCTCGTCGTCGACGACACCTTCGCCGGCGGCACGGACGAGGCGGAGGTCCTGGCCAACTGGCTCACCGTCCTCGACGTCGTGCTCGGCGACATCACCTACACGTTCGAGGCCGGCAACGAGTCGATCGACGTCGACGCCGGAGCGGCGGTCGCCCACGACGTGAGCGAGGCGAGCCGGCTCCGCTACGGACACCCCGAGACGACCTGGACGTTCCGCAACGGCGACACCACGTTCGTCGCCTCCGGGAAGGTCTCGCCCACCGACGTGACGCTCTTCCAGGACATCCAGCGCTCCGTGTCGTCCGACGTGCTGCCCGCGCCGGCGCCCTCCTGGCGCCTGGAGCGCAGCGACCACCACGTGCTGCTCGACCTCGACGTCGCGTTCCCGGGCGCACCGGTGGACCCGCACCAGCTCACCGTCCAGCGGTACGGCGACGACGTGGCGCGGCTGGTCACGACGGCGATCTCCGCCGTCGACGTCGCCGGCCTCCCGGTCCGGATGCAGCTGCGCAACCCGACCGAGACCGGCAGCGACGTCTTCGGCTACTGGATCTCCGACCAGAAGCCGGTCCGCGGGCGCGACCGGCTGATGCGGGGCTGGGACCTGTGGCTGGTCGCGCTCGCGCACGACCAGCCCGCGTCCACCTGAGACTCAGCCCGCCGGCAGCGCGACGTACGTCGTCTCGAGGTACTCCTCGATCCCCTCGAAGCCGCCCTCACGGCCGAAGCCGCTCTGCTTCACACCGCCGAACGGCGCCGCGGGGTTGGAGATCAGGCCGGTGTTGATGCCGACCATGCCGAACTCCAGGCCCTCCGCCAGCCGGATGGTGCGGGACAGGTCGCGGGTGTAGGCGTACGACGCGAGCCCGTACTCGGTGTCGTTGGCCTGCCGGATCGCGTCGGCCTCCGAGTCGAAGGTCGTGATCGGGGCGACCGGGCCGAAGATCTCCTCGGTGTTGATCGAGGATTTGGCGGGCACGTCGAGCAGCACGGTCGGCGGGTAGAAGTAGCCCGGCCCGTCCGGCGCCGTGCCCCCGGTGACCACGGTGGCCCCGTCGTGGATGGCGTCGGTGACCAACTGGCTGACGCTCTCGACCGCCTTCTCGTCGATGAGCGGCCCGACGTCCACGCCGTCGTCCTGGCCGCGGCCGAGGGTGAGCGCGGCCATCCGCTTGCCGAGCTTCTCGCCGAACTCCTGGGCGACCGAGCTGTGCACCAGGAACCGGTTCGCGGCGGTGCACGCCTCGCCCATGTTGCGCATCTTGGCGATCATCGCGCCGTCGACGGCAGCGTCGACGTCGGCGTCCTCGAAGACCAGGAACGGCGCGTTGCCGCCCAGCTCCATGCTCAGCCGCTGGAGCTGGTCGGCCGACTGGCGCACCAGCACCTTGCCGACACCGGTGGAGCCGGTGAAGCTCACCTTGCGCAGCCGGTCGTCGGACTGGAGGGTCTGGCTGAACTCGCCCGTGTGGCTGGTCGTGACCACGTTGAGCACACCTCCGGGCAGCCCGGCCTCCTCGAGGAGGGCGGCCAGCGCGAGCATCGTCAGCGGGGTCTGGCTCGCCGGCTTCACGACCATCGTGCAGCCGGCGGCGATCGCCGGGCCGATCTTGCGGGTGCCCATCGCGAGCGGGAAGTTCCACGGCGTGACGAACAGGCAGGGACCGACCGGCTTCTTGATCGTGAGCAGCCGCGAGCCGCCGGCGGGGTTGTGCATCCAGCGGCCGTGGATGCGCACCGCCTCCTCGGCGTACCAGCGGAAGAACTCCGAGCCGTAGCCCACCTCGCCCCGGGCCTCGGCGACCGGCTTGCCCATCTCAAGGCTCATCACCATCGCCACGTCGTCGGCGCGGTCCTGCAGCAGCTGCCAGGCCCGGCGCAGGACCTCACCCCGCTCGCGCGGTGGCGTGGCGGCCCAGTCGGCCTGCGCGGCCACCGCGGCGTCCAGGGCCTCGACCGCCTC
>JAOPXG010000201.1 GCA_025965275.1 Nocardioides sp.
ACGGCACCGACTTCGACGACGCCGAGTCCCGCGCCACGCTGCACCGGGCCGTGGATCTCGGCGTGACGCTCTTCGACACCGCCGACGTCTACGGCCCGTTCGCGAACGAGGCCCTCGTCGGGCACGGCTTGGCGGGCGTACGCGACCGCGTCGTGCTGTCGACCAAGTTCGGTTTCGTGCGCGACTCCCAGGGCCGCAATCACGGCGTCAACGGGCGTCCGGAGTACGTCCGGCAGTCCTGCGACCTGTCGCTGCAACGCCTCGGCACGGACCGCATCGACCTGTACTGGCAGCACCGCGTCGACCCGGACACCCCGATCGAGGAGACCGTCGGCGCGATGGCCGAGCTGGTCGCCGCCGGCAAGGTGCGCCACCTGGGACTCTCGGAGGCCGGCCCCGAGACGATCCGGGCGGCCCACGCGGTGCACCCGATCACCGCGGTCCAGAGCGAGTACTCCCTCCAGAGCCGTGACGTCGAGGCCGAGGTGCTCCCGGTCTGCCGCGAGCTGGGCATCGGCTTCGTGGCGTACGGCCCGCTCGGTCGAGGCCTGCTCACCGGCGCCATCACCTCCGCCGCGGACCTGCCCGCCGACGACTGGCGCCGGAGCTCGCCTCGCTTCCAGGGCGATGCGTTGGACCGCAACGTGGCGCTCGTCGAGGCCTGTCGCGAGATCGCCGCCGAGCTCGACTGCACGCTGGCCCAGCTGGCCCTGGCCTGGGTGCTGGCCCGCGGTGAGGACGTCGTCCCCATCCCCGGCACCAAGCGGGTGCGCAACCTCGAGGCGAACGCCCGGGCGACCACGCTGCGGCTCTCGCCCGAGCAGGTCACCCGGCTGGAGGAGATCGTGCCGATCGACGCGGTCGCGGGCGATCGGTACGCCGACATGTCGGCCGTCAACCTGTGAGCGCCGAGGCCCACGCGGTGGAACCGGCCGTCGACGACCTGCTCCCCGACCTGCTCAGGCGCCGGGCGGCGCACGACTCCACTCGTGAGTTCTTCCGCAACGTCGACGGCGCGACCGTCACGTACGGCGAGGCCTACAGCCGCGCCTGCTCGGTCGCCAACGGACTGCTGAGCTCCGGCGTCGCCCGCGGCGAGTGCGTCGTGATCATGGCCGACAACGCCCCGGACTCCATCTGCACGTGGCTGGGGACCGCGATGGCGGGAGCGGTGGAGGTGGCGATCAACACCGGCTACCGCGGCCGGTCGCTCGAGCACGTCATGCAGAACTCCCAGGCCCGGATCGCCTTCGTCGAGGAGCAGCTGCTGCCGCGGCTGGTCGAGGTCGGCGCCGCGCTCACGCACCTGACCACCGTGGTCGTCTACCGGTCCGCCGGCTCGAGCGACCTGCCGTCGGTGCCCGGCTGGACGCTGGTCGACTTCGACGACCTCCTCGGCCCGGACTCCGACCCCGGCGTGCAGGTCGGCCCACACGACATCGCGTCGGTCGTCTACACCTCCGGCACCACCGGGCCCGCGAAGGGCGTGATGATGCCGCACGGGCAGATCCGGCTGTTCTCCCGACTGGGCGTCGAGGGCGCAGGGCTCAACGCCGACGACGCGTTCTACTGCTTCATCCCCCTGTTCCACGTCGCCGGCAAGTTCATCGGGATCATGGGCTCGATGATGACCGGCGGCCGGGTGGTGCTGGACACCCGCTTCTCGGTCGAGGCGTTCCTGCCCCGGGTGCGCGAGCACGGCTGCACCGTGGCGCTGCTGCACGGGCCGCTCGTCGAGATGGTCTACCAGCTGCCCGAGTCGCCCGACGACGCCGACAACCCGATGACGCGGATCATGGCCTCGCCGTTCCCCGCGCACCTCGCGCTGGACTTCCAGCGCCGGTTCGGGATCCGCGGCATCGAGACGTGGGGCATGACCGAGGTGACGATCCCGATCTGGCAGCCCTTGGACGAGCCGCTGCGGATCGGGTCGTGCGGCCGGCTGCGCGAGGAGCACTTCGAGCTGCGCATCGTCGATCCCGACACCGACGCGGAGATGCCCGCGGGGCGCACCGGCGAGATGGTGCTGCGCCCGCGCCGGCCGTTCACGATGATGCAGGGCTACCTGCGGATGCCCGAGGTCACGATCGAGACGTGGCGGAACCTGTGGTTCCACACCGGCGACCTGGGCTACATCGCCGAGGACGGCTACGTCTACTTCGTCGACCGGGTCAAGGAGCGGATCCGCCGCCGGGCCGAGAACATCTCGTCCTTCGAGGTCGAGGCCGCCGGCCTCACGCACCCCGGCGTCGCCGAGTGCGCCGCGGTCGGCGTCCCGTCGGAGTTCGACGGCGACGACGACGTGCTCCTGTGCGTCGTGCCCGAGGCCGGCGCCGTGCCGGACGAGGCCGACCTCATCCGGCACCTCGCGGCCGAGCTCCCCCACTTCATGGTGCCGCGCTACCTCCGCTACCTCGACGCCCTGCCGCGCACCCCCACCGGGAAGCCGCAGAAGGTCCAGCTCCGCAACGAGGGCATCACCCCGACGACCTGGGACCGCAAGGCCGCCGGCGTCTCCCTCCGCACCGTCCTCCAGGAGGCCGAGCAGTGAAGGTCATCACCGTCCAACAGGTCAGCATCGGAGATCGCGAGGTGTGGACCCGGACGATCACCGACGCCGACGTCGTCATGTACGGCGGGCTGATCGGCGACCGCGGGCCCCTGCACCTCGACGAGGAGTTCGCCGCCTCGACCCGCTTCGGCGGCCGGATCGCCTACGGCATGCAGTGCGGCGGCTACATCGGCGCGACGTTGGCGCAGCTGCTCGGTGTCGGCAGCGCCTATGTCTCGCAGAACCTGCGGTTCAAGGGGCCGGTGCTGATCGGCGACCACATCAAGGTCGAGACGGTCGTCACCGGCAAGGACGAGGCGCGCCGGCGCGTGTACGTCGACACCACGGTCTCCAAGAACGGCGGCGAGGTCGTCGTCGAGGGTGAGGCCGAGCTGGTGATGTTCGACGTGGAATGGAACGCCTGAGCGTGGACACACCGGCGTTCGAGGCGCTGTTCGCCCGGGTCTCCAACTGGGGACGCTGGGGAGCAGACGACCAGCGCGGCACCCTCAACGTGCTCGACGACGAGACCCGCCGCACCGCCACGGCGTCGGTGCGGTCGGGGGAGGTCGTCAGCCTCTCCCACGAGCTCGACACCCACAGCGGGCCGGACAACGGCCGGCCCGCCCTGCACTACATGACCCAGCAGGCCGACGTCGGCGACGGCGAGCCGCGGGTCAACACCGACTTCGTCGGCGTGGACTTCCACGGCAAGTCGGTCACCCACGTCGACGCGCTGTGCCACTGCAGCTTCCGCGGTCAGCTCTACAACGGGGTCGGGTCCGCCGACACCGTCGACAGCCGGGGCGGGCGCTTCGGCACGGTCGACCAGCTCCGCGATGGCGTCGTGGGTCGCGGAGTCCTGGTCGACCTGCCCCGTGCGGCTGGCGTCGGGTGGCTCGAGCCCGGCTCGGCCTCCGGCCCTGAGGACCTGGTCGCGGCGCTCGAGGCGCAGGGCACCGAGCGACGCCCCGGCGACATCGTGCTGGTGCGCACCGGCCACCGGCGCCGGCGCACCGAGGTCGGGGCGTGGGACCCCTCCAACCTCAGCGCCGGCCTGGCGCCGGAGTCGATGGAGTGGCTGCACACCACCGGGGCCGCGGTCCTGGGCAGCGACGGCGACAGCGACTGCCGGCCGAGCCCGGTCGAGTCCGTCGACAGCCCGATCCACGTGCTCGCGCTCACGGCCATGGGCCTGCCGCTCATCGACAACGTCAACCTGGAGGACCTCGCCGACGCCTGCTCCGCGGCCGGCCGGTGGGAGTTCCTCTTCGTGATGGCGCCGCTCCGGATCCCCGGAGGCACCGGGTCGCCGGTGAACCCCCTCGCCATCCTCTGAACCACCGCACCTACCCCGCACCATCCACCCAGCGAAGGAAGCACCATGCTCGATGACATCACCGTCGGCACCACCGGGACGCTCGAGCGTCTCATCACCGAGGAGTACTGCACGACCCGCGGCGACTACCAGATCTTCTCGACCCCGGACCTGGTGCTGCTGCTCGAGGCGGCCGCGATCGAGGCCCTGGCCCCGCACCTGCCCGAGCACCAGTCGAGCGTGGGCACCACGATCGACATCGCCCACTCCGCCGCCACCCTCCAGGGCCAGACGGTGACCTGCACGGCCACCGTCACCGAGGTGGACCGCCGCCGCATCGTCTTCGACATCGTCGCCACGGACGGGATCGACACCGTGTGCACGGGGTCGCACGAGCGCTTCGTCGTCGACCTGGAGAAGTTCGGCGCGCGCCTGGCCGAGAAGGCCGAGAAGGTCGCCAGCAGCTGATCAGCCCTCGACCCGGGTCACCGGCCGGCGATCACGTCCAGGACTGTCGTCGCGCCGGTGGCCAGGTCGTCGACGACGACCAGGTGCGAGACCTCGGCGAGCTGCTCCACGTCGTACACGCCGGTCGCGACGCCGACGAAGTCGATGCCGGCCGCGGCCGCTGCCGCGCCGTCCGCCACCGTGTCACCGATGATCACCGGCACGAGGCCACCCTCGGCCGCCCGCTTCGCAGCCGCCCGGGCGAGGTCGGGGCGCACCACGCTCTCGGCGCCGAAGAAGCTCCACGAGAAGTCGAACGCCGCCGCGTCCAGGCCGGCGGAGCGCAGCTTGAGGCGCGCCCGCTCCGGGCCGTTGCCGGTCAGCAGCGCGTTCACGTGGCCGCCGGCCGCGAGCGCGTCGAGCAGGTCCGGGACCCCGGGCAGGGTCACCCGCTCCCCCGGGGTCGCGAAGTGCGCCTCGGACACCTCGATGAGCGCCCGGCTCCCGGCGCTCACGTGCTCCGGCGTACCGCCGTTCGCGAGGAGGTACTCGGTCACCTGCTGCAGGTCGGTCTTGCCGTGCCGATAGGGGTGCACCACCTCGGCGACCGGCCCGAGCACGGCCTCCAGGGCGCCTACGAACAGCACCTCCTCGCTCTCGTCGTTGGAGAGCAGCGTGCCGTCGATGTCCCACAGGACCAGGCGACGGCCGCGACGATCCCCGCTCACCGGCGGTGGGCCTCGAGCGCGTCCCAGTCCAGGACGATGCCGTGTCCGGGTCGCTCCGGCGCCGTGGTGTAGCCGTCCACGATGACCATCGGGTCGGCCAGGTAGCGGTCGAGGGAGAACCCGTGCGACTCCATGAACGTCCTGTTCGGGGCCGCGGCCAGCAGGTGGACCGTGAGGTCGTGGGCGCCGTGCGAGGTCAACGGCAGGTTGTGTGCCTCGGCCAGCGCGCCGATCTTGCGGAAGATCGTCATCCCGCCGCAGTTGGTCACGTCGGGCTCGGGGTAGGTCAGCCCCCCGGCGGCCATCAGGGTGTGGAACTCGTAGAGCGTGTGCATGTTCTCGCCGGTCGCCACCGGGGTCCGCCCCTCGCGGACGACGCGCACGTGCCCGGCGACGTCGTCGGGGATCGTGGGCTCCTCGATCCAGAGCAGGTTGAACTCCTCGAGGGCGCGGGCCGCCCGGATGGCCTGGTCCGCGCTCCATTTCATGTTCGCGTCCACCATCAGTGGGAAGTCGTCACCGAGATGCTCGCGCATCCGACGGACGCGCTCGACGTCCTCGCGCAGGCTCGGGCGGCCGGCCTTCATCTTGATCGCCCGGTAGCCCTGCTCCTGGAAGCTGTCGGCCTGCTCCAGGAGCGCCTCGATGGTGAAGTCGAGGTCGATGCCGCCGGCGTACACCGGGACCTGCGGGTCGTAGCCTCCGAAGAAGCGCCACAGCGGCTGGTCGGCCCGCCGGGCACGCAGGTCCCACAGCGCGACGTCGACCGCCGAGATCGCGGAGGTGGCGTGGCCGCCGCGGCCGGAGTAGTGCACCGCCCACCACATGTCCTGCCAGATCTTCTCGGTGCAGTCGGGGTCCTGGCCGACGACCACCGGCGCGAGGTAGTCCTCGATCAGCGCGTGGAAGGCGCGGGCACCGGAGTTCACGGCATAGGTGTAGCCCATGCCCTGCGCGCCGTCGCTGTCGGTGACCCGGACGGTGACGAGCTCGAAGTGCGGAATGGTCCCGTGCGTGCTGTCGCTGAGCACCGTCTCCAGAGGGACGAGGAAGTAGTCGGTCTGGATGGACTCGATGGTCGTCACGTTGCTCCGCCTTGTTCTGCCAGGGTTGGGGTGGCCGGCACCGGTGCGCCGGACACGGAGGTCGGGAGAGGGACGCCGAGGGCGTCGGCCAGCAGGTGCAGGTCGGCCAGCACCGTGGGCGAGAGGTGGACCAGGCCACCGGCCGCGCGCTCGCGACGTACCTCTGGCTCGCCCGGGGCGAGCGGCTCGGGTACGTCGAGCTGGCCGCCACTGGCGTGGATCGCGGCGACGAGGGCGTCGATCCGGCCGGCGTACTCCTCGGGCGAGGAGACCAGGTCGGCACGCACCGCGATGAACAGGTGGCCCAGCCCCTGCGGCGTCGCGGGGTCGCCGGCGAGCGCGACGACATCGGGGCTCGTGGCGGCCCCGGCGACGGCCAGTAGCGCGTCGACGGCGAAGGCGAGGCCGAAGCCCTTCGGGCCGCCCACGGGGAGCAGCGCGCCCTCGAGGCCGGCGGCCGCGGAGGTCGTCGCACGTCCCGCGGCGTCGACGGCCCAGCCGAGCGGGATGTCCTCGCCGGCGTGCAGGGCCATGATCAGCCGGCCCTGGCTGGTCACCGTGGTCGCCATGTCGAGCTGCGGGCGCCGGTGGGCGGGCAGCGGCACCGCGACCGCGATCGGGTTGGTGCCGAGCACCGGGGCGCCGCCGAACGGCGCACTCATCACCGGCTCGGTGTTGCACGCCGCGATGCCGACCATGCCCGCATCCGCGATCCGGTTGGTGAAGTAGGCGCTGGCGCCGAAGTGGTTCGCGTTGCGCGCGATCACGCAGGCGATGCCGTGCACGCCGGCCCGCGCGACCGCGAGGTCCGCGGCCTCCGCGCCGGTGCTGGCGCCCGGTCCCGCGTCGGCGTCGACCACGACGAGGGCGCCGGCGTCGGCGACGACGCGCACCTGCGGGCGCACGTTGATGCCGCCGGCCTGCAGACGCTCGACGTACGTCGGGAGCCGCAGCACGCCGTGGGTGCTCACCCCCCGCAGGTCGGCGAAGATCAGGCTGTCCGCGACCGTGCCGGCGGCTTCGGCCACCAGCCCGGTCTCGGCGAGCACGCGGATCGTCCAGTCGCGGAGCTCTGCGACCGCGGCGGACCCCGTCACGAGATCGGGGTGGGGCGGTAGATCGGTCCGCGGGCGACGACCACGTCGAGGATCCCGCCCTCGAGGTAGGCAGCGGCCTCGTCGGGCAGCGCCGGGTTCTTCATCGGCGCCGGCCCGGGATAGCCCAGCCCCCGACGGACTCGCGGGTTGATCAGGTAGGCACCGGCGACCGCCATCGCGAACGCCCCGAACAGCTCCGGGGAATCCGCGCGCAGACCGGCCAGCACCTCGGCTGGATCACCCTCCAGCTCCAGTACCGCCCGCACCGTGCCGTCCAGGTCGGCGCGCACCGCCATCACCCGGTCGATCCACTGCGTCGGCACCTCCGCACCGCTGGCCGAGGGCAACCCCGCGCCACCGGAGATCAACAGGTCGGCCAGCA
>JAOPXG010000214.1 GCA_025965275.1 Nocardioides sp.
CGATCAGGTTCAGGTGCACGCCGCGCGGCGCGCTGACGACGGTGGTGATCGCGTCGGCGATCGCCGTCGGCTTGAGGAAGTGGGGGTGCCGGGCGTGCCCGAACTTCACCCACTGGTTGAGCACGAAGGCAGCCTCCTCGACGTCCCAGTCGGTGCCCATCTCGCTCCAGGTCGGGCCGGGCCGCACGATCGACGCGCGCACGCCGGAGCCCTCGAGCTCCATCTGCAGCGCGTGCACCATGCCCTCGAGGCCCCACTTGCCGGCGGCGTACGACGACATGAACGGGCGGGCCCGCACGGCCACGTCGCTGGAGACGAAGACGAAGTCGCCGCGCTGCCGCTCGACCATGCCGGGCACGAACGCCCGGACCAGTCGCTGCGCGCCGACCAGGTTCAGGTCGATCTCCCGGGCGAACCGCTCGGGGTCGACCTCGTGGACGGTGCCGGGCGCGACCGCGCCGGCGTTGCTGACCACGATCTCGATGTCGCCGAGGTCGGTGGCCACGGCCTTGGCGAAGGCGGTCACCGACGCACTGTCGGTGACGTCGAGGGCGTGCACGGCGGCCTCGCCTCCGGCGTCGCGGATCGCGGTCGCGACCTCCTCGCACTTGTCCGTACGGCGAGCACCCAGCGCCACCGGGTAGCCGGCGGCGGCCAGTGCCAACGCGGTCGCGGCACCGATCCCCGAGGAGGCACCGGTGACGACTGCCGGCCGTCGGTCGGGCTGCGCGTACTTGCTCATCAGCGCACGCCCATCGTGACCGGGACCGAGGCGAAGCCGCGGACGTTGATCGAGTGCACCCGCCGGCAGGCGCCGTGGTCGACCTCGACGGTGCCGACCCGGCGGACGACCTCGCGCAGCGCGATCTGGGCCTCGAGCCGGGCCAGGTTGGCGCCCAGGCAGAAGTGTCGGCCGCCGCCGAAGCTGAGCAGCTGGGCGACCTCGTCCTTGGAGCGGAAGATGTCGTAGCGGTCGGGGTCGGAGAAGACCCGGTCGTCGCGGTTGGCCGAGCCGATCACCAGGAGCAGCTTCGAGCCGGCGGGAGCGACGGTGTCGTGCAGCTCGACGTCCTCGAGCAGGTGCCGCGCGACCATCTGGCTGGAGGTGTCGTAGCGCAGCGTCTCCTCGATCCACGGCACGACCAGGTCCTCGGGCTGGGCGGGGTCGGCGAAGACCCTCTCGAGCTGCTCGGCGTGGCGCGTCAGGTGGAAGAGCGCGTGACCGAGCAGCTTGGTCGTGGTCTCGTTGCCGGCCACCACCATGAGGAAGAGGAAGGCGATGATCTCCTCGTCGGTCAGCTTGTCGCCGTCGAGCTCGGCCGCGAGCAGCGCGCTGGTGAGGTCGTCGGTCGGCTGCTTCTTCCGCTGCTCGACCATGTCGGCGTAGTAGACGACCAGGTCGAGGCTGGCCTCCATGCCGGCGCGGGGCACGTCGTGGACGCCCGGCTCGCGGTGCACGACGAGGTCGGCGAGCCGCCGTAACTCCACCCGGTCGGCCTCCGGCACGCCCATCATCTCGGAGATGACATCCATCGGCAGGCGGGCGGCGAAGTCGGTGATCCAGTCGAAGCTGCCCATGTCCAGGCACTGGTCGAGGTAGTGGTCGGTGAGCTGCTGGATGCGCGGCGCGAGCTCGGTGACCCGGCGCGGGGTGAAGCCCTTGGACACCAACGACCGCAACCGCTTCTGCCGCGGCGGGTCCATGCCGAGGAACGACATCACCTTGTGGGCGTCAGGCCCCCAGGCGCTCTTGTCGATCGAGACGCCCATCGCGTTGGAGTAGACGCCCTCGGTGCGCACGGCGTGCTGGATGTCGGCGTGCCGGGTCAGCACCCAGAAGTCGTGCTCCGCGTTGTGGTGCAGCGGGTCCTCGTCGCGACAGCGCCGGTAGACCGGGTAGGGGTCCTCCTGGAAGGCGTAGTCGTAGGGGTCGAACACGATCGCGCTCATGCGTCGTTCCCCTTCATGATCACGGCGACGACCGCGTCCAGCCGGTCGCCCATCTCCGTGTAGGTCATCAGGCCCACCCCGCCCTGCAGCAGCGCACCGGAGAACGCCAGCGCGACCGTCTCGACGACGTCCGGGTCCGCGGCGGGTCCGAGCGCGGCACGGAACCGGTTGACGAACTCCCCACCGATCCGCAGCCGCAGCCGCTCGACGTCCGGGTCGGTGCCGAGCAGGGCCGGCGTGACCGCGGCCGCGAGCTCGGGCGACTCCGCCAGCCGGGCGGTGAGCCGCCGGGTCACCGACTGGAGCCGCTCGGTCGCGCTCGACCCGCTCGGCTCGTGGTCGTCCTCGACCAGGAACCGCCAGAAGAGCTCCGCGAAGAGGTGATTCTTCGACGCCAGGTAGGTGTACGCCGTCGCCGGCGACACCCCGGCGCGGGTCGCGACCGTGCGGATCGTCAGCGCGTCGTGGCCGACCGCCCGGAGCTCCTCGAGGCCCGCCTCGAGCAGGCGGCTGACCGTCTCGGCCTGTCGGGCGTTGAGCCCCTGGCGCGGCAGAGCAGACACGTGGCTGGACATGTGTCCAGCATGGAGCACGGTTCTTCGGCGCGCAAGCGTCCTGGATGGACGTGCGCAGCGGGCCATGGACGCGGCGGACGTCGCGTGCTTGTCTGCCCCCGTGAGGACCGTCGAGGTGGACTACCTGGTGGTGGGTGCGGGCGCATCAGGGATGGCCTTCACCGACGCTCTCATCGACCACGCCGACGTACGGGTGGCGCTCGTCGACCGCCGCCCCGCGGCCGGAGGCCACTGGCTGGAGGCCTATCCGTTCGTCCGACTGCACCAGTCGTCGACCTTCTACGGCGTCGCCTCGACCGTGCTCGGCGGCGGGCGGATCCAGACCAGCGGCCCGGAGACCGGCCTGCACGAGCGCGCCGGGAAGGCGGAGATCTGTTCCTACTTCGCCGACGTGCTGGCCGACCGGATGGTGGGCCCGGGCCGGGTGGAGCTCTTCTTCGAGTGCGAGTACACCGGGGACCGCACCTTCGCGTCCCGGGTCTCGGGCGAGCGGTTCACGGTGCCGGAGCACTGCC
This sequence comes from Nocardioides sp., assembly GCA_025965275.1. Lineage (GTDB taxonomy): Bacteria > Actinomycetota > Actinomycetes > Propionibacteriales > Nocardioidaceae > Nocardioides. The sequence continues at coordinate 3,041 of JAOPXG010000214.1, forward strand.
GGGTCGTGGACGCGCGCTACCTGGCGCCCGACATCCCGGCCGAGTCGCCGCCGAGGTTCGACGTCGCCACGGGCACCCGCGTCACCCCGGTCAACGACCTGCCAAGCGTCGAGGAGACGCCCAGCCAGTACGTCGTCGTCGGCTCCGGCAAGACCGCCACCGACGCCTGCGTCTGGCTGCTGGGCCACGGGGTCGACCCGGACGCGATCTGCTGGGTCCGGCCGCGCGAACCGTGGATGCTCAACCGGGCGACGATCCAGCCGAACCCGGAGATCTACCTCGGGATGGTCGCCGACCTGCTCACGGCCGCCGCCGACGCGCCGTCGCTGCCCGAGCTGTTCGTCCGCCTCGAGGAGGCCGGCATCATGCTGCGCCTCGACCGGTCGGTGGCCCCGACGATGGCCAAGGCGCCGACGCTCGGCACCTGGGAGCTCGACCTGCTGCACAGCATCGAGCACGTGGTCCGCCTCGGGCACATCACGGGCGCGAGCCGCGGCCGCCTCGACCTCCAGGAGGGCTCGGTCGCGATCGCCGAGGACGCCCTGGTCGTCAACTGCGCCGCCGACGGCCTGAAGCGACCACCACGGGTGCCCATCTGGCAACCGGGGGCGATCACGCTCCAGACGGTCCGGGCCGGGTTCCCGTGCTTCGGCGCCGCGATCACCGGCTACGTCGAGGCGACCCGCTCCGACGACGTCGAGAAGAACCGGCTGTGCCCGCCCTCGTCGTACGGCAACACCCTGGAGGACTGGGCCCTGATGAACGTGCTCGGCTTCCGCGCCACCGCCACCTTCGGCGCCGAGCCCGACATCAAGGAGTGGGCGGACCGGGTCGCGCTCAACCCGGCCCGGGTGCCGCCCGAGCACGGCGGCTCCCCCGCCCTCGACGACGTCCTCAGCCGCCTGCAGGCGCAGGTCGGGCCCGGCGTGGCGAGGCTCGCGGAGCTCTGCGCCTGAGCAGCGGCCCGAGCTGGACGACGCGGCGGATCAGGCCGGCGGGATGTTCTGGTTGTGCCGGAAGAGGTTGCCGGGGTCGTACGTCGCCTTGATCTGCCGCAGCCGGTCGTAGTTGCCCCGGTAGTTGACGGCGATCCGGCTCTGGTCGTCCTCGGCCATGAAGTTGACGTAGCCACCCTCCTCGGAGAGCGGGGCGATCGCGTCGTAGTAGTCCCGGACCCAGGCGATGTTGCGCTCGTCGTCCTTCTCGTCGGGCCACATGCCCGCGATCACGGTGGCGAAGTTCGCGTCGCGGTAGGCGAACGCCGTCGCGTCGGGGGCGACCCGCTGGCAGGCGCCGTTGATCGGGTAGATGTGCACCGTCGACGTCATCTCCGGCACCTGCGACCCGTGCTCCACGTGAGCGGCGATCGCCTCATCGGTCAGCTCCTTGACGAAGTTCGCCTTCCAGTAGTGCCGCAGCCCCGAGGGGTAGAGGTCGTCGAAGGCGCTGTTGAGGGCCGGGTAGGGCATCGGTCCGACCAGCTCCGCGACCACCGGAGCCAGGTCACGGAACGGCTTGAGCACCTTCTCCCCTTGGTCGGCGTCGCCCGACCAGCAGGTCACCATGAGGGCGAGCGTCTTGCCGTGGCGCTCCTCGGGGATGAACGGCAACGGCGGCGCGATCTGGAACGCCGGGAAGCCGCCGAACTCTTCCGGGGCGTCGGCGATGAACTCGCGGTAGAGCCGGAGGAGGTCACCGGCCATGTCCAGCTCGAAGAACATCGGGCCGCCGTAGATGTCCTTGACCGGGCTGAGCCGGAACTCGAACGAGGTCACCACCCCGAAGTTGCCGCCGCCGCCGCGGATGGCCCAGAAGAGGTCTGCGTCGTCCTTCTCGCTCGCGAGGTGGAAGGTGCCGTCGGCGGTGACGACGTCGGCCGACAGCAGGTTGTCCAGGGCGAGCCCGAGACTCCGCGTGAGGTAGCCGATGCCGCCACCGAGGGTGAGCCCGCCGACGCCGGTGGTCGAGATGATGCCGCCGGTCGTGGCCAGCCCGAAGGGGTACGTCATGGCATTCAGGTCGCCCCACGTCGCACCGCCGCCGACCCGGACCGTGCGTGCCCGCGGGTCGACCCGGCCGCCGCGCATCCCCGACAGGTCGACGACCACGGCGTCATCCGCGGTCCCGAAGCCCGGCACGCTGTGCGCGCCACCGCGGACGGCGACGCTGAGGCCGTTGTCCGCGGCGAAGCGGACGGCCGTCATCACGTCGCCGGCGTTCGCGGCCCGGACCACGACCGCCGGCCGCTTGTCGATCATGCCGTTGCGGACGGTGCGCGCCTCGTCGTACTCCGCATCACCCGGTCCGATGACCGTGCCCCAGACCTGCTCCCGCAACGTCTCCCACTGCGCCGACATGTGACCCTCCTTGATGACTGGGGCCCGTCGCGGCCGGGCGACACCGATACCAGGTGTCGACAGGCGTCAGCGCGACGTCGAGATCGCCCAAGGAGCGCCCGGCCGCGGCAGGTCGAGAAGACTCGACCGTAGGGGCGGCGGTCGGGCGTCGTCATCGCCCACATGGGCCAAGTTCGGCGCTCAGGGAGGGATCACGTAGAGCGGCTCGAACCTGGCTGACCGTCTCGGCTCGGCGTGCGTCGAATCCCTGGCGCGGCAGGACAGACACGTGGCTGGACATGTGTCCGGCATGCTGTAGGGGCGTGCGTCCGGCAAGGCTTCCGGCACGTCCAGATGCGCCGGCGCACACTCGATCCGCTCCGCCCACCGCGGGCCGGTCACGGGTCGGAGCGCGAGCACGGCGGCACCGGCACGGAGCCGGAAGACCAGACCGAGGACCCCGTGGAGCGGGCCTGACCGGTCCGTCGTCAGGTGTTGGCCGACGGTGCCCGAGCCGGGCCGAGGAGGCGTTCGAGGAGCGTCGGGTCGCTCGGCCAGGCGGCGAGGAGGGTGTCTCGAGGGATGCTGCGCGCCGCGTAGCGCAGCAGCAGGATGACGGCCACCACGTCGTCGAGCGGCCCGATCACCGGGAGGAACTCCGGCAGGAGATCGATCGGCGACACGACCCACAGCACCGCCACGAGCAGGGCGACCTTCGCCCGACGCGGCACCGCGGGATCCTTCCGCAGGGTGCGCGCGGTCGAGACGCACGACGGAAGGAACTCGGCGACCTGGCGCATCAACCCGTCCGGGAGCCGCGATGCGAAGAGCATCATCGCCAGGCAGCTGATCGCCCACAGCGCCAGCCCGGCGGCCGCCAGGAGAAGGACCCGCTCCA
>JAOPXG010000223.1 GCA_025965275.1 Nocardioides sp.
AGAGTTACGGCGGCCATAGCGAAAGGGAAACACCCGGTCCCATCCCGAACCCGGAAGTTAAGCCTTTCAGCGCCGATGGTACTGCAACCGAGAGGCTGTGGGAGAGTAGGACGCCGCCGGACAACTATTCGAGTAGGGCCACCCCTGTGGGGTGGCCCTACTTGCATTTCCGGACCATTTTCCGTCCACAGGTGCGGGTTTGATCCGGTCGTCCACAGGAAGCGGCCGCAACGCCCACGACCGTCCGTGCCGCCCGCGAGATTGCTCGCGGAGGTGAGGTGCAATGGCTGCACAGAAGACACGGAACACAGCGAGGACACCGGCGGGCGCCGGCCCGGAGAGCGCCAACGAGGTGCGCCTGGTCGGCCGGCTCTCGCAGGCGCCCGAGGAGCGGGTGCTCCCGAGCGGCGATGCGCTCTGGACGTTCCGGGTCGCCGTCGGGCGGACCGAGGCTGCGGCGCGGGCCCGTCAGAGCGTGGATGCGCTCGAGTGCGTGGCCTGGTCCGCCCGGGCGCGTCGGTCGGTGAGATCGTGGTCGGTCGGCGACGTGGTCGAGGTGCGCGGAGCCCTGCGACGACGGTTCTTCCGGGCCGGAGGCTCGGTGGCTTCACGGGTGGAGGTCGAGATGGCGTCCGGGCGCGTCATCCGTCGCGCAGGGACCGGATGAGGACTCCCACGCTCGGTTTCGGCTGGAACGACGTGGCCTTCTCCGGGAGCAACCTGTCCGCCGCGGCGATCCGCAGGACCAGGCCGAAGTCGGGCGCGGGCATCAGGATCGCCACGCCGGGGCGTCGGGCGACGCCCGCGAGGGCGCCCTCGACGCTGTGATGGTGCCCGATCGTGCTCGGCGCTCGGGTCAGTGCGGGGATCAGCTCCTCGTGCAGCACCTCGACCGCGGCCCGGTCGGCGGCCAGGGTGAGGCGGAGGGTGGCCCAGCGTCGGCCGTCGGTCGCGGCCAGGACGTCGGGTCGCAGGCCGGCGACGGCCGCCTCGGGGCTCGTCTCGTCGAAGGCCGCTCGGGAGGTCTCGCGCAGGGCGTCGAGGGTGACCCCGCCCAGCACGCGGTGGATGGCGCCGAGGAAGAGCGGCGTGTCGGTCTGGTCGACCAGCATGGCGAGGCCGAGGTCGGTGCCGGCGCCGGGGTGGTGCTGCCGCAGCCGGTGGTACGCCGCGAACCGGTGGTGGCCGTCGGCGATCAGCGCCCGGCACGGTGCCAGGGCTGCCTCGAGGGTCGCCAGCTCGGCCGGGTCGCGGATCGCCCAGACGCGGTGCTGCTGGCGGCCGCGATCGGTGAAGTCGAGGTACGGCGTGCGGGTCTGCACCTGCTTGAGCAGGTCGCGCGCCTCCGCCGGACCGCGGTGCACGAGCAGGATGGGCGCCGGGTTGAGCTCCATCTGCGCCATCCGGTCCGCCAGCTCGTCCGCCTGGGCGGGGTGGATGCCCTCGTGCGGCAGCACCGCGACGTCGCCCCACGTCGCTGCGGGTCGGGAGATGTCGAGCGCGCCGACCAGCCCGCGCACGATGATGCCGCCCGCCGTGTACTCGTGGAGGTAGAGGGCGGGGGTGTCGTCATGGATGACCTGCCCCCGGCGTTCGAGACGCTGGAACCGCTCGCCGACGTCGCGGTACGGACGGGCGAAGGCCCGGGCCGACGCCGCGTCGCCGATCCGGGTGGCGGCGAGGGACAGGCCGCGGAAGGGGAGGAGCCGCAGAGGTCGGGACACCCGCGGAGGGGTGACCACGGCGTCGGCGTCCATCGGAGCATCGTAGGGTGCCACCACGCCCGGTCCCTGAGGAGGCATCTGTGCTCGGCTCGTCCGACGAGGCCCTGTGTCGGGCCTACGACCTGGCCATGCTGGACCTCGACGGAGTCGTCTATGTCGGGGGTGCAGCGGTGCCGGGAGCGCCCGACCACCTGGCGTCGGCGCGCGAGCAGGGGATGCGGCTGGCGTTCATCACCAACAACGCGTCTCGCCCGCCCGGGGTGGTCGCCGCGCACCTCACCGAGCTCGGTGTGGAGGCGGAGGACACCGACGTCGTGACGTCGGCGCAGGCTGCCGCGAGGGTGCTCGTCGACCGGTACGGCCCGGGCGCACGAGTGGTCTGCCTGGGGGCCGAGGGGCTCGAGGAGGCGCTCGAGGAGGACGGGCTCGTGCCTGTGGGGGTCGAGGACGACGCCGAGGCGATCGTGACCGGCTACGGCCCGCAGGTCCTGTGGGGCGACATCATGCGCGCGGCGGTGCGGATCCGCGACGGGTTGCCGTGGGTCGCCAGCAACACCGACATGACGTTCCCCGCGGCCTTCGGCGTGGCTCCGGGGCACGGGGTGCAGGTCGAGATGCTGCGCACGTTCACCGGGGTCGACCCGGTCGTGGCCGGCAAGCCCGAGCGGCCACTGCTCGACGAGACGGTGCGCCGGGTCGGCGGGCGTCGACCGCTGATGGTCGGCGACCGCCTCGACACGGACATCGAAGGCGCGCAGCGGGCCGGCTACGACTCGCTGCTGGTGCTCACCGGGGTCACCGGGCTGGAGGACCTGGTCGCCGCGACCGAGGAGCTGCGGCCGACGTTCGTGGCACCCGACCTGGCCGGGCTCCTGGCCGCGCAGACGGCGCCGTCCGAGGACGACGGCGCCTTCGGGCTGGGCGGATGGCGCGGGACGGTCGACGGTGGCCGACTCGACGTGAGCGGGTCGGGCGACCCGGGCGACTGGTGGCGGGTCGCGGCGAGCGCGGCCTGGGCCCACCTCGACGCCACCGGAGAGACGGTGGACCTGTCGGGTGTCGCGGTGCCCGGGCGGTAACCTCGGGGCCATGACAGAGGACGCCGACTTCCCCGGACCGGACGTGCCTGACTTCGAGGACCCGGAGCCCGAGCGGGTGCGCACCGACGTGCCGGAGGTCGACGAGGTGATCGCAGCCGTCGAGGAGCTCGAGGACCGTCCGATCGAGGAGCACGTGGGCGTGTTCGAGACCGCCCACGAACAGCTGCGTCGCGCGCTGGACACGCCCTCCGACCCGTCCTGATGCCACCACGACGGCTGCGCCTCGATGCCGAGCTGGTCCGCCGGGGACTGGCCCGCTCGCGCGACCACGCCAGCGAACTGATCGAGCAGGGTCGGGTGCGGGTCTCCGGGGCCGTGGCGACCAAGCCGGCCACCGGGGTGACGACCGATCTCGCGATCCTGGTGGTCGAGGACCCGGACCGGCCCGACTACGTCTCGCGCGGCGGGCACAAGCTGGCCGGTGCGCTGGCGGCGTTCGAGCCCGAGGGCTTCGTGGTCGCCGGTCGGCGGTGTCTCGACGCCGGTGCCTCGACCGGCGGGTTCACCGACGTGCTGCTGCGACACGGCGCCGCCCAGGTGGTCGCCGTCGACGTCGGCTACGGACAGCTGGCCTGGCGGCTCCAGCAGGACGAGCGGGTCGTGGTGCACGACCGGATGAACGTCCGCGAGCTGACTCCCGAGCTCATCGGTGGGCCGGTGGACGTGGTGGTCGGCGACCTGTCGTTCATCTCGCTCGCGCTGGTGCTGGACGCTCTGCTCGGGGTGACGGCGCCGGACGGCGACCTCGCCCTGATGGTCAAGCCGCAGTTCGAGGTGGGCAAGGACCGCCTCGGCAAGGGCGGGGTCGTCCGGGACCCGGCGCTGCGCGCCGAGACCGTCGCGGGCGTGGCTGCGGCGGCCGCCGCCCGGGGCTGGGGCGCTCGCCAGGTGGCCACCAGCCCGCTGCCCGGCCCGTCCGGCAACGTCGAGTTCTTCCTGTGGCTCCAGCGCGGTCCGGCGACCCTCGACGAGGAGTCCATCCACACCGCGGTGCGCAGTGCCGCGCCACCGGGGGCGGCGGGTGAGAGGGTGGACTCGTGACGAGCAGCGACCCCACCTCGACCCGGCGCGTGCTGATGATCGCGCACACCGGTCGCGACGAGGCACGTGTGGTCGCGCGCGCGTTCGCCAAGGCGCTGACCGCCAACGGCATCGTGGTCCGGCTGCTGGCCAACGAGGCCGCCGACCTCGGCCTCGAGCCGAGCGCCGGGCAGTCGATCGAGGTCGTGGCTGCCGAGAGCGCCGCCAGCGTCGACTGCGAGCTCGTGCTGGTCATCGGCGGCGACGGGACGATCCTGCGGGCCGCGGAGATCACCCGCGACACCGGAGCCCCGGTCCTGGGCGTCAACCTCGGGCACGTCGGCTTCCTCGCCGAGGCGGAGTACGACGACCTCGAGTCGACGATCGACGCCATCGTGCACCGCCGCTACACCTCCGAGGACCGGCTCACGCTCGACGTGACGGTCCACCGCGACGGTGAGGTGGTCTACCGGACCTGGGCGCTCAACGAGGCGAGCGTCGAGAAGGCCGCCCGCCAGCGCATGCTCGAGGTCGTCGTCGAGGTCGACGGGCGACCACTCTCCCGGTGGGGCTGCGACGGCGTCGTGTGCGCGACACCGACCGGCTCCACGGCCTACAACTTCAGCGCCGGCGGCCCGGTCGTCTGGCCGGGGGTCGAGGCGCTGCTGATGGTGCCGATCAGTGCCCACGCGCTCTTCGCCCGTCCGCTCGTGGTGGCGCCGACCTCGGTGCTCGCGGTCGAGGTGCTGGCCCGCACCGAGGGGGCCGGCGTGCTGTGGTGCGACGGGCGCCGTTCGGTCGACCTGCCGCCGGGCGCCCGGATCGAGGTCCGCCGCGGTGCGTCGCCGGTGCGGCTGGTCCGGCTGCACGAGGCGCCGTTCACCGACCGGCTGGTCGCGAAGTTCGGGCTGCCCGTGGAGGGCTGGCGCGGATCCACCGAGCGCCGCCGGCGGCTGGCCGAGGAGACCGATGCTTGAGGAGATCCGGATCACCTCGCTCGGGGTGATCGAGTCGTCGACCCTCGAGCTCGGCCCCGGACTCACCGTCATCACGGGTGAGACCGGCGCCGGCAAGACGATGATCGTCACAGCGCTCGGGCTGCTGCTGGGCGGGCGGGCCGACACCGGCGCCGTGCGCACCGGCGCGAAGACCGCCCGCGTCGAGGGCGTCGTGCACGTCGGCGACCTGGCCGGCTTCGCCGAGACGGTCGAGGACGCCGGCGGCGTGGTCGAGGACGACCGGGTGGTGCTGGCCCGCAACGTCTCGGCCGAGGGCCGCTCGCGCGCGTTCGTGGGCGGGGCGTCCGTCCCGGTCTCGTCCCTCGCCGAGGTCGCCGAGCCGCTCGTCGCCGTGCACGGGCAGTCCGACCAGCACCGGCTGCTCCAGGCCCGCGCCCAGCGCGAGGCGCTCGACCGCTTCGGTGGCACGAAGCTGACGGCCCTCGTCACCACGTACGCCGACCTGCACCGCCGCCTGGAGGCCACCGAGCGCGAGCTCGACGAGGTCGTCGCCAGCGCCCGTGAGCGGGCCCAGGAGGCCGACCTGCTCCGCTTCGGGCTCGGTGAGGTCGAGGCCGTGTCCCCGGCGCCGGGGGAGGACACCACACTCGCGGCGGAGGAGTCCCGCCTCGGCTACGCCGACACCCTGCGCACCGCCGCCGAGCAGGCCCGGGAGGCCCTCTCCAGCGAGCAGGGCGACCCGGACGCCCTGGCGACCACCTCGGCGGCGCGCACCCTGCTGGACGGCGTCCGCGAGCACGACGCCGAGGCCGGTGAGCTGGCCGACCGGCTGGCCGAGATCACCTACCTGCTGTCCGACCTGGCCGCCGACGTCGCGTCGTACGCCGCCCGGATCGACACCGACCCGGCCCGCCTCGCCGCGGTCTCCGACCGTCGGGCGGCGCTGACGGCGCTGACCCGCAAGTACGGCGCCACGATCGACGAGGTGCTGGCCTGGGCGGAGCGTTCGTCCACCCGGCTGCTCGACCTCGACCACACCGACGAGCGGATCGAGGAGCTGCGCGCCGAGCAGGACGTTCTCCAGCGTGATCGTCAGGAGGCCGCCGCGGCGTTGTCGGCAGCCAGGACCGAAGCAGCGGCAAGGCTCGGCGGGGAGGTCACCTCGGAGCTCGCCCTGCTCGCGATGCCGCACGCCCGGCTCACCGTGGACGTGCGACCCGCAGATCGGTTCACCGCGTCCGGCGCGGACGAGGTGGAGCTGATGCTGGCCGCCAACACCGGCTCGGACCCGCGCCCGCTCACCAAGGGCGCCTCCGGCGGCGAGCTCTCCCGGGTGATGCTCGCCCTCGAGGTCGCGCTCGCCGGCACCAGCCCGGTCCCGACGTTCGTCTTCGACGAGGTCGACGCCGGCGTCGGGGGAGCGGCCGCGGTCGAGGTGGGCCGCCGGCTCGCCCGGCTGGCCCGCACGGCCCAGGTGCTCGTGGTGACCCACCTGCCCCAGGTGGCGGCGTACGCCGACCGGCACGTCGTCGTGGAGAAGTCCTCCGACGGCACTGTGACCAGCTCCGGGCTGACCGTGCTCGACGACGAACAGCGCGAGCGCGAGCTGTCCCGGATGCTGGCCGGACTGGCCGACTCCGACACCGCGCTGGCCCACGCCCGCGAGCTGCTGGACGTCGCGCAGGAGGCCCGCGCGGGCGGCTGACGGCCGACGCGCCCGGCGCCGGTCGTTGCACGAAACGACCCGGACCGGCTGGAACCATGGGACCGGTCATGAGGATGCCCGTACGACAGCGCCCCGCGCTGGACCAGCCCGGCATCGTCGGGACCGCACGCGTCGAACGACGGACCCGGGTGCTGCTGCCCCGGCTGCGACCCGGCGACATCGCCGTGCTCGACCACCTCGACCTGGACCGCGCGAGCGCCCAGGCCCTCGTCGACGCCGACGTCGCCGCCGTGGTGAACGCGTCCGCGATGATCTCCGGTCGCTACCCCAACCTCGGCCCGGAGGTGCTCGTCGACGCCGGGATCCTGGTCGTTGACGGGGTCGGGTCCGACGGGCTCGGGGCCATCGCCGACGGCGGCACGGTGCGGGTCCACGAGGGCGTCGTCTACGCCGGCGACACGCCCGTGGCGACCGGTCGCGAGGTCGACCCGGAGACCGTCCGCGCCGAGATGGCCCGCGCGCGGACCGGTCTGGCGACCCAGCTCGAGACGTTCACTCACAACACCACCGAGTTCCTCCGTCGCGAGGAGGACCTGCTGCTGCACGGTCGCGGCGTACCCAGCGTGGCGACCCGGGTGGCCGGCCGCCCGGTGGTCGTGGTCGTGCGCGGCCACGAGTTCGAGTCCGAGCTCGAGCGCATCCAGGTGTTCGTGCGCGAGCAGCACCCGGTCCTGATCGGCGTCGGGCGCGGCGCCGACGTCCTCCGCGCGGCCGGCCTGCGGCCCGACGTCGTCGTGGTCGACGCGACCGCCGACGAGTCCGAGATGCCGCACGTGAAGACCCTGCGCGCCGCCCGCGACGTCGTCGTCCGCCTCGACCGGGGCGCCGGCCGGTCCGCGGTCGACCAGCTCGAACGGATGGGGGTCCGCCCGCTGCGCTTCGAGTCCGGGGCCACCCCCGAGGACGCCGCCCTGATCCTGGCCGACACGGCCGAGGCGGCCGTGATCGTCGGCGTGGGGATGCACGCCACGCTCGACGAGTTCCTCGACAGCCAGCGGTCGGGCCTGGCCAGCACCTACCTGACGCGCCTCAAGGTCGGCCCGCGGCTGGTCGACGCCGCCGCGGTCCCGTACCTCTACTCCGGCCGCGTGCGCCCCCGCCACCTGATGCTGGTGATGCTCGCCGGCCTGGTCGCCCTCGCCGCCGCCATCGCCGTGACCCCGGTCGGGCAGGAGTGGGCCGACTCGCTCACCGCCGGACTCGACGACCTCCTCGACTCCGTGACCAGCTTCGCCCAAGGACTCTTCTCGTGATCTCGTACCGGCACCACATCGTCTCCCTCGTGGCCGTCTTCCTGGCCCTCGCGATCGGCGTCGCCCTCGGCGGCGGACCGCTCAGCGACCTGGGCCGGGACGACAAGCCCGCCTCGGCGACCACCCGCGAGCAGCGCACGGCGGCGCGCACCGCGTCGTACGGCGACGACTTCGCCGCCGCGTCGGCCGCGAAGCTGTACGCCGCCGGGCTGCGCGACCACCCGGTCTCCGTGCTGACGATGCCCGGCGCCGCCGGCGACGTCGTGAGCGCGCTGGGCGCCCAGGTCGAGGCCGCCGGCGGCACCGTCGCCAGCACGTACGACGTGCAGCCGACGCTCGTCGACGGGTCCAAGAAGTCGCTGGTGGACGCGCTGGGCAGCCAGCTGATGACGCAGCTCGGCTCGGGCGCGGTCACCGCGGACGCGCCGACGTACGAGCGGCTGGGCCAGCTCCTGGGTCTCGCTGTCGCGGGCGACGACCTGCCGAGCTCCGACGCCGACTCGATCCGCCAGAGCCTGGCGGGCGCCGAGCTGATGACCTCTCCCGACACCGCGGGCCGCGCCCCGATCGTGCTGGTCGTGCTCGGTGACGAGATCGACCCGGCGATCCTGTCGGGGCTGGTGTCGGGGCTGGCCGCCAAGGCGACCGGCGTCGTGGTGGCCGGTGACGCCGCCTCCGCGACCCCCGCCGGCGATCTCTCCGCCCTGCGTGCGGAGCCCGCGGCCGACGAGGTCGCGACCGTGGACGGGGCCGACACTCCGCTCGGCCAGGTGACCGCCGTCCTGGCCCTGATCCGCTCCCTGTCAGTCCAAGGGGGGTCCTTCGGTGCGGCGGGGTCCGACGGAGCCGTCCCACTGAAGTAGGATGGAGTTCCGTGAGCAACGGCAGCCCCACCAAGCATGTATTCGTCACCGGAGGCGTCGCCTCCTCGCTCGGCAAGGGCCTCACGGCATCCAGCCTCGGGAGCCTGCTCAAGGCGCGCGGTCTCCGCGTGACCATGCAGAAGCTGGATCCCTATCTGAACGTGGATCCCGGGACGATGAACCCGTTCCAGCACGGCGAGGTCTTCGTGACCAACGACGGCGCCGAGACCGACCTCGACATCGGTCACTATGAGCGGTTCCTCGACACCGATCTCGGGCAGATCGCCAACGTGACGACCGGTCAGGTCTACTCGAGCGTGATCGCCAAGGAGCGGCGCGGCGACTACCTCGGCGACACCGTGCAGGTGATCCCGCACATCACCAACGAGATCAAGGAACGCATCCTCGCCATGGGTGGCCCCGGGGTCGACGTGGTGATCACCGAGGTCGGCGGCACGGTCGGTGACATCGAGTCGCTCCCGTTCCTCGAGGCCGCCCGCCAGGTGCGCCACGACATCGGCCGCGGCAACGTCTTCTTCCTGCACGTCTCGCTGGTGCCCTACATCGGCCCGTCCGGCGAGCTGAAGACCAAGCCCACCCAGCACTCGGTGGCCGCGCTGCGCCAGGTCGGCATCCAGCCCGACGCCGTCGTGTGCCGCGCCGACCGCGAGCTGCCCGACTCCATCAAGCGCAAGATCTCGCTGATGTGCGACGTCGACCAGGAGGCCGTCGTCACCGCGGCCGACGCGCCCTCGATCTACGACATCCCGAAGGTGCTGCACCGCGAGGGTCTCGACGCCTACCTCGTGCGCCGCCTCGACCTGCCGTTCCGCGACGTCGACTGGACCGTCTGGGACGACCTGCTGCGCCGGGTGCACCACCCCAAGGAGGAGGTCACGGTCGCACTGGTCGGCAAGTACATCGACCTCCCCGACGCGTACCTCTCGGTCGGCGAGGCGCTGCGTGCCGGCGGCTTCGCCCACGAGGCGAAGGTCAACATCCGCTGGATCGCCTCCGACGAGTGCCAGACCCCGGCGGGGGCGGCGCGCAACCTGCAGGACGTCGATGCCATCTGCGTGCCCGGCGGCTTCGGCGTCCGCGGCATCGAGGGCAAGCTCGGCGCCCTGACCTACGCGCGCACCCACGGCATCCCGACCCTCGGCCTGTGCCTGGGCCTGCAGTGCATGGTGATCGAGTACTCCCGCCAGGTCGTCGGCCTGGAGAAGGCCGGCTCGACCGAGTTCGACCCGGACACGCCGGAGCCGGTGATCGCGACGATGAACGAGCAGCTCGAGTACGTCGAGGGCGCCGGCGACCTGGGCGGCACCATGCGGCTCGGGCTCTACCCGGCGGCGCTCAAGGAGGGCTCGGTGGCCCGCGCGGCGTACGGCGAGGCGCTCATCGAGGAGCGGCACCGGCACCGCTACGAGGTCAACAACCACTACCGCGAGCAGCTCGAGGCGGCCGGCCTGGTCTTCTCCGGGACGTCCCCGGACAACAACCTGGTCGAGTTCGTCGAGCTGCCGCGCGACGTGCACCCCTACTACATCTCGACCCAGGCCCACCCGGAGCTGCGGTCGCGCCCGACGCGTCCGCACCCGCTCTTCGCGGGCCTGGTCGGTGCGGCCATCGAGCGGCAGAAGGAGCTGCGCTTCCCGATCGACGAGAGCGGGCTGCGCCGCGAGCTGGGACCCGACGAGGACTGACCCGTCAGCGGGTCCACCCGGCGAACACCGGGATCGGGCCGCGGATCGGCTTGCCGTCGCTGACCCGGCGTACGGCGCGCTCGTCCTCCTCCGGGCTCGTGGTCGCCAGCAAGCGGTCGGAGACCCAGGTCGGCGTGGGCATGCCCGGCCCGGCGCGTGACGTGCCGAGGTCGCGCCGGTCGATGACGTCGTCGACCGGCGCCAGGACGATGTGGACGCCGTGGTCGCGCCGGATCCAGGCCAGCGTGCTCCCGTCGGGACTGGCGGTGATCCCGTCCGCCTGGTCGAGGCTGAGCCTCAGCGCCGGATCCCAGCAGGTGAGCGGCTCGTCGGGCGACACGGGCACGGTGAACAGCTGGCAACGGCGGCCGCTCTCCTCGCCGTCGGGGTGCCGGCGGACCACGATCGCACCGTCGGGGGTGGGCAAGTCCGTCGGGCGGTAGCCGGAGAGCTCGCGCACGCGCTCGCCGGTCGCGGTGTCGTACAGCCAGAGGAGCTGGGCGACAGGCCGCGGTACTTCGCGACGCGGATGCGTCCGGACGGAGCGGCGTGCGGCTGCAAGAAGGCCCGGGCCCGAGAGCCATCCGGCCACGGTACCGTCGCCCGCATGTCGACCCCTGAGCTCGCCGACGTCCCCGAGGAGTGGCCGGTCGCCGACAGCGACTACGCCTACGAGGGAGGGTGGGTCGTCAAGCTCCGTGACGACCGCATCCGTCGGCCGGGGCATCCCGAGGAGGAGCCGTTCTCGCGGCTGGTGCTCGAGCACCCCGGCGCCGCGGTGGTCCTCGCCGTGGACGACCAGGACCGCGCCTTCTGCCTGTGGCAGTACCGGCACGCGGTGGGGCGGACGCTCGTCCAGCTCCCGGCCGGCCTGTGCGACGTCGACGGTGAGGAGCCGCTCGAGGTGGCCCACCGCGAGCTGGTCGAGGAGGCCGGGCTGGCGGCGACCGACTGGACGCACCTCGTCTCGACGTACTCCTCGCCGGGCATCTCCCAGGAGATCGGCCACTACTTCCTGGCTCGCGGCCTCAGCCCGGTCGACCGCGGCGACTTCGAGCCCGAGCACGAGGAGGCCGAGATGCAGACCGGCTGGGTGCCGCTCGACGAGCTGCGCGACGCGGTGCTGGCCGGCCGGGTGCGCGACGCACACCTCGCGATCGCCCTGCTCACGGCCCAGGCACGCGGGTTGGTGGGCTGACCGCCTCCCTGTGCCCGATTCCCCCTGCGGGTCTCACCCGGCTCGAGCGGCGCGGCGTCAGCTTCGAGAACGCGTTCTGCAATCCACCGCATCGAGCAGCACACGCTGCGGCCTCTGTATGCCGGGTGAGGAGTCACCTCCGGCTCCACGGGCGATAGTGTCGGAGTGCCGCCACAACGGCGTGGCGTCCGTGCGAGCCAGGAGGAAGTGCGCAGATGAAGATCGGCGTCCCGAAGGAAGTCAAGAACCACGAGTACCGGGTGGCCATCACGCCGATCGGCGTGCACGAGCTGTCGGCTCATGGTCACGAGGTCTTCATCGAGCAGGGTGCGGGCGTGGGCTCGTCGATCAGCGACGAGGAGTACGTCGCGGCCGGTGCGACGATCGTGGCGACGCCCGAGGCCGCGTGGGGCACCGACGGCGACGTCGACCTGGTGCTCAAGGTCAAGGAGCCCGTGTCCGAGGAGTACCCCCTGATGCGCGAGGGGCTGACCCTCTTCACCTACCTGCACCTGGCCGCCGACAAGCCGCTGACCGAGGAGCTGCTGAAGCGCAAGGTCACCGGCATCGCCTACGAGACCGTGCAACTGCCCTCGGGCGGGCTGCCGCTGCTCTACCCGATGTCCGAGGTCGCCGGCTGCCTGGCCCCCCAGGTCGGCGCCTACTCGCTGCTCAAGGCCCAGGGCGGCCGCGGCGTGCTGCTGGGCGGCGTGGGCGGTGTCGCGAACGCGAAGGTCGTCATCATCGGGGCCGGCGTCTCGGGCCAGAACGCCGCCAACATCGCGCTCGGCATGGGCGCCGACGT
>JAOPXG010000338.1 GCA_025965275.1 Nocardioides sp.
GGTCAGGGTCGGCGAGGTGGGCACGCAGGAGGGCGACGAGCTGCCGCTCCCCCGCCGAGAGCGACTCACCGCGCTGGCCGACCTCGGTCTGCAGACCCCGCGGCAGCCCGGCCAGCCAGTCGTCGAGACCGAGCTCGAGCGCGGACGCGCGGATGTCCTCCTCGGTCGCGTCGAGCTTGCCGTAGCGCACGTTGGCGGTGATGGTGTCATCGAAGAGGAAGCCCTCCTGCGGCACCAGCACGACGCTGCGGCGCAGCGACTCGTGGGCGATCCGCCGCACGTCGACACCGTCGAGCAGGACGGCTCCCTCGGACGGGTCCATCAGCCGGGTGACCAGCTTGGCGACGGTCGACTTGCCCGAGCCGGTCTCGCCGACGACGGCGAGGCGGGTGCCGGAGGCGATGTCGAGGTCGACGTCGCGGAGCACCGGCGGCCCGCCCGGGTAGGCGAAGGTCACGCCCGCGAGGCGGACGTCGATCGGGCCGCGCGGCAGCGTCCGCCCGTCGGGTCCGGGGTCGACGAGGTCGGCCGGTGTCTCCAGGATGCCGATGACGCGGCGCCAGCCCGCGATCGCGTTCTGCCCGTCGGTGAGGATCTGGGTGCCCATCTGCACCGGGCCGACGAAGAGCGTCACCAGGAACGCGAAGGCCAGCACTCTGCCGGCCGTGATGTCGCCCGCACTCGGCAGGATTTCTAGGCCGAGCCAGATGCCGACGATCAGCACGCCGGCGTTGGCGAGGCCGGCGGACAGGCCGCCCAGCGAGAACGAGACCGCCGTGAAGCCCTGGGCGCGGGTGCTGGCGGCCTTGTACTCGTCGATGGCCTCGTCGATGCGGGCCTGGGTGCGGGCCTCGACGGCGTACGACCGCACGACGGCCGCGCCGACGACGGGCTCGGAGATCGCGGAGAGCATCAGGCCGACCTGCTGGCGCACCGTGCGGTAGGCGTCGGACAGCTTGCGCTGGAAGTACTTCAGCGACATGAAGAGCGGCGCGAAGCAGAGCCAGACGACGAGGGCGAGCTGCCAGCTGTAGATCAGCATCACGACCGTCGCGACCAGCACCTGCCCGACGCTCACCACCAGCAGCAGGCCGCCGAAGACCAGGAACTGGCTGACCTGGTCGACGTCGCTGGTCACCCGCGAGACCAGGGCGCCGCGGCGCTCGGTGTTCTGGGTGAGCAGCGGCAGGTCGTGGACGTGGCGGAAGGCCTTGATCCGGAGCGTGGCGAGGCCGCGCTCGGCGCTGGTGAAGAGCCGGCGGGTCATGGCGTACGACGCCCAGCTGGTCACCATGAGGGCGAGCGCGGCGCCGACGCCCATCAGCACCGTGAACGACACGTCCGGGCCGTCGGGGCCGTTGAGCCCCTTGTCGAGGGTCTGCTGGACCGCGACCGGCACGATGATCTGGCCGACCGACGCGAGCGCGGCGAGGACCAGGGTCCAGCCGACGCCCTCCTTGAGCTCGGGTGAGAAGTGGACGCCGCGGCGGATGGTCTCGATCGCGCCCATCTCGTCGCCGGAGTCCATGGCCGTGCCCTGCTCGAGCGCGGTCATGACGGATCCTCCACGAGCTCGCTACCCAACTCGGCGGCAGCGTGTTCGTAGGCGTTGACGAGGTGGGCGTAGGCCGGGCTCCGCTCGAGCAGGTCGGCGTGGGTGCCGCGGTCGGCGACCCGGCCGTCCTCGAGGTGGACCACCTCGTCGGCGAGCCCGATCGTGGCCTTGCGGTAGGCGACCACCACGAGCGACGCACCGGTGCCGCCCGAGCGGAGCGCCTCGAGGATCCGGGCCTCGACCTCGGGGTCGACCGCCGACGTCGCGTCGTCGAGGATCAGCAGCCGCGGCCGGCGCACGAGCGCCCGAGCCAGCGAGATGCGCTGCCGCTGGCCGCCCGAGAGCGACGTGCCGCGCTCGCCCAGCCGGCTGTCGAGACCCTCCGGCAGCGCCGCGACGAAGCCGTCGGCCTGGGCCGCGCGCAGCGCCGCCCACACGTCGTCGTCGGTGAGGTCCGTGGTGCCGAGGGTGATGTTGCCGCGCACGGTGTCGTCGAAGAGGAAGGCGGTCTGGGGCACGACCGCGACGGTCTCGGCGAGCTGGCCGCGGGCGAGGTCGCGCAGGTCGGTGCCGTCGAGGAGGATCCGCCCGCCGTCGGGGTCGACGAGACGGGTCAGCAGGTGGGTGAGCGTGCTCTTGCCCGACGCGGTCGCCCCGACGACGGCGATCGTCCGGCCGGGCTCGACGGTGAAGGAGACGTCCTCGAGGAGTTCCCGGTCGGCGTCGTAGCGGTAGGCGAGGCGCTCGACGGACAGCCGGGCGCCCACGCCGGAGTCGCGGTCGGCCTCGCGGTCGCCGTACGACATCTCGCCGGTCGCCCGGAGGACGTGCTGCACCCGGTCGAAGCCGACCACGCTGCGCGGGAACTCCCCCAGCAGCCAGCCGATCGAACGGATCGGGAAGGACACGATCGTCAGCAGGTAGGCGATGGTCACGACGTCGCCCGGGTCGGTGGCGCCGTGCAGCACCCGCTCGACGCCGACGGCGAGCACGATCAGCACCCCGACGTTGGGCAGCGCCGCGAGCGTCGGGTCGAACGCCGCGCGGATCCGGCCCGCTCGGATGTTGACGTCGCGCAGGGCGAGCGCCTTGTCGGCGAAGCGCCCGGTCTCCTCGGTCTCGCGGCCGAGGGTCTTGACGACCATCGCGCCGTCGAACGACTCGTGGGCGACCTCGCTCAGCTCGGCGCGGAGCTGCTGGGCCTTGGTCATCAGCGGCGACGCGCGCCGCTGGTAGGCGAGGTTGGCGGCGATCACGGCCGGGAAGACCAGCAGGCCGACCAGCGCCATCGCCACATCGGCGGCGAACATCTGGGCGATCGCGATCACCATCATCGCGAGCGTGCCGACGGCCATCGGGAGCGGGGCGATCGGGGCCCAGGCCGCCTCGACGTCGGAGTTGGCGTTGGACAGGAGCTCGCCGGTCGGGTGGCGCTGGTGCCAGGACATCGGCAGCGTGAGGTATTGCCGGGTGACCTCGCGACGGTAGGTCGCCTGCATCCGGTACTGCATGATCCCGGCGCCCAGGCGTCGCGCGACGATGCCCACGGCGCGCAGGATCGCCACCCCCAGGAACAGCGCGAGGATCGCGACCAGGCCACCGGTGGTGGTGGCCCCGCTCTTGAAGGCCGGCAGCACCACGTGGTCGGTGGACCAGCCGAGCACCCAGGCGTCGGCGACGGTGAGGGCGCCGAAGAGCAGGCTGCCCACCGTGGAGAGCGCGAAGATCCAGGGCTCGCGCTGGATCGCCACCCAGACGACGGCCAGCCCGTCGCGGGTGGTCGCCGCTCGGCC
>JAOPXG010000343.1 GCA_025965275.1 Nocardioides sp.
TCGGCAAGACCGAGCTGGCCCGCACCCTCGCCGCCTACCTGTTCGACGACGAGAAGGCGATGGTCCGCATCGACATGTCGGAGTACCAGGACAAGCACAACGTGTCGCGCCTGGTCGGCGCGCCTCCCGGCTACATCGGCTACGAGGAGGGCGGTCAGCTCACCGAGGCGGTGCGCCGGCGGCCCTACGCGGTCGTGTTGCTCGACGAGGTCGAGAAGGCACACCCGGAGGTCTTCGACATCCTGCTCCAGGTCCTCGACGACGGCCGGCTCACCGACGGCCAGGGCCGCACGGTCGACTTCCGCAACACGCTGCTGATCCTGACCAGCAACCTCGGCTCGGCGTACCTCGTCGACCCGACGCTCGACGCCGACAAGAAGCGCGAGTCGGTGCTGGCGTCGGTGCGCGCGTCGTTCAAGCCGGAGTTCCTCAACCGGCTCGACGAGATCGTCCTCTTCGACGCCCTGACGCAGGACGAGCTGAGCCACATCGTCGAGCTGCAGCTCGGACTGCTGGAGAAGCGGCTGGCCGTGCGCCGGATCTCGATCGAGGTGACCGACGCCGCCAAGACGTGGCTCTCCGAGACCGGCTACGACCCGGCGTACGGCGCTCGCCCGCTGCGCCGGCTGATCCAGAGCGCGATCGGCGACCCGCTGGCGAAGATGCTGATCGGCGGCGAGGTCGTCGACGGTGGACGGGTCACCGTGGACCGGTCGTCGGACGGCGACGGGCTGGAGCTGACCGCGGCGTGATGAAATGGGCGGCGTGAGCGAGCCGACCCCCACCCGTCCGCGTCAGGTGACTCTGGCCGCGTGGATGATCATGGTCGGCTCGGTGGTCGTGGTGGCGATGGTCTTCGACCGGATCGCCGGCCTGCACACGATGGAGACCCGCGAGTCGATCGAGAAGTTCCTCGCGGAGCCGCCGGGCGACGACCTGGGCGTCGGCGTGCAGGGTGTCATCAGCCTGCTGCGCACGCTCTCGATGGTCGCGGCCGGGTGTGCGACGGCCGCCGCCATCCTCGGCTATCAGGTGCTCCGGCGCAGCCGCAGCGCCCGGCTCGCGCTGACCGTGCTCGCCGTACCCCTCTTCCTCACCGGCATGGTCACCGGCGGGTTCGTCTCGTCGGTGGTGGCCGCCTCGGCCGCGATGCTCTGGCTCCAGCCTGCGCGGGACTGGTTCAACGGCGTGAGCCGCCCGGCTGCGGCTCCGGCGTCGACCCGGTCCGTGGCCCCGCCGGCACCCCTGGCAGGCCGGGAGGTCCCGCCCCGGACGTCCGCGCCGGTGCCCGGAGGGCCGCCCGTGGCCTGGCCGGCCCCGCCCTCGGGCGCGCCTCGGGCGCGCCCCGTGGCCGTGGTCTGGGCGTGCGTGCTCACCTGGGTCTTCGGCGCCCTGACCGCGCTGGCGATGACCGTCAGCGCGATCGCGATCGCCGTCGACCCGGAACTGCTGCTCGACGAGGTGCACCGGCAGAACCCCGACCTCCGCGAGCAGGGCATCTCCGACGGCATCCTCGCGGCGGCGACGTACGTGATGGCCGGGTTCATCGTGCTCTGGTGCCTCGCCGCGATCGTGGTCGCCGTGCTCGTCTGGCGTCGTGTCGGGTGGGCCCGGATCGTGCTGCTCGTCTCGGCGTCGGCCTGCGTCGGTCTGAGCCTGCTCGGCTCGGTGCTCGGCGCCTTCCTGCTGGTCTTCCCGCTCGTGGCCGGCGTGGCCACCGTCGCGCTGCTGGTGCGCACCGACGCCCGGCCCTGGTTCGACCGGACTACGCCGACAGGTCGGCAGCAGCAAGGCGCCGCAGACCCTCCTCGATGACGTCGGGCTGCTTGCAGAAGGCCCAGCGGACGAGGTGGTCGCCCGCGTCGGAGTCGTGGAAGCCCTGGGTGGGGATCGCGACGACGCCGGCCCGCTCGGGAAGGGCCAGGCAGAACGACAGCCCGTCCTTCCACCCGAGGCGGCCGATGTCGGTGGTCGCGAAGTAGGTGCCCTCCGGGACGCGCACGTCGAGCCCGACCGCGGCCAGCCCCGAGCAGAGCAGGTCGCGGCGCTGCTGCAGGTCGGCCGCCAGCCGGGCCGGGAAGTCGGGCTCCTCGTCGAGGGCGAAGGCGACCGCCGGCTGGAGCGGCGACCCCGAGGTGAAGGTCAACCACTGCTTGGCGGCCAGCACGGCGCCGACCAGGTCGGCAGGCCCCGTGGCCCAGCCGACCTTCCAGCCGGTGTAGGAGTAGGACTTGCCGGCGCTGGAGAGCGACAGCGTGCGCTCGAACATCCCGGGCAGCGTCGCCAGCGGGACGTGCTCGTGGCCGTCGTACACGAGGTGCTCGTAGACCTCGTCGGTGATCACGACCAGGTCGTGCTCGATCGCGACGTCGGCGACGGCCTGCAGCTCCGCGCGGGTGAGCACGGTGCCGGTCGGGTTGTGCGGCGAGTTCAGCAGCAGGAAGCGGGCGCGCGGCGTGACGGCCGCGCGCAGCTCGTCGACGTCGAGCCGGAAGTCGGGGCCGCGCAGGGTGACCGGGCGGCGCACGCCGCCGGCCATCTGGATCATCGCGGTGTAGGAGTCGTAGTAGGGCTCGAGCACGACCACCTCGTCGCCGGGGTCCACCAGGCCGAGCAGGGCGGCCGCGATGCCCTCCGTGCACCCCGTGGTGACCACGACCTGGGAGTCCGGGTCGAGGTCGAGGCCGTAGTGGCGCTGCTGGTGGCGGGCGACGGCCTGGCGCAGGGCGGGAACGCCGACGCCGGGGGCGTACTGGTTGAGCCCGGACTCGAGCGCGGTCACCGCGCGGGCGATGACGTCCGGAGGGCCGTCGACGTCGGGGAAGCCCTGGCCGAGGTTGACCGACTGGGTGCGCACGGCGAGCGCCGACATCTCCGAGAAGATGGTGGGTGGGATGCCCTGGAGGCGGGAGGCGAGCATGTGCCCGAGGCTAACGTCGATATGGTCTGTGCCGTGGACGAGACGCTGGCTGCCGACATCGACGCGATCTGCCGACTGACCGGGGAGTTCACGCTCCGCTCCGGCCAGCAGGCGAGCGAGTACTTCGACAAGTACCTCTTCGAGGCCGACCCCGGCCTGCTGCTGCGGGTGGCGCGGGAGATGGTCGGGCTGCTCCCCGGCGACACCGACCTGCTCGGCGGGCTCGAGCTCGGCGGCGTCCCGATCGCCACGATGGTCAGCAGCCTGACCGGGCGACCGGGGCTCTTCATCCGCAAGAAGGCGAAGGAGTACGGCACCTGCAAGCTCGCCGAGGGTCCGGACGTCGCCGGGCGGCGGGTGACCCTGATCGAGGACGTGATCACGACCGGCGGGGCGGTGCGTGACGCCACGAACGCGCTGCGCGAGGCCGGCGCGATCGTCGAGGTCGTCGTCTGTGCGATCGACCGCAGCCCGGAGGGCCAGAACCCGCTCGCCGACGTCGGCCTCGAGGTGCGGCCGGTCCTCACCAAGGCGCAGCTCGACGCCGCGCGAAGCGCCCGCTGACGGGGCGCGCCTGACCTACGCGCCTGACCTACGCGTCTTGGCCGGTGTCGGCGGACGGGACGTTCACCAGCGGGTCGGCCGGCTTCTTCGCGACCTCCTTGGACTCGTGGCGGTGGTGCCGGTGCCGGACCCACTCGATGCCGAACGGCACGACGGTGAACGCCAGGATCGCCAGGGTCACGTAGTCGATGTTGTCGGCCAGCCAGGGGACCGTCGTACCCAGGAAGTAGCCGAGCAGGGTGATCGACAGGACCCACAGGACGGCGCCGATCGCGCTCCAGATGAAGAAGCGGCGCCGGTCCATCCGGGTCACGCCGGCCACGACGGTGATGAAGGTGCGCACGAACGGCACGAACCGGCCGATCACCAAGGCCTTGTTGCCGTGCCTGTCGAAGAACGCCTGGGTCTGGTCGAAGTACTTCTTCTTGAGCAGCCGCCCGTCGCGCTGGTAGAGCGGTGGCCCGATCTTGCGGCCTATCTCGTAGCCGACGACGTTGCCGAGGAACGCGAAGCCGACGAAGAGCGACAACGCGACGACGAGGTCGATCGAGTGGTGTCCGGGGACGATCTCGACCCGGTCGGTCGCGATGAAGAGACCCATCGCGAACAGCAGCGTGTCGCCCGGCAGGAACGGGAAGAACAGCCCGCACTCGATGAAGACGATGAGCACGCTGGCCCAGAAGAACCACGGCCCGAACCAGTCGAGGAGTTGCTGGGGGTCCATCCAGTCCATGCCGAGCAGCAGGAGCTGCCCAGGGAGGACTGTGGTCACGTCCCAACGGTACCCGCCACCCCCTGACCGCGGGGGAGGTATCCCCTACCGTTGCCGGCGTGCCGGACGCCGAACACCTGGAGAACGAGCCGCGCGCGCCGTACGACCCGATGCCACACGGCCCGGCGGAGGTCGGGGTGGGGCCGTGGGTGGGCCCGTGGCCGAGCGGTGAGGAGTACGACCAGCAGCTGCTCGCCGAGGGTGACCGGCGCAACGTGGTCGACCGCTACCGGTACTGGTCGATGGACGCGATCGTCGCCGACCTCGACCTGCGCCGCCACGACTTCCACGTGGCGATCGAGAACTGGCAGCACGACTTCAACATCGGGACGATCGTGCGCAGCGCCAACGCGTTCCTGGCCGCCGAGGTGCACATCGTCGGCAACAAGCGGTGGAACAAGCGCGGCGCGATGGTCACCGACCGCTACCAGCACGTCCGCCACCACGCGACCGTCGCCGACCTGGCGGCCTACCTCCACGAGCAGGACGTCGTGCTGCTCGGCATCGACAACCTGCCCGGCTCGCTGCACCTCGAGACCACGACCGTCCCGCGCCGGGTCTGCTTCCTCTTCGGTCAGGAGGGGCCGGGCCTCTCCGAGGGTGCCCGTGAGGTCTGTGACGGGACGTTCTCGATCGCGCAGTTCGGCTCGACCCGGTCGATCAACGCGTCGGCCGCCGCCGCGATCGCGATGCACGCCTGGATCCGGGAGTACGCCGACCTCTCGGGCGACGACGCCTGGCGCGGCTGACGCTGCTCGGCCAGGACGGCGCGCAGCGCCTCGAACCCGCGGGAGCTGTGGCGCCCGATCGCGCTCGGCCTGCTTCACAGCAGACCGCCCCCGCACTCGGCGTACCAATCCCGGGCCAGCTCGAGGAAGTCGTCCAGGGTCTCGCCACCGAGCGAGGCCTCCACCGAGATCAGCTGCGGTTGCGGGTCGCCCTCGATCTGGCGGGCCAGCAGGTCCAGCGCTCGCCGTCGACCGCGCCCTCGGCCAGCCGGCTCCGGCGCCCCGTGGCGCGTCCGCGGGCGACGAGGAGGGCGGGGTCGGTGACGCGCGGACCGTCTCCGAAGGAGCGGTCGATCTCATCGCGGAGGCGGGTGTCCCTGTCAGGGCTACGGCACTCGTCGGCGATCGGTGTCACGTCGCCCGCAGGAGATCGACGACTGCACCGACCGCGTCGGCGGCGCTCTCGACCACGACCCCGACGTCGTCGGGCAGGTCCCAGGGGTCGATCAGCACGAGAGGTACGCCGGTCCGCCGCGTCAGGGCGATCTCGCTGAGCGTGCCCCAGCTGCACCCGACGGCGACCACGGCATCGGCCGCCCTGACCAGCAGCCCGTTGCGCAGCTCGCCGAGCCCGGTCGGCAGCAGGTAGGTGTGCTCGGCGGTGCCGTCCTCGCGATCGAGCCCCGGCAGCAGCCCGATCGAGACGCCGCCACCCTCTGCCGACCCGGCTGCGGCGGCGCGCATCACCCCGTGGTGACCGCCGGTCAGCAGGATCGCGCCGGCCGTGGCGAGCAGCCGCCCGACCTCCGTGGCGCGCTCGAGGTCGACCGGTCGCGCCCCGTCCGCGGGGCCGACCACGGCGACGTACCGTCCCGCGAGCTCTCCGGTCACCGTCCGAGGTTACGACTGCCCTCCGGCGACCCGTGGGTAGCCACTAGGGTCGGGGGAGAGACGTTCGCTGCCGCCGGAGGAGTGCCCCCATGCCCATCGCCACCCCTGAGAAGTACGCCGAGATGCTCGACACGGCGAAGGCCAACGCGTTCGCGTTCCCGGCCATCAACGTGTCGTCCTCGCAGACCCTGAACGCCGCCCTCAAGGGCTTCGCCGACGCCGGCTCCGACGGCATCATCCAGGTCTCCACGGGCGGTGCGGAGTACCTCTCCGGCCCGTCGGTGAAGGACATGGTCGCCGGGTCGGTCGCCTTCGCGGCGTACGCCGCCGAGGTCGCGAAGAACTACTCCGTCAACGTCGCCCTGCACACCGACCACTGCCCCAAGGACAAGCTGGACGGCTTCGTCCGGCCGCTGCTCGCGATCTCCGCGGAGCGCGTCGCCCGGGGCGAGGCGCCGCTCTTCCAGTCGCACATGTGGGACGGGTCCGCCGTACCCCTCGACGAGAACCTGCAGATCGCCCAGGAGCTGCTGGCCAAGGCCGCGGCCGCGCACGTCATCCTCGAGGTCGAGATCGGCGTCGTCGGCGGCGAGGAGGACGGCGTCGCCAACGAGATCAACGAGCAGCTCTACACGACGCCCGAGGACGCGCTCGCGACCATCGAGGCGCTCGGCTCCGGCGAGAAGGGTCGCTACATGACCGCGCTGACCTTCGGCAACGTGCACGGCGTCTACAAGCCCGGCAACGTCAAGCTGCGCCCGGAGATCCTCCAGGCCGCCCAGGAAGCGGTCGCCGCCAAGCTCGGGCTGCCGCCCGGCTCGAAGCCGTTCGACCTGGTCTTCCACGGTGGGTCCGGCTCGACGGCCGAGGAGATCGGCGCGGCCGTCGACTACGGCGTCGTGAAGATGAACGTCGACACCGACACGCAGTACGCCTTCACCCGCCCGGTCGCCGCCCACATGTTCACCCACTACGACGGGGTGCTGAAGGTCGACGGCGAGGTCGGCAACAAGAAGCAGTACGACCCGCGCGCCTGGGGGAAGGCCGGCGAGGCCGGCATGGCCGCCCGCGTCGTCGAGGCCTGCGAGAACCTTCGCTCGGCCGGCAAGGCCGTCTGACCCCGGTTCAACCGCAGGGCGTCGTCAGTCGGTCGCCCGAGCGGCCGCGGCGGGAGCTGTCGCCGCTCCCGCGTAGCCGGCGTGGCTGGGCTTCTCGAAGAACAGCACCGCCAAGAAGCCGAGCACGAAGGCCGCGGTGGGCAGCAGCACGGACGTCGCCATCGCGTCGCTGAAGGCCTGCGCCACCTCGGGCGGCAGCGCCCCTCCGCCCGAGGAGCCCTCGCCCTTGAACGCCGGCAGGCCCTCGGCCGCCAGCCGCGCGTCCATGAGGACGGCGATGGCCGCGGCACCGAGCACCGCGCCGACCTGGCGCGTCGCGTTGTAGATGCCCGACCCCGCTCCGGCCAGCTGGATCGGCAGGTTGCGGGTCGCGGTCGCGGTGTTGGGCGCCCAGACGAACGCGTTGCCGATGCCGAAGACGACCATCGGCGGCACCGTCCACCAGATCGAGGTGTCCGGCGTCATCACGAACGTCAGCCACAGCAGGCCGAAGAAGAGGCACGCGAAGCCGAACGCCGTCAGCAGGCGCGGGTGCACGCGGTCGGTGAGCCCCCCGACGAGCTTGGCGAGCGCGATCGTCATCAGCGCCATCGGCACCAGGATCAACGCCGACCTGGTCGGGCTCAGGCCGCGGACGACCTGCGCCCAGATCATGATCGGGATCGACAGCGAGATGATCGAGAAGCCCATCACCGTGATCGCGACGTTGGCCAGCGAGAAGTTGCGGTCGCGGAACAGCCCGAGCGGCACCAGCGGCTCGTTGCGGTTGCGTGACTGCCAGAGCACGAACAGCCCGAGCACCACGAGCCCGGTCACGATCAGCGTCCAGATCACGCCGTTCCAGTGGTACTGGTGGCCCTCCTGGATGCCGAACACCAGCAGGAACATGCCGGCCCCGCTGAGCGCGACGCCGAGCCAGTCGAACTGGTGCGTGTGGGTCGGCAGCTTCGGCACCAGCCGAGCCGCGAGCACGAAGCCGATCAGGCCGACCGGGATGTTGATGAAGAAGATCCACTCCCAGCCCAGGCCGTCGACCAGCACGCCGCCGAGGATCGGGCCGACCAGCGTCGCGACGCCGGCGGTCGCGCCCCACAACGACATCGCGGCGCCGCGGCGGTCGGCCGGGAAGATCCGGGTGATGATCGCCATCGTCTGCGGCGTGATCATCGAGGCGCCGAGGCCCTGGACGACCCGGGCCGCGATCAGCATCTCGATGCTGCCGGTGAGCCCGCACCACAGCGACGCGAGCGTGAAGACCGTCAGGCCGACCATGTAGACGTTCTTCGGACCGAACCGGTCACCGAGACGCCCGGTGATGAGCACGGGCACGGCGTACGCCAGCAGGTAGGCGCTGGTCACCCAGACGACGTCGTTGACGTCGGCGTGGAGGTCCTCGATGATCGCCGGCGTCGCGACGGACACGATCGTGGTGTCGATCAGGATCATGAAGAAGCCGATGCACAGCGCGAACAGCGCCGGCCACGGCTCCTTGTCTCCGGTCGGGTCGGTGGACTGCCCGTTGGTCTCGGGAGCGGGGGCTGGCTGGGTCACGGAATCAGTCAACACCCTGCCGTGGACAATGCATCCATGAGCTCTTTCACGCCCGGTGCCGACCTGATGGCAGGACCCCCGCCCACCCACCTCCCCGAGGACCCGGCGGCCGCCGAGCTGGCGGACGGCGTCGCGCCCGTGGACGTCGTACGACGCGCCCCCGCATCGCCCTTCGCCTGGGCCGCGCTCGCCCAGCAGGCGCGCGACGAGGGCGCCGACGACGTGACCGTCTACGCGTATGCGCGGGTGGGCTACCACCGCAGCCTCGACATGCTGCGCCGCAACGGCTGGAAGGGCCACGGTCCGGTCCCGTGGGAGCACGAGCCCAACCGGGGCTTCCTGCGCTGCCTCGCGCTCCTCGCGCTGGCCGCCCGCGCCATCGGCGAGGCCCCCGAGTGGGAGCGGTGCTCGGAGTTCCTGCGCGACTCCAGCCCGACCGCGTACGCCGAGCTGCTCGGCTGACCGGCTCCGTCAGCCCCGGGCGAGCCTGACCAGGTCGGCCGCGGGTCCCTCGGGCCGGCGGGCCGGCAGCCAGACGGCCCGCAGCGCGCGGCCGAGGTCGAGGCCGCTGACCGGCACCACCACGAGGTGACCGGTGGCGACCTCGCCCGCCACCGCGAGCTCGCTGAGCACCGCGGCGGCCTCCCCCTCGGCGGCGGCCGACTTCACCGCGGCCGTGCTGGCCAGGTCGAGACGCGACGGGCCGAGCTCGGTGCCCGCGCTCGCGAGCGCGCGGACCAGGGTGTCGCGGGTGCCGGAGCCGGCCTCGCGCAGCACCAGGTCGCCGGCGACCAGCTGCGCGGGCGTCAGCGGCGTACGCCGTCGGGCCCACGGATGCGTCGGCCCGACCACGACCACGAGCGCATCGCGGGCGACCGTCGTCGACGACACCGACCGCGGCACCGTCGGCGACTCCACGAACCCGAGCGGCACCTCCCCGCTCTCCACCCGCGCGACGACCTCGACCGAGTTGCCCACCTCGAGGCTGACGTGGAGGTCGGGATGGGTACGCCGGAAGCGCGCGAGCCAGCGGGGGAGCAGGTACTCCGCGACCGTCAGGCTCGCGGCGACCGTCAGGTGCGCCGCCCGCTGCGCGGCCAGCGAGCGGGCGCCGATCGTCACCCGGTCGACGCCGGCCAGCGCCTCCCGGGCCCACGCCACCACGACCTCGCCCTCGGTGGTCAGGTGCGAGCCGCCGGGTGACCGCACCAGGAGGGCCAGGCCGAGCTGTCGCTCGAGCCGGCTGAGGGAGCGGCTGGCGTTGGGCTGTGCCATGCCGACGGCGCGCGCGGCGGCGCCGAGGGACCCGGTCTCGGCGACCCGGACCAGCAGGTCGAGGGCGGTGAGATCGGGACGGTCAGCCATGCCTTGATGATATGGCTGACCGGTAGGTCATATCGATCGGGCATGAGTCGAGGCCGGAGCGACGGCTACCGGCGGGTCGCCTTCCAGGGGACCGTGGAGCCATGGTCACCACCCGCCTGCCCGGACTCGGACTCGCCGCGCTCGGCGGCGGTGCCGCGCTCGGTGTGCACGCGGCCGTCCCCGCCCTGAGCCCCACGCTGGTCGGGATCACGCTGGGGGTCGTGGTCGCCGGCTCGGGCGGCATCGCCGGGTCCGCCCGTCCCGGGCTCCGGGTGGCGTCGCGTCAGGTGCTCCGCGTCGGCGTCGCGCTGCTGGGGCTCCAGCTGGTGCTGCCCGAGATCCTCGGCCTCGGCTGGCCGATGCTCGTCGTCATCGCCGGTGTCGTGCTCCTGGGGATCGTGGGCACGCTCGCGCTCGGGCGGGTGCTCGGCGTGCCTGCCGAGCAGGCACTGCTGGTCGCCTGTGGCTTCTCGATCTGCGGAGCGGCCGCGGTCGCCGCGGTCGAAGGGGTGCGCGAGTCGAAGGACGAGGACGTCGCCATGGCCGTCTCGCTCGTCGTGGTCTTCGGCAGCGTCGTGATGATCGCCCTCCCGCTGGGCGCCGTCGCGCTCGGCTTCGACCCGGTCTCTGCCGGCGCCTGGTCGGGCGCGTCCATCCACGAGGTCGGTCAGGTCGTGGTGGCCGGTGGCCTGGTCGGCGGGGCCGCGCTCCAGGTCGCGGTCGCCGTGAAGCTGGGCCGGGTGCTGATGCTCGCTCCGGTGCTCGCGGTCATCTCCGTGAGGTCGCGGCGTACGTCGGGCGTGCGACCGCCGCTGGTGCCGGGGTTCGTGCTGGCGTTCGTCGGGTGCGCGGCCGTGCGCACCCTCCTGCCGGTACCGGACGTCGCGCTGGACCTCGCCGGGCTCGTGCAGTCCGGCGCGCTCGCGATGGCGATGTTCGCGCTCGGCTGCGGCCTCGAGCCGGCCGCGCTGCGGCGTACGGGCCGTCCGGTCCTCGCGCTGGCGGGCTCCGCCACCCTGCTCGTCGCGCTGCTCGGCTTCCCGGCGGCGCTCGTCGCAGGCTAGGGC
>JAOPXG010000359.1 GCA_025965275.1 Nocardioides sp.
ACCCGCGAGATCACCGCGTCGTTGAGCCGGGCCGGCGCCCACCACGGCGCCCGGTCGCCGAGCACCTCGGCGACGGTCTCGGGGTTGGCCACCAACCAGCGGTAGAGCTCCTCGAAGGCGAGGTCGACCAACCCGTGGTGCAGGTCGTCCCGGACGGTCTCCTCGAGCAGGCTGCCGAGCAGCGGCGAGATCGGCTCCTCACGGAAGCGCGGCACCAGCGCGTCCCGGATCAGCCCCTCGATGTGATCGTCGCGGACCCGGTTGAGGGCGAGCGACGCGACCTCCGCGGCCTCGTCGACGGCCCTCCGGGCGTGCTCCGGTACGGCGAGCCAGCGGCCGACCCGCAGCGAGATCGTGGCCGACGACACCCGCTCGCGGATGATGTCCTCCTGGAGGAAGTTCTCCCCCACGAACTCCTCGAGACCGCGACCCAGGTCGTCCTTGCGCTTCGGGATCAGCGCGGTGTGCGGGATCGGCAGGCCGAGCGGGTGCTTGAAGAGCGCGGTGACCGCGAACCAGTCCGCGATCGCACCCACCATCGACGCCTCGGCGCCGGCGTTCACGAACCCGAGGAACCCGTCCTGGCCGAGCGTCGCGACGTACACGACGGCCGCCAGCACGAGCAGCGAGACCGCGAGGGTGCGCATCCGGCGCAGGCCCCGGCGTCGTTCCTCGTCGGCGTCGGGGCTGGGCGTGATCATCGAGATGGTGGCCGTCATTGCCCGCCATCCTTCCCTACGGCGCCGCATGCCAGAATCTCCCGCATGTCTCGCACGGTGATCACCTTCGGCACGTTCGACGTGTTCCACGTCGGGCACCTTCGGGTGATCGAGCGCGCCGCCGCCCTCGGCGACCGGCTCGTCGTCGGGGTCTCCGCCGACGAGCTCAACCTGCGCAAGAAAGGCCGCGAGCCGGTCTTCAGCCAGGCCGAGCGGCTGGCGATCGTGGCCGCTCTCAAGCCGGTCGACGAGGTCTTCGTCGAGGAGAGCCTCGAGCTCAAGCGCGACTACATCGTGAAGTTCGGCGCCGACGTGCTCGTGATGGGCGACGACTGGGCCGGCCGGTTCGACGAGTTCGGGGACATCTGCGAGGTCGTCTACCTGCCCCGCACGCCCGCGATCTCGACCACCGCGCTGATCGAGAAGATCTCCGGCGGCAACTGACCCGTACCACCCGGCGCGGGGGGTTTGGAGACGCCGCCGTCCCGGGCACGATCGACCCAGGGCGGCTCGGTGCCGCCACACCAATCTCGAGGAGAACGATGCGCCGCTCGATCGTCGCCATCGTCGTGGCCACCGGCCTGACGCTTTCCGTCCTGGCCGCAGGGTCACCCACCGCCACGGCTGACGACCCGCCGCCGGCGACCGACAGCCAGGCGCAGGCCGCGCTGGCGACCGCGCAGGCCGCCCTCGGTGGCGTCGGCGGGGCGGTCGCCGGGCGCCGTACGTCGACCTCCCGTCCGGACGCGACCCTCGCGCTGCGCGACCTCTTCGTCGCCCGCGACCGGCTCAGCGGCGACGACCGCGCGCAGGCCGACGGGCTGCTCGCCCGGCCCACCGACGGCTCCGGCGACCTGTACGGCGACGGCTACACCGTGCCGGCCGCGAGGAAGTGCAAGGCGCACTTCTGCATCCACTGGGTCACCAGCACCGCGGACGCGCCGCCGAGCCAGGCCTGGGTCGACACGAATCTCACGTACATGAACAAGGTCTGGCGCTCCGAGGTGAAGAAGCTGGGCTACCGCAAGCCGATCACCGACGGCAGCCGCGGCGGCAACAAGAAGTTCGACGTCTACCTCAAGGAGCTCGGCTCCAAGGGCCTCTACGGCTACTGCGCCCCCGAGCGACGGACCCAGAAGTACAAGTGGCTGGCCTCCGGCTACTGCGTGCTCGACAACGACTTCGCCCAGGCGCAGTACGGCGCGCCTCCCCAGGACAGCCTCCGGGTCACCGGCGCCCACGAGTTCTTCCACGCCGTCCAGTTCGCCTACGTCTACGGCGAGGACGGTTGGCTCCTCGAGTCCACCGCCACCTGGATGGAGGAGCGGGTCGCCGACGACGTCAACGACAATCGCCAGTACCTCCCCGCCGGCCAGATCGGCGTCCCCGGACAGTCGCTGGACGTCTTCAAGCAGCAGGGCTTCAACCAGTACGGCAACTGGACGTTCTGGGAGTACCTCGGCCACCGCTTCGGCAGCGGCATCGTGCGCTCCGTCTGGACCCAGGCCGGCGCCTTCCCGGGCGCGGGGCACCAGTACTCCACCACCGCGCTCAAGCGCGTGCTCGAGAAGCACGGCGGTTTCAAGAACGTCTATCGCGCGTACGCCGGGGCCAACACGGTCCCGGGCCACTCCTACCGCGAGGGCAAGAGCTGGCCGACAGCGCCGGCCGCGGCGAGCTGGAAGCTGTCGAAGGCCGACCCGAGGTCCAGCAAGTTGCTGAAGGTCAACCACATGGCCGCGCGGACCGTGCTCGTCCGACCGGGCACCTCGCTGGGCAGCAAGCGCTGGAAGCTGCGCATCGTGGTCGACGGTCCGGCCGGCAAGACCAGCCCCGCGGCGTACCTCGTCATCAAGCTCAAGCACGGCGTCTCCACGAAGGCGATCTCGCTCAACGGCAAGGGCAAGGGCAGCACGAAGATCCCGTTCAACGAGAAGTTGGTGCGCTCGGCGACGATCGTGCTGGTCAACGCGTCGACCCGGTTCGCCTGCTGGAAGCGCACGTCGTACTCCTGCCAGGGCCAGCCCCGCGACAACAACCTGCCGTTCAGCGTGTGGACCACGGTCAGCCGCTGAAAGGCCCGAACAGGTGAATCCGGAATGGCGCTCAAGGCGGACCGCTCGCGGCCCTAGATTGAGCGCGTGACCGCACCGCTCCTCCCCGACCAGGCACTGCTCCCCGACGACCTCCACGCCTCCGGGCTGGGGGTGACCCAGGGTGCCGCGCTGACCCTCGGGGCGGTGCTCGGCACGGGCGTGATCTCGCTGCCCGCGCTGGCGGCGCGCGCCGCCGGGCCGGCCTCGCTGGTCGCCTGGCTGGCGCTGGTGCTGCTGTCGATCCCGCTCGCGACGACCTTCGCCGCGCTCGGCGCCCGCTACCCCGACGGGGGCGGGGTCTCGACGTACGTGCGACGCGCCTTCGGCAGCCGACCGGCGACGGTCATCGGCTGGTGCTTCTACTTCGCGATCCCGCTGGGCGCGCCCGCGGCGGCCGGCTTCGCCGGTGCGTACGTCGCCGACAGCCTCGGCGGCGGACGCGAGACCCAGCTGCTCACGACCGCCGCGCTGATCGTCGTGGTCACCACCATGAACTGGTACGGCATCCGTGTCTCCGGCCGGGTGCAGCTGGTCATCGCGGCCGCGCTGGCCACCCTGCTCTTCGTCGCGACCGTCGTGTCGTTGCCGCACGCGGACCTCGGCAACCTCACCCCCTTCGCCCCGCACGGCTGGACGGCGGTCGGCAGTGCCGCGGCGCTGCTGATCTGGGCGTTCGCCGGCTGGGAGGTCGTCACCTCCCTGTCGGCCGACTACCGCGACCCGGCGCGCGACATCACCCGCGCGACCTGGATCGCCATCGCGGTGATGGGCGTGATGTACCTCGGTGTCGCGTTCGCGACCGTCGCGGTGCTCGGCGACGGCACCAGCAAGGCGCCCCTGTCCGACCTGCTGGTGATCGGCTTCGGCGAGCCCGCGCGGGCGGTCACCACCGTGGTCGCGGTGCTGCTCTCGCTGGGCGCGATGAACGCGTTCTTCGCCGGCGGCGCCCGCCTCGGCGCGGCCCTCGGCCGGGACGCGTCGCTCCCCCTGTGGTTCGCCCACGGTTCGGTGGCCGGCCAGGTGCCGCGTCGCTCGCTCGCGGTGATCACCGGCGGCGCGCTGGCGACCCTGCTCGTCGTCACCCTCACCGGCATCGCGGTGGAGCGGACCATGCTGCTGGTGACCGGCGCGTTCACCCTCGTGTACCTCGTCGGCACCGCCGCCGCGATCCGGCTGCTCCCCCGCGGCACCTGGGTCTGGCGGGGCGCCGTCGTCGCCTTCGCGTCGACGCTGGTGCTGCTCGGGCTGACCGGGCGCTACCTGTTCCCCCAGCTGGTGCTCGCGATCGGCGCGATCGCGTGGACGATGCGGCCCAGAGCAGTCGCGCCAGCCGGCACAGACCCGGTGTGATCGACGCGGTCGCCGCGCGCCTCGAGGTCGAGCGTCAGGTCCATGGCCGCAGCCTCGCACGCAGGTCCCACAGGGGTGCGACGATGGCCCGCATGTTCGCTGCGCGCCGCCGAGCCGGCACCGTCCTGCTGACGGCCGTGGCCGCCGTCAGCCTCGCGTCATGCCGGGACTCCGCGAACTTCGTGATGGCCGACGGCACCTACGTCCTCCTCGCCCAGCCGGGCGACGGGGGCGACGCCGCCGAGATCAGCGGCACCGTCACCCTGATCGGCTCCTGCCTCGGCATCGACGACGCGATCGCGATCTGGCCCGCCGAGACCACCATCGTCGACGCCGACCCGTTCACCATCCAGGTGCCGGACGTGGGCGAGGTCAGCGTGGGCGACACGGTCGACGGCGCGGGCGGCGGCTTCTCCCCCGACGACCTCCCCGACGGGGTCGTCGTCCCCGACGACTGCGACGCGTCGAGCGTGGTGACGTTCCGAGGCGAGTAGCGCCGTCGGTCGGCTTGGGTGGTTTCGAGGCTCCTCGCTGGCGCTCGTCGCACCTCAACCACCGTGAAGGCGGTTGAGTGCGAGCGAAGCGAGCCTCGAAACCACCTCCCAGCACCTAGGTTGAGCGCGTGCCGATCCGGTCGTACCGTCCTCTCGCCCTGACGGCGGTCGTCCTGGAGGTGCGGCTCTGGCGCCGGCGCGAGAGCGACGTGCACACCGACCTGCGCTGGGGCGCCGCCCCTCGGCGCGATCCTGGTCGCCTTCGCCATCTGGAACATCACGAAGTCGCTCTGGTGCGACCCCGACTCGCTCGTCCAGGGCCACGCGATCTGGCACGTGCTGGACGCGCTGTCGGCGTACCTGCTGTTCCGGTTGTGGGCGAGCGAACGAATTCGAACGGGCTCTCAGGTAAAGAGATTCCCAGGACGGTCCTCGTCCGGGAGTCACGTGGTACCTGTGGTCTAGGCCGGGATGCCGCAGACGTTCGGCTTCTGCCGCTAGGCACGACTCCCTAGTAGAAGCCGTAGCGGGCCAGCGGCTCGACCAGCTCGCGCTCCTCGTAGGACAGGTGCGAGCGCATGGTGTCGGCGAGCAGGTCGACGGCCTCGCGCAGCCGCGCGAGCCCGTCGGGCTCCCCTGATTCGGATGGGGACACCACCGCGACGAGCGCCCGGTCGACGTCGTCGAGGACGCCGGCGATCACGTGGTGCTCGTCCTCGAGGCGGTCGATGACCGGCGCGAGGTCGGCGTCGCGGGCCCGCAGGTGCGGGAACATGCTCTGGTCCTCGATCGAGTGGTGGGTCGTGACGACCCGGCAGTAGGCCTGGCAGTAGGCGCCCAGGGCCCAGTCGTTCTGCCGCATCGTCATCGTGTTGATGAGCGACCGGGCTCGTCCCGCGTCGATGCTGCCGGCCTCGACCTGGTCGATCAGGTCGAACAGCTGGGCCAGCTCCGAGCGCAGGTGGTCGTGGACGTCGACGAGGTGCTGACCGGTCGCGCGCTGCTGCGCGGTCCAGGTGAGCGGGGCGTGCGGCGAGACGTACGACGGCCGGGTTGCGTCGTCCCAGGGCGCCCGGTCGCTGAGGCGGGTGCCGTCGTCGGGGGTCGGGCGCACGGCGTCGCCGGCCGGGGTAGCGCGGACCTCGACCACGGACTGCGGTCCATCCTCGTGCCCGTGCTCGTGCTCGTGCGGCGCCCGGGACCGCTCGGCCCCGACGAGGGCGCGCACCGCGGGGGCGACCTCGACGCCGTACCGCTGGATCAGCGCGGGGTCGTCGCTGCCGACGATGAAGGTGCTCATCCCGTGGGTGAGCGTGAGCTCGGCGAGCTGCTCGGCCCAGGCCGGGTCGCTCGACGGGGTCACGTTGTAGAGCCGCCGGACCTCGACCGGGTCGCGGCCCGCCGTGAGCGCGGCCTCGTCGATGCGGGCGTTGCGCTCGGCCAGCGTGTCGGGTGGGACGTAGGACTCGCTCGGCAGCCAGCCGTCGCCGACCCGGCCGGTGAGCGCGAGCATCCGCGGCCCGATCGCGCCGATCCAGATCTCCACGTCGTGCAGCGGCGCCGGGCCGGACCGCCAGGTCTTCTTGATCACGTCGATGCCGTCGGCCAGCGCGGCCAGCGCCTCCGCCGGCGTACGACGGGGTCCGCCCGCCGCCACGATGGCGTCCCAGAACGCGCCGGCGCCGATGCCCAGCTCCACCCGTCCACGACTGAGCACGTCGAGACTGGCGACCGTCTTGGCCAGCACGAACGGCGGCCGCAGCGGCAGGTTGCTGACGTTGGTCGTCATCCGCAGGGTCGACGTCCGGCCCAGGATCGTGGCGATCAGCGCCCACGCGTCGAGGAACCGCTTCTGGTACGGGTGGTCCTGGATCGTCGCGAGCTCCAGACCCGCAGCCTCGGTGAGCAGCGCCAGCTCGACGACCCGGTCGGGTGCGGTCGCGTCGGGCGTGAGGAACGTGCCGAACTGGAGATCCTGGCCGTAGTCGGGCATGGCTCCATTCTGGGGGTCGGGCCCGACGTCGATTCGAGCAGGGCGCGGACGAGCAGGCCGGCCACGGCCGCGACGCCGACGCCGATCGCGGTCTCGAGCACCCGCCAGAAGGGGGACCGGACGTCAGGGGCGGATCAGTCGACACGACTCACCTGGGAGGGTGATCGTGCAAGGATCCGAACATGACCGGTGGACCAGAGCTGCTGGACGACCTGGTGGTCGCCGCGCTCGCCCTGGACCCGACCGGCCGGATCACCTACATGAACGCCTCGGCCCGGGCCCTGCTCGCCGTAGAGGTCGGGGCCGGGGCTCGCGACCTCCTGCTCGAGGAGCCCGACCGGGGCGCGTTCGACGAGGTGGTCGCCCGGGTGCTGGCCGGGTCGACCTGGGCGGGCGAGCTGCGCCTGGTGTGCGCCGACGGTCGGGTGCACGAGCTCGCGACGTCGTGGTCGCCCCACCGCGTCGACGCCGAGGTCACCGGTGTCGTCGTGCTCGCCGAGGGCGGCGACCCGTCGTCGGACGCCCGGCTGCTGGGCCACCGGATCAACCGGCTCGCGTCGGTCAGCGCCGACCTCCTGGCGAGCGGGACGATCGACGAGGTCTCGGCGGTGGTGACCGAGCAGATGACGGCCGCGGCGGGTGCGACGGTCGGCTCCTTCTCGCTGCTGGTCGACGACGAGACCCTGGCCCTGATCGGCATCCACGGCGGCGCCGAGGGCGTGGCGTCGCGATGGGCGACCTTCCCCCTCTCCGGCAGCACGCCGGCCGCCGACTGCGTCCGCTCCCGCCGGCCGCTGCTCCTCGACGGTCGCGGCCAGATCCGGTCGCGCTACCCCGACCTCGAGTCGGCTGCGGAGGGCGAGCGGTCCATCGTCTGCCTCCCCCTCGTCGTCGGCGACCGCGACCTGGGCGTCGTGTCCCTGTCGTTCCCCGGGCGGCGCCCCGTGGACACCTCGGAGCTGCTGTTCCTCGAGCTGCTCGCCGCCATGTGCGCGCACGCGGTCGACCGGATCCAGGCGCAGGACGCCGCCGCGGACCGCGAGGCGAAGCTCGCCTTCCTCGCGGAGGCCAGCGTGCAGCTTTCCGGCGACCTCGACTACGAGAGCACCCTGACCGCCGTGGCCGAGGCGGCGGTGCCGTGGTTCGCGGACTGGTGCGCGATCTCCCTGGAGGACGACGGCCGGCTGCGCAACATCGCGGTGGCCCATGCCCATCCCGGGCACGCCTACCTGGTCGAGGAGCTCCAGACCAAGTACGCCGCCGACCCCGACGCCGATCGCGGCACCCACCAGGTGCTGCGCACCGGCGTCTCCGAGCTGGTCCCCGAGATCTCCGACGAGATGCTCGCCCTCACGGCGTACGA
Organism: Nocardioides sp.; assembly: GCA_025965275.1. Lineage (GTDB taxonomy): Bacteria > Actinomycetota > Actinomycetes > Propionibacteriales > Nocardioidaceae > Nocardioides. The sequence goes on from JAOPXG010000359.1 coordinate 8,016, forward strand.
CGACGAGCACCTGCGGCTGCTGCGTGCCCTGAGCTTCCGCAGCGCGCTGATCTGCCCGCTGAAGTCCGACGACCGGGTGCTGGGAGTGGTCACCTGGGTCGCCGGGGAGCAGGGGCGACGGTTCGGCCCGGCGGACCTCGCGTTCGGCGAGGACCTCGCCCGGCGTGCAGCGGTCGCGATCGACAACGCCGAGCTGCACTCCGAGCTGCGCGACGTGGCGCTGCGGCTCCAGCACGCCGTGCTCCCCGAGCGGCTCCCGGACCTGCCGGGCTGGACGACCGCCGTGGTCTACCGCCCGTCGGGACGCACCGATGTCGGTGGCGACTTCTACGACGTCATCGACCTCGGGGGCGGGCGGGTGGCGATGTTCGTGGGAGACGTGATGGGGCGTGGTGTGCAGGCCGCCTCGGTGATGGCGCAGGTGCGGTCGGCGATCCGGACGCTCGTGGCGCTCGACCCGGACCCGGCGGCGGTGATGGACAGCCTCGACCTGGTCTTCGACCGGCTCGAGCTCGACCACCTCGTGACGGTGGCGTACGCCGTGACCGACCCCGTGGCCGGGACCGCGCAGGTGATCAACGCCGGGCACCCGGCGCCGCTGATACTGCGGCACGACGGCAGCCTTGACATCGTCGCGAACGCCGAGACGATGCTGCTCGGCGCCGGAGGCGGAGCGCGCGACGTGGTGACCCTCCCCCTCGATCCCGGCGACACGATCCTGCTCTACACCGACGGACTCGTCGAGCGCCGGGGCGAGGACCTCGACGACGGGATGGCCCGTCTCACCGACGCGTGCCGCAACCGCCGCGTCGAGCGCCTGGACGACTTCCTCCAGCACATGATCGACGCGGTCCGGGACCCGACGCGCGACGACGACGTCGCCGCGCTCGCGGTCTGCCGACGCTAGCGTCGGTCGTCAGGTCGGTCGTGAGCTTCTCGGCGTACCGGCACCACGACCTGCCGCGCCCTCGGGAACTGTTGGCCGCGGCCATCCCGCACCCGGTGGTCGAGGAAGGCGCGCAGCGCCGACTACCTGTTCGGGCGTGAGCATGGGTGTGGCCCCGCGGGCCGTGGCCGGCGGGGTCGGGTGGTCAGGTATGTCGCTGGTGGGTGAGGTCGTTGATGTAGACGTGGCCCAGTGGGCTGGTCCACTTGAAGATCCGCGGTGCGATGCGTTCGTAGGTCCAGCCGCCGTGGGTCTTGTACCGGTGGTGGTGGCGGCAGACGGGGGCGAGGTTGCACGAGCAGGTCGGGCCACCCTGGACGTAGCCGATGATGTGGTCGCCGTCGCAGGAGCGTGATGGTCGGGTGCAGTGCATGAAGACGCAGGTCGGGTGGGTCAGGTAGACCTGCTCCCGGAGGAGCGGGGTGGGGTCGTGGCCCTCGTTCCAGCGGTGCTCGTTGAGGTCGATGACCTGGCGGACGTGCACGC
>JAOPXG010000405.1 GCA_025965275.1 Nocardioides sp.
CGCCGCGGGAGCGACCAACGCGTGATCGGGTGGCCCGGCGCGCAGGTCCTTGTAGTTCGGCTCAGCCCCCTGTGCGGCGACCGGCTGGGGCTTCGACCCGGCTCAAGGTGGTGGCGTGCTGATGGGCGCGGTTGATCGTGGAGTCGACAGAGACGTTCCACTCGACCCGTCCGTCGGCGTCGGCCTCGACGATCAGGCGGGCGTGGATCTTGTCCCAGGTGCCGTCAGTGCTGAATCGCTTGTGGCGCTTCCAGATCGTCTGACACGGTCCGAAGGAGTCAGGCAGGTCGCGCCAGGCGATCCCGGTCCGGAGCCGGTAGACGATGCCCTCGATGACCTGACGGTGATCACGAAACGGCCGTCCCCGCTGACCCGCCGAAGAAGGCATCAACGGCTCAATTCGAGCCCACTGAGCGTCAGTCAGCACCGCAGAACGCGCCATGCGTCATCAATCTCCACTCGACGCCGCGTTCTTTGGGAGACACGCCCTAGTCGCTGCCTCGAACGAGGCCCCCGCCCTGCCGCTGACCTGCAGCGGAGCGGGGGCCTCTCCTGCGTGGACCTGCGGCCCGGAGGGCAACGAGTTCTGCATCGAGCGCGGGCGGGCCGAGACCGTGCCCCGATTGCCGCGAGCCTTCCGGCTCGGCTGACGGCGTAACCCGGGCGTCGTTCGTCCTGGCCGAACGTTGTCCTTCCACTGCGCGGTGCTGGGCTCCTACCGTCGCGAAGCGGTTGGTGGACCGACCCAGACAGACGGCGGCTAGACCGCGTCCCCCACGAGAAGCAGCGACGAGGAGTCCAGGATGAGCGACCGGCGAGAGCCCCAGACGCTTCAGGAACTGATCGACACCACCCCCAGCTTCGTCGATCACCTGTACGGCAACCGCAAGGGCTCGGTGGTCCGTGACGCGATCCAGCGGCAGCCCCCACAGTTCATCTCCCCGGAATTCACCAACTGGCGCGACGAGCAACGGGCATGGCGCGAGACGGTGGCGCTGTACGACCAGTCCTTCCACATGACCGAGACCTACGTGCGCGGCAAGGACGCGATGCCCTTCTTCGAGTCGCTGGGCATGAACGGCTTCAAGACCTTCGGCCCGAACCGGGCCCGTCACTTCCTGCCCTGCACTCCCGCGGGCCACGTCATCGGCGACGGCATCCTGTACTGCGAGAACCCCGACGAGATCACCCTGGTGGGCCGCGCGGCCGGCCACAACTGGATCGCGTTCCAGGCCGAGACGGGGAGCTGGGACGTCAGCGCCGAGCGCGACGAGATCTTCTCGGCCAACCCGGCCGGCCGGCGGAAGGTCTACCGCTTCCAGCTCGAAGGTCCCCATGCGTTCGACCTCTTGGAGACGCTGACCGGTGAGCCCCTGCCCGACACACGCGCGTTCCACATCATCCAGCTGACCATCGCCGGCCACCGGGTCTCGGCGCTCCGGCACACGATGGCCGGAGGACCCGGCTACGAGCTCTACGGCCCCTGGGACGAGGGCGGCGAGGTCAAGGCTGCCATCCTCGAGGCCGGCGAGGCCTTCGGACTGCGGCAGGTGGGTTCGATGGCCTATTTCACCACCGCTGTCGAGCTCGGCTGGATCGCCCGCCCGCTGCCGGGAATCTTCACCGACGAGGCTCTTCGCCCCTTCCGCGAGTGGTTGCCCGCCACCTGCGAGGAGGCAAGCTGGTCGATCGGAGGCAGCTTCTACTCCCCGTCAATCGAGGACTACTACTTCACGCCGTACGAGCTCGGCTACGGCCACCTGATCAAGCTGAACCACGACTTCGTCGGACGAGGCGCCCTCGAGCGGATGGCCGGGGACAACCACCGCCGCAAGGTCACCCTGGAGTGGGATGCCGACGACTTCGGGCGCGTCTGCGCGTCGTACCTCACGCCTGGCGAGCCGTCCGCGAAGTACATCGACCTGCCTCGGGCCAACTACTCCACGTGGCAGTACGACGCCGTGCTGGACGACCGAGGCCGCACCGTCGGCGTCGCCAACTACACCTGCGCGAGCTGGAACGAGCGGGCGATGCTGTCGGTCGCCGTCGTCGAGGCGGAGCACGCCGAGCCCGGCAAGCAGCTGACCCTCGTGTGGGGAGAACCCGACGGCGGGGCCAAGAGCGCCCCCTGGTTGGAGCCGCACCGTCAGATGGAGATCCGCGCCACTGTGGTCAAGAGCTACGCCGACTGAGGCGCGGGATGTCCCCCACCCCGCGCGAGGGCATGTCTGCCCAGGTGGCCCTCGTCCACGACTTCTCACTCGAGATCACCGGCAAGGACAGCGGCTCGCTGCTGGAGGCCGGCGCCCTCATCCCCGCCGGCACCCGGGTCAACGTGACCTACCTGGCCCAGGAGGACCTCCAGCTCCGCGTGGCCGCGGCCCGCGCGGTCCGCGAGCTCGGGTTCGTGGCGGTCCCGCACGTGTCCGCACGCCGTCTCAGGAGCCGGGCCGAGCTCGACCAGTTCGTCGGGGCTCTCCGGGCCGACGGCAACGCCGACCACCTCTTCCTGGTGGCGGGTGACCCGCGGACCCCCGAGGGGCCGTTCCCGGACACCGTGGCGCTCATCGAGTCCGGTGTGCTGGAGCACCACGACGTCCGCGAGGTGGGCATCTCCGGATACCCCGAAGGACACCCGCACATCCCCGACCACCTGCTGTGGCGCTCGCTGGAGGACAAGGTGGCCGCCCTGCACCAGCGGGCCGTCGAGGCGAGCGTGATCACGCAGTTCGGCTTCGACGCCGACCACGTGCTCGCGTGGGCGGAGCAGGTGCGGCAGCGCGGCGTCACGGTGCCGGTGCGGGTAGGGGTGCCCGGCCCGGCCGGCGCGAAGCGACTCCTCGCCTACGCGACCCGGTTCGGCGTCGGGACCAGCGCCGGGATCGCCAAGAAGTACGGGCTCTCGCTCACCAACCTGATGACCAGCACCGGGCCGGACCGGTTCATCCACGCCCTGGGTGAGCGGTACGACCCGCGACGCCACGGTGAGCTCCGGCTGCACTTCTACACCTTCGGCGGCGTCGAGGCGACGGCCGACTGGGTCCGTCAGTTCCGGGGGTCCGCGTCGTGAGGCACCGTGGCCGGGGGGAAGCTCACCGAGGGCGGCGGTGGTCGTCCTACCCGGTCGCCACCCCGTCCGCCACGTCGACGAGGGCGCGTGAGATCCGCTCCCCCGCACGCAGCAGGGGGGCCACCATGTGGTTGCCCCGGGCTCCGAGGACCCGTTGGGTGGGGCCGGCGATGGAGACGGCGCCGACGGCCCGGGCGGCGTCGCCGCTCCGCACGAGCACGGGCACCGCGATCGACGACAGACCGATCTCGAACTCCTCCTCCGCGCTGGCCCAACCACGCTCGCGGACGATGGCGAGGGCGGCCCGGTAACGCTCGGGATCCATCACGGTGTGCGGCGTGTGCCGACGGAATCCCGCATTGAGGACCGCCTGCTCGACGACCGGGTTGAAGGCCGCAATCGCCCGGCCACAGCTGGACGAGTGGCCGGGTACCCGACGGAACGCCTCGGTGTGGAACCGCAACCCGTGGGTGGTGCCCTCGAGCCGGTCGACGTAGAGCACCTGCGAGCCGAGCGGGATCCCGAGCTGGACCGTCTCGCTGACCCGGTCGCGGAGCTCACCGAGGACGGGAAGCGCCAGCTCCTTGAGCAGCAGGCGGTCGGCCGCCAGCTGCCCGTACTCGAAGAGCCGGATGCCGAGCCGGTAGCGGCCGTTCGGCCGACGCTCCAGCAGGCCCCCCGCGGCCAGGGTGGCCAGCATTCGGCTGGCGGTGCTCTTCGCGATGCCGACTTGTCGCGCGATGTCGGACGCACCGCACTCGTCCGTACCGGTGAAGCACTCGAGCACGCCCATGGCGATCGTCACCGATCGCAGGCCCCGGGGGTCCTGGGTAGCGAGCTCGTCCACGCCGCCGATTACACCGTGGCGGGAGGGAGCCGTCCAGTGTCTGGTCACCGGTCACCGACCAGGAGGCCGGCGGCCTCGGCCGGGCGCGATCATCGACTCGCCTGGAAGGCGTACTTGAGGGCGAACGACGCGGAGTTCCAGGCTGCCGGCTGCCCGGCATTCCCCTCGACGGTGACCGGCCGCGACTGCACGACGTGCACGGGCCCTCCGGGCTTCCGGTCCTGGGACAGCACCCATTCGACGTCGACGGCGTGGCCGTAGTGCCGCTCGACGCGCCGGACGGTGTCGGCGATGGCCTGCAGCTCCTCGTCGTCGAGGACTCGGGTCTCCTGCAGCTCCGCCGGCATCTCGCGCTCGGTGACCCGCCGACTGGCCGGGTCGTAGTCGGAGATCACCTTCTTCGTGGCGACCGTGTAGCGCAGGGGTCGGAGGTCCGACTTGCCGACCTCGCCCCGGTCGGGCGTGACCAGCCCCTGGACCACGGCTTCCCCCCACCCCCACGAGCCCTCGACCACGATCCGGTCGGACTTGCCGCTGACCGGGTGCACCGAGAACGCGACCCCGGACGCTCTGGCGTGGACGAGCTCGAGGACGCCCACCGCCATCGGCATGTCCTGGTGCGAAGTCCCCCGCTCCAGCCGGTAGCGCAGCGCGCGGGGCCCGAACAGGCTTGCCCAGCAGTCACGCGCAGCGTCGATCACCTCGGCTGCGCCGCTGATTCCCAGGTAGCTCTCGAAGATGCCGGCGAAGCTCGACTGGGCGCCGTCCTCTCCGGTCGCCGAGCTCCGTACGGCGACCAGGAGCGCCTCGTCCCGGCGGCGCTCGCACAGGTCGGCGTACCGTTGGGCGACGGCGTCGCAGAGCTCACTGGTCACGGCGACCTCGCGGATCGCCCCCACCAGCTCCTCCGACGCCGCCGTGAGCTGGCGGTCCGTCGGTGTCGCGGGAAGGGAGCGGAGGATGCCGGCGATCTGCTCGTCCAGCCCCGACGCCCGGAAGTGGGTCCGGTAGGCCTCGACGCCCAGGACGAAGCCGCCGGGCACGACCGTCCCGGCGGCCCTCATCTCCACCAGCCTCCCGATTTTCGCCCCGCCGACCGCCGTCGCCGTGTCCGGGCTGAGGTCGGCGAGGTCCAGGACGAGCGTCACGCGGGTACCTCGTCCGGCCGGTCGGCCCTTTTGAAGACCGTGACCGTGCCGTTCGTCCCGTCGACCTCCACCTCGTCGCCGTCGCTGATCACGACGGTGGCCAGGCCCACGGCGGTGACCGTCGGCACGCCGTACTCGCGCCCGACGATCGCGGCGTGGGACAGCGTCCCTCCTCCGTCGCAGACGCAGGCGGCGATCTTGGCGAAGGCGGGCGTCCAGTTCGGAGACGTCGACTCGCATACGAGGATCTCGCCGGGCTGGACCCGGTGGAGCTCATCGGCGTTCGAGAGCACCCGCGCGATGCCGCGGGCGGTGCCCCGGGCGGCGGCGACCCCCGACAGGGTCTTGACGTCACTGTCGTCCCCCGCCGCCTGGACCGCCTTGAGGAAGTGCGAGTTCAGTCCGAAGATCTCGATGAGGATCGGGTCGGTCACCGCCTCCGGGATGGTGCCGAGCACCTTCGGCATGCTCGCCCGGCGCTCGTACCAGTGGTCGAAGTACTGCTTGCGGTCGTGGACGAGGCCCTTGAACTCGGAGAACTTCCTCTCCCCGTCGACCACCTGGAGGAGCTCGGGCCAGAACAGAAAGATGGTGTCGTCGGACGCGTCGGCGCCGACCACCTCGGCGATCTGCTGGGTGGCCCAGCGCATCGGGAGGGACACCCGCAGGTCGATGTAGTAGTTGTGGTCGTCCTGCCACCAGGGGAAGTTGGCCGCCTGGCACGACGCCAGGCCGGCGTCGAAGACCTGCTGCTCCTCCCGGGAGAGGGACGATCGCGCCGCATCGATCGCGGTCTCGCGCTCCTCGACGGCGTTCGCGAGTGCCGCCTCGAAGTCGTGGTCGGACTCCTTGAGAAGGAAGGTCTTCACCATTCCCAGTGCCGGGGTCGGGTCCTCGATCCAGGAGGGCAGGGCGATGTCGCAGGAGCCCTCGGTGCGGTAGCCGTAGACCCGCAGGAAGTCGTCGAACTCGGTCAGCCAGGTGGAGGCCGCACCTCCGTGCGCCGACAGCGCGGCACGCATCCCGGTGGCGTCGTGGGCGGCGAAGACCTCGCCGAGACCGGTGCCCCGCGCCTTCCGGGTGAGGTCCCACAGGGCCCGGTCGGTCTCCATGATCTTCGTGTCGTAGCCCTGCAGGAACTTGGCGATCTCTCCCGGGTCGATGCCCATCTCGGTGCAGGCGCCGTAGAAGCCGACGTAGTTGGCGAGGAGCGGATACATGATCTCGAAGTGGATCTCGAACGCGCGCTTGTGGAACTGCCGCGCCTTGCGCAGATAGCCGCCGAGCTCCGCGAGCTCCAGCGACCGCAGGTCGACCGAGTGCAGGTGCGTCCACCAGGACTCGACCTCCTCCCGGCGCTCGGCCCAGGTGCCCTCGAAGTTCTCCAGGAAGCGCGGCAGGTTCTGCATCATGCGGCGCGCCCGTTCGCCGATCTCCCACTCGTCCGTCACGTCGATCGCGGCGGCGTAGGTGTGGGTCCCGGCGATCCGCTGGGTGATGCCCCGGCCGGGCGGCAGCGGCAGCGACTCCGCCGCGAGCTGGGTCCCCCACGAGTAGCCGTCCTCGTTCCAGATCAGGCCCATCGGCGTGAGACCGCGCGGCCAGTGGAAGTCGATGAACCAGAAGCGCTCTTCGTCGGCCTTGTCGAAGGTGCGGAACGGCTCCACCACCCAGCCCGCATGGTCCAGAGCCGGCTTGAAACCGGGGTACCACTCATCCGTCACGAACTCGTCGACGGGAACGACTGTGGCCATGGGCGACTCTCCTAGGTCTCACCGGGTGACGTGAGTGACGAACGTCGCATCGCGCCCACCTTGGCTCAAGCGGCTCGTTCGCGACAGGAGAACGTTCGCGAGAGCCGAACACGCCCCTCTCTCCGCGCCCGGCCGGTTCCTGCCCTCGCAGTGGGCCCAACCGTCGCGGGGTTCGTCGGTCGCATCTGCGCGCGGTCGGCGGTCGCTCGACGCCCCCTTGATCGGGCGGTCCTACGGCAAGTACCTCTCCCCCGGCGTCGTGATGCCCCGCCCCGCGCTCGCCGGCACCCCGGCGGCGGACTCCGTCGAAGACCATGGCGCTGCGGAGGTGCTGTGGCCTGGAGTTCCCCGATGTCGGTGAAGCCGGTCGTCGAAGACAAGGTGACACTGACCGGCAACCCAGTTCTCGGAGGGATGGGCGAGAAGTGCGCAGATGGTGGGCGAAGCTTCGCCGTCGGGGAGGTGCCGCGGCGGCTGCGGCCGTCCTCGGTCTGACTGCTTCGGTGGGTGCGGTCGCTGTCGCGGCGGGATCAGACGAGGCTCCTACGTCTGTGACGGTGCAGGAGGTGATGGACTCGTCGTCCAGCGTGCTGTCTGCTGCCGGCACCTTGGAGGTGGACCAGGTCAGCGACCAGTACGCCAACGAGTTCGACTCGACGACCGACGGTGTAAAGGCCGAGAGCGGGCGCGACTGGATGTGGGCGATCGCCTTGGTCGGGTCCTTCTACGGGGGTCTAGCGCTGCTGACCTTCGGTGTTGCCGGCGCCTTCCGCACCGAGTGGATGCGGCGGGCTGCGCTGGGGGCGATCGGCAGTGCCCTGGCCGCGTTCGTGGTATGGCTCGTCGCCCGAGCGCTGTTGGCCCAGATCGCTGACCTGGACGCGTCGCGCCGCTTCGTCGCAGCGGTGGCCGGTTCCCTGTGGTGGGGGCAGCTGCTCATGACGATCCTGACCCTCGCCGTCATCGTCGCCGGCATGGCGTCGCTGGCGCTGCGGCCGAGTGTCAGGGCCGTGCTTCAGACCGTCGACGTGCCCCGGGCCGAAGGCGCGCCGAGCCCCCCGCTCAAGCTGGCCGGCGGCCGGACCTACGGGCTCGGGCTGGCGTTCTCCGGAGGCGGGGTTCGGGCGGCGTCGATGAGTCTGGGGGCGCTGCAGGTGCTCGAAACCGCGGACATGGGGTGGGACACCGCTTCCCGCGTCGCCGCGGTCTCGGGCGGCTCCTACATGGCGGGCGGGTGGAGCCTGGCGCGCGCGTACAAGCCCACCGCGCCGCAGGCGCCCGGACTGCCGCGGCCCTGGGCGAAGAAGGGAGACCAGCCCAGCCCCGAGGAACAGCATCTGATGGCCAACCTCGGCTACCTGCTCGCCACCACCCCGCGCGGCGTCGAGGAGGGCCACGAGGTCGACGCGGTGTCCGCCGCCCGAGCACGTCGCGCCGCCCGATTCCCCACCGCATTCGCGACCGTCTTGACCGGCATGCTGATCAACGGCGTAGTGCTGTTCGCCATGCTGTGGGTGATCACCCAGCCCTGGGGATGGCTCTACCGCGCCTACTACGGCGGGCTGTGCAACTGGCCGAGCGGCGAACTCGACTACTCGACGGGGCACACCTGCCTACGGTCGTCGGCGACCTGGTGGCCCGGACTGGCCTGGGTGGCGATCGGCGTCGCCTTCGTCGTTGCCTGGGTGTTCGCCGCGAAGGACGCCGAACTGCGCGGCCGGGACGGCCCCCGCGCGTACGTCGGCGGGCTGAAGTACGCCGGGTACGGCAGCATCGCGCTCGGCGCGACGCTCCTGGTCCTCCTCGGCGCCCTGCCCGTGCTGATCACGCTGCTGTGGCAGCCGAACCTGCTGCAAGCGAACCTCGTCGCAGCTCTCGGCGCGCTCGGGTCGGCGACCGCGGTCGTGCGGATCCTGCGGCGGCCCCTGGCCCGGTTCGCGCCCATCGTCGGCGGCACCGTCTTCGCCGCGCTAGTGGTCTACGTCGGATGCCGCTGCCTGCTCCACGGCATGAAGCACGGCACGAGCTGGCCGGCGCTGCTCGTGCCCGCCGCGTTTCTCGTGCTCGTCCAAGTGTTCTCCAGCCCCGAGTGGTGGTCACTGGCCGCCTACTACCGCGGGAAGCTCCGCCTGGCCTTCGCCACCTACCGACCCGGCGACGGTCGGGTCGCCGTAGCCTACGCGAACGGGAGCATCCAGAGCTCCCAATCGGATCGCCTTCCCGAACCGTCACTGGCCGACCTGGAAACCCGCGACGCTGACCCCGAGTACGGAACCCCGCTGACCGTGTGCACGACCGCCTCGGTGTCAGGCCGACGGATCCGAACCCACCACGGGATCCCGGCGATGAGCGTCACCTTCAACCCGCACGAGGTGGCTGTCCACTTCCCCAGCGGAGAGCCGGGCATCGCGCGCCGCTACGCGGTCGACACCGCGACCCTGCAGGATGTGATGCCCAAGCACAGCCCGCGGATCACGACCATGCTCAGCGTCGGGCTGTCCGGCGCCGCGGTCTCCCCCGCCATGGGCCGGTTCCGCGTCGGCCCGGTGAGCATGCTGCTCACCTTCGCCAACATCCGGCTGGGCATGTGGATCCCCAACCCGCGATACGCCCAGGCGATCGCGGCCCGCGGAGTCAGGCTGCCGCAACCACGCCTGGGCTACCTGCTGAAGGAGTTCTTTGGCTTCCACGACCCCACCGACCTCTACCTGTACATCACCGACGGTGGCCACTGGGAGAACACCGGCCTGGTCGAGCTGCTTCGCACCGCCGACTGCCGGGAGCTGGTGTGCATCGACGCCGACGCCGGGCCGGGCAACTTGGCCTCGTCGATCTCCAAGGCGATCGACCTCGCGTGGCTCGAATGCGGCTGCCACATCTCGATGGACCTCGACTCGCTGCGATCCGACGTCGTCGTCTCGCCCGGGCGCGACTACTCGCCGCGGTCGGTGAATCTAGGTCTGGTGCTGCGTGACGACCGCGGCGAGCTCGCGATCAGCGTGCTCTGGTACGCCAAACCTGCCCTGACCCGCGAGATGCCGTTGCGGCTGCTGAGCTACCGCGAGGTCGACCACACCTTCCCCCGGGTGACAACCCTGAACCAGTTCTTCCACCTCGCCCAGTACACCGCCTACCGAGACCTCGGCCGCTTCAACGCCCGCCAACTCGTCGAGGCCCGCGAAGCCCTGCGGGACGCCGTCGAAGAATCCGACGACTTCGACACCCTTGCCGCACACGCCAGCTCCCACTGGGCCGTCGGCGAACTGGTCCGACTGATTCAAGACGCCGCTCATCGCCGAGAAGACCTCGACGTGGATGGGATCTACGCACGGATCAGCAGCGTCTACCCCACCGTTGCGCCGGCCAACTGAATCCGCCATGACGTAGGAGTGCTCCCGAGGACAACCTGTCCCGGTGGGCATGCGACGGTGCGTACGAACCGCTGCAGCATCGGTCATCGGCAACACCTGGCTCGTCCACCGGCGGCGTGGCGGGCCGTGGTTGTTCCGACACCCCACCTGCGCGGGTTGTGCACATATGGCCGATCGGCATCCAGGTCCCACGGAGTCGGCTCGAACGCGACCTCCACGACGGAGCGCAGCAGCGCCTGGTGGCGCTCGGTATGGCACTGCGGCTCCCTCAGCGCCGTGCCGCCCGGGGCATCGAGGTGACAGGCGTGATCGACAACGCAGTGGCCGAGCTGGCGACCGCGGTCAGCGAGCTGCGTCACCTGGCCCACGGGATCCGTCCCAGCTGCCTGGACGACGGCCTCGTGCCAGCGCTGTCCCAGCTGGTCGGTTCCACCCCCACACCCATCGACCTGCGTGTGACCGACCACCCGCTGGACCCGGATCTGGAGACGACCGCCTACTTCGTAGCCGCGGAGGCCATCACCAACGCGATCAAGCACGCCGAGGCAGCCCGGATCACCCTCGAGGTCGATGTCGTCGAGAGCCGTCTCACGTCCGCGTCACCGACGACGGGTGCAGGCAGGCCACCATCCGGGGAGGATCCGGCCTTGCCGGGCTCGCAGACCGCATCGGGGCCCACGGCGGCCGCCTGACCGTCGACAGCAGACTGGGTCGCGGCACCGTGATCGAGGCGATCCTGCCATGCGCCTCGTGATCGGCGAGGACTCCGTCCTCTTTCGCGAGGGCCTCGCCAGCCTGCTCGCCGACGCCGGACACGAGATCGTGGACCGAGCCGGCGACGCGCCCGGTCTGGTCGACGCCGTACGCCGGCATCGACCCGACCTCGCCATCATCGACGTCCGGATGCCACCCGACCTCACCGACGACGGAGCACGCGCAGCCAAGCAGTTGCGACACGAGATCCCCGACCTGGCCATCGTCCTGCTCTCCCAGCACATCGAGACCACCCAGTCCGTCGAGCTCGTCACCAGCGGCGGATTCGGCTATCTCCTCAAGGACCGGATCCTCGACGTCGACGACTTCCTCGACGTCCTCCGTCGAGTCGCCGCCGGCGGATCAGCCCTCGATCCCGAGGTCGTCGCCCGCCTCATCGGGGCCCGAGGCGACGGGCCCCTGCGCGACCTGACAACCCGCGAGCGCGAGGTGTTGACCCTGATGGCAGAGGGCCACACCAACACCGGTATCGCCAAACGGCTCTGGATCAGCGACCGCACCGTGGAGACCCACGTAGCAAACATCCTCATCAAACTCGGCCTGGACCAGGTCGACGAAGGGCATCGCAGAGTCCTCGCCGTGCTCACCTACCTGGAAGCACACCGCTAGACAGCCGATGAACTCCGACGCGAGAACAACCCCCTCACCGCGGTGAGGTAACTCGACCTGGGCTGCTCGCGATACGGCGCGCCCCAGAATCAGTGCGGCAGCCACATGGCGGTGAGCGGACGCCTTGTTCCAGGCGGACGCCACCCGATCTGCGTGACCCGCGATTGAGACCCGCCCAAGGGTGACGCTTGCACCCAGCGGCACCGAAATGCAGACCGCCACCCTGACCGGGGCTTACCCGGCCGGGCGGCGGTGTGGTGGTGCTCGCTGGCCCGTCAGCCGCCTCTCGGCGAATGGCCGCTCGTAGCAGCAGAAGCTGAGGCCCGGGGGCATGAGTCGAACCAGCTGACAGGCCCAACCACGCGGGTCCATCACCGATTCCAGTCGTGGATGTGCGCCCGGTCACCCGCCGTCCGCTCCGGCCTACGGCCACGCCCACCGACCGGCCCGGCGTGTCGGACGAGGTCGGCGAGTTGCCGGTCCCGATCCGCTCGCGCGCGAGGTCGTCGAGTCAGATGGAGACTCCTGCGTCCGAGCGCTGCGCGAGGCGGTCGGTCATGGTTTCTCCTGGAACGTCTGGCTTGATCGTGCGTACCCGCCGGTGGCGTTGGGCCCGGCGTTGTCGCCGCGCTGTTCGGCGAGCGGCCTGCTAGGTGGGAAGGTTGGTCAGGTTCGACCTGGGAGTCGATGGCGGCGTCGACCGCGGTGTCGACGTAGGCGGGTTGGGCAGCAGCACGCCCGAGACCAGCACGTCGGCGCTGTCGCGGCTTGCGGCGATGAGCTTGGCATTCGGTTCGTCGACCTCGGCCACCCATGCCTCAGCGTGGCTGGGGGCCTTTCCGAACTGGATGTGGCGGCGCACGAGCCGAGACCGGCGGACCTCGTCGTCGGCGTCGAGGAACCAGACCTCGTCGAGCTCGGCTCGCACGTGCCCCCAGTCCTCGTCGTCGAGGAGCAGGTAGTTGCCTTCGGTGAGGACCAGTTCGCAGTGCGGCAACACCGGGATGGTTCCGGCCACTGGCTGTTCGATGTCCCTGTCGAAGGCGGGTGCGTACACCGTCTCGCCGGTGCCGCACGTGGAGTGGATGCGGTGCAGCAATGTGGCGTATCCATTGGCGTCGAAGGTGTCCGGGGCGCCTTTCCGGTCTCGGCGGCCGAGGCGTTCCAGCTCGACGTCTGCGAGGTGGAATCCGTCCATTGGAACGTGGGCGAGCCAGCCGTCGGTCTTGTCACTAGTGGCCGCCAGTGCCTGGATGACCGCCTCGACCAGGGTCGTCTTCCCTGCCCCCGGGGTTCCGACGACGCCGATGATGCGACGCTCCCCGGCGGCCAGGCGTCCCCGGGCGCGCTCCAGTAGCTCGGAGAACGTCGTCATCACAGGCACGCCGCCAGGTGCGTAGCTCATCGGCGCCACGCCGCCGCCAGGCCGGTCGCGATGTAGGTGCGCGCATGCGAGGCGAGGTCGTACCCGTCGTCCCACAGGTTCCGCCAGATCGCCAGGTCGTTGGACAGACCGGGAGCAACCACTGCCGACGAGAACGACTCGAACGTGATAGGGCCGGTGTACCCGATGTCGGCCAGGGCGTGGAAGAAGCCAGTGAGGTCGAGGTGGCCCGAGCCGAGGTACCCGCGGTGGTTCTCGCCGATATGCACGTATCCCAGCCGCGACCCGACGTCGTAGACGGGCCGAACGAGGTCGTCCTCCTCGATGTTCATGTGGTACGTGTCGAGGTGAATGCTGACGTTGTCCTCGCCGATGTCGTCGGCCAACCTGAGGGCGTCATGAGCGGTGTTGATGACGTTTGTCTCGTATCGGTTGCAAATCTCCAGACCTAGTGTCATCTGCTTGGCCTGGGCCTCCTTGGCCAGGTCGCGGAGCACGGTGACTACGTTGTGACGACCGGCCGCCGTCAACGGGTGCCCGTACTTGCCGAGCGCGCTGTAGAGCGCGCCCGTGAAGTGGCTGCCACCGAGCCCATCGGTGACCTCGAGGGATTCGTGCAACAGGGCAGCGCCCCGCTCGACGACGGCGAGGTCGTCACTGGAGACGTCGGCGTCGAACGCCAGGCCCCTCGAGCAGACGACCTTCAGCCCGGCTTCGGCGAGCTCGGCCCGAGCCCGTGGCACGTCGAGGTTCACCGAGTCGTGCAGCGACAGTTCGAGGAGGTCGAAACCGGCCTCGGCGGTCTGGCCGATGGCCTCGCTGACCGAGGCCGGCGATGTGTCGCCGACCCACACGAGGGCGTGGACGCCCAGCGGGTTCGGCACGCCTCCACGGGGGGCGACATCCGGGGTCTGGGTGGTGGTGCTCACGATTCTCTTCCTTCGCAGGTTGGGTCCGTTCCACACCGGTTCCCGGGGACGGAGAAGACCGGGCGGGACGGTGGGGCGGCAGGGTGGGTAGGGCAGGTCCCCGACCCGCGCGACTGGGCCGGGCCGGGGAGCCGGGGTCAGGCTGCTTTGGCGCCGGTGATGAGTGCGACGATCTCTTCGCCGTCGGTCTCGGCGGTCCGGCGACCGGCCACGCATCGGCCAGCACGCATCACCCACACCTGGTCGCTCAGGCGCAGCACCTGGGCGAAGTTGTGGCTGATGAGCAGCACGGCACGGCCCTCGGACTTCAGCCGGATGATGAGCTCCTCGACGCGAGCGGTCTCCTGGACACCCAGCGCCGCGGTGGGCTCATCCATGATGACCAGCTTGGAGCTGAAGCCCGCGGCTCGGCAGATCGCGACGGCCTGGCGCTGGCCGCCGGACAGGCGCCGCACCCGCGAGCTCACCGCCGGCACGTTGACTGCGAGGGTTGAGACCATCTCCTGGGCCCCCTTGCGCATCGCGCGCCGGTCGAGCAGACCGAGGGGTCCGACGCCGCGGACGATCTCCCGGTTCAGGTAGAGGTTCTGCCAGACCGTGAGGTCGTCGACAAGGGCGAGGTTCTGGTGGACGGTCTCGATGCCCGCCTCGCGAGCTTGCTCGGGGTTGTGGAACGACACCGGAGAACCGTTGTAATGGATCACTCCGGAGTCGGCCTTGTGGATGCCTGAGATGCACCTGACGACGGTGGATTTTCCGGCCCCGTTGTCGCCGACGACGGCGGTGACCTCGCCGGGCCGCAGTTGGAGGCTGACGTCCTTGAGCGCCTGGACGTTGCCGAAGGCCAGGGACAGATCCCGCACCTCGATGATGGGCGTGCCAGTGGTGCTACTGGCCGGACTGTTGGCCTGGGTGGTCATTTCTGGAACCTCGTGATCAGGGCGGCGAGGATGACGACTCCGCCGACTGCGACGGGCTGGTAGAACTCGGAGACTCCGAGCAGCGTGAGTCCGTTTGCCAGGGCGGTCAGCAACAGTGCGCCGAGGACCGGGCCGACGATCGTGGCTCGGCCGCCGAAGAGGCTGACCCCGCCGAGGACGACAGCCGCCACGGAGTTGAGGAGGAACTGGGTGTTGGCGGCCGGCTCGGAGGCTCCGATGCGGGCGACCAGCAGGATCGCTCCGATTCCGGCCATGGTGCCGCTGATGGAGTAGACGGCGACCTTGATGCGCCCGACGCTGATGCCGGTCGCGGTCGCGGCCTCCTTCGATCCGCCCGCGGCCAGGACGTGGGTGCCGAATCGCGTGTGGAACATGACCACGTGGGCGATTACGGCCAGGACGGCGGCGACGACGACGGGCCAACCGATGCGGCCGATCCCGCCGGTGGACAGTCGGAGCAGGAAGGTGTCGAAGATGGTGGTGGGCTGTCCGTCCGAGACCACGAGCGCGACACCAGCTGCCGCTGAGAGTGTGCCGAGGGTGACGATGAAGTCGGTGATGCCCGCGACGCCGATGAGGAGTCCGTTGACAACGCCGACCGCGGCGCTGCCGAGCACAGCGAACACGCAGCACAACCAGATGGGCTGCCCATTGCCGAACGCAGACCCGAAGCTGACCGCGCCCAGGGTCATCGCCGACGCGATGGACAGATCGATGCCGGCCGTGGAGATGACGAAGGTCTGGCCGAGTGACAGCACGACCAGGATGGAGGCCGCGACCAGCATCGCCTGGATGTTATTGGTGCTCAGGAAGGTCGTGTTGCCGATCTGGAAGACGACGCAGAGCGCGACTAGGCCGATCAGGGCGGCCCAGTCGGCCCAGAAGGACGGGTCCGTGACCTTGTGGGTCCAACTTGGGGACGATCCACCATGCACTGCCCCGGCGGTCGAACCCGACGATTCGGTGACCGTGGTCGAGCTGCTGCTTCTGTTGGTCGTCATGTGCTCGGCCGCTGGCTCGTGGGAGCCCGCGGGCGGGGTCGGTGTCTGCTGGGTCACGGTTCAGTCCTCCATGGGAGCCGAGTCGGCCGGGGTACAGGGGAAGTCCCCGGGGCGGGCTCAGGTGGCTACTGGTTGATGAGTGCGGCGAACGGGTCGTCGTAGTTGCCGACCGGCTTGGGGGTCTTCTGCAGCGCCTCGGCGGCGTTGTCCTTGGTGATGAGCTCGACGGGAGCCTTGACGTCTTCCGGCAGCGACTGGCCGGCGACGGCGGCCTCGCATGCCTCCACGCCCATGGCGCCGATCACGTATGGGTACTGGGCAACCACCGCGGTGATCGAGCCGTCCTGGACGGCCTGCAGGGCGTCCTTGATCCCGTCGACCGAGATCACGTCGACCTCGCCGGTCTTGTGCGCGTTGGCGATCGCCGTCGCCACGCCAAGGCCCATGTCGTCGTTGGCGACGAAGAAGCCCTTCAGGTCGGGGTGGGCCTGCAGGAGGGTCTGAGCCTGGGTGAGCGCGTTCTGGCGGTCCCAGTTCGCGGCGACGGTCTGGACGACGTTCCCGGCCGAGCCGAGGCCCTGCGTGAAGCCCTCAATGCGCGCGTTGCTGGTGGCGTCACCAGAGATGCCGCCGATAATCGCGACGTCGCCGCCTCCGCTACCGAGCAACTCGGCCATGTGCTTGCCCGCGAGATCGCCGGCCTGCACGTTGTCGGTGCCGATGTAGGTGTCCGGGGTCGCTCCCGCCGCCTTCGCAGCGTCCGCGTCGACCGGGTTGTCGATGTTGACGATCGGGACGTTCTTCTGAGCCAGCTGCGCCATGCCTTGGACGAGGTTCGTCGCCGAGATCGGGTTCAGCAGGAAGCAGTTGTAGTCCTGGCCAGCCATCGCGCTGAGCTTGTCGGCCTGGCCTGACGTGTCGGTGATGGACTGCGCGGCCTGGACCGTCGTCGAGACACCATCGGTCTCGGACTGATCGTTGATGCCCTGCTCCATGGTCTGGAAGAACGGGTTATCCAGTCCCTTGATGACCGCAGCGACCTTCGCCGAGTCCGAGCTGCCGGACGAGCCGGATGAGCCGGATGAGGAGCCTGAGGAGTCCGAGCTGCAGCCGGCCAGCGCCAGTCCGGCGACGGCGACCACGGCCACTGCACTCAGGCTGCGCCGGGACGGACGGGTTGGTGTTGGCATGGGGAGCCCTCCTGGTTGGCGGCCCGACCCAGATCGGTCGTGGCTCTCATCACAGTGAAACCCCCTTTTTGTCCACCGTCAAGCAGAAAGAGGCCCTTTTTTACTTGCTTGCCGTCAGATAAGGTTCAGCCATGCCCCGTCTGTCACAGGTAAGAGTTGGTACGACGCCATTGCCCACCGCGGCCGACCTCGCCCACGTGCTCGGCCTGTTCCGCGAAGCCGAAGCCCTCACTCGCGCAGACGTGATGCGCCTCAGCGGGCTCTCCCGATCCACCGTGAACCAGCGGATCGACGCGCTGCTGACCGCAGAGCTGGTAAGACCAGCCGGAGGGCAGTCGATCGCGCGCGGCCGCCCGCCTGAGCGGTTCGCGTTCAACAGCAACCGGGGCGTCCTGCTGGTCGCCGACATGGGCGCGACCAGCCTGCGGACGGGTCTGTGTGATCTGTCCGGGAAGGTTCTCGCCGAGCACGAACAGGCGATCGACCTCACCCAAGGCCCCGAGGCACTACTCACGCTCATCAGGACCGCGTTCGTCGAGCTGCTCATCGACGCCGCCCTTGAACCGACCTCTGTTCTCGGCATCGGCCTGGACGTACCCGGTCCCGTCGACTTCGCGCGCGGCCAGGTCGTGAGCCCGCCCATCATGAACGGCTGGGACGGGTTCGACATCCGCGCCTGGTTCGGACACCACTTCACCTGCCCCGTCCTCGTGGAGAACGACGTCAACGCCATGGCCTGGGGCGAACACCAGACCATTTACCCCGACGTCACCGAGCTCTTCATGCTCAAGCTCGGCACCGGTATCGGCGCCGGGCTGGTCACCCGAAACCGAATCTTCCGCGGGGCCGACGGCGCGGCCGGCGACATCGGCCACTACTACGCCTCCCCGCCCGACGACGCACCAGTGCCGCAGTGCCGGTGCGGCCGCCTCGGTTGCGTCGAGGCGTACGCGGGCGGCTGGGCGCTGGTCCGGGACCTCAATGAAGCTGGTATACCCACAGCGAACGTCGGCGAGGCCGTGCAGTTGCTGCGCAGTGGGGATCTCACCGCAGTGCGACTGGCTCGACGAAGCGGACGAATCGTCGGAGAGGCCATCGCCCAAGCGGTGAGCCTGTTCAACCCCAGGGTCATCGTGCTCGCCGGACAGCTTGCCGCCGCCGAGGAACACCTGATCGCCGGGATCCGTGAAGTCGTGTACCAGCGCTCGCTGCCGCTGGCCACCGGAAACCTGCAGATCAGGCGCAGCGAACTCGCGGACCGGGCAGGCTTGATCGGTCTCGCTCTACAGCTCGCGGACACCATCTTCGCCGGACCAGAGGTTGAGCTACTGGTTGCGGCCAGTGACTCGACGAGGCCCAGCGAGTACGCGCGAAGCCAGCCACAGGTCACGCACAGCGGGTAGCACGCGCCTTCAACGGCCAGACCCCCGAAGCTCAGCGCAAGGAGATCACGATGAACATCGTCGTCGGATACGTCCCATCGCCTGAGGGCAAGGCGGCCATCGACTACGCCGTCAACCTGGCGGCACGCGACGGCGATCGGGTCGTCGTCGTCAACACAGGCGTGCGGGGCAACGATGCCCACCCTTCGTTCGCAAGCGCCGCAGACTGGGATGCGCTCGACGAGCGTCTCACCTCGCTCGGCGTCGACCACGAACTCCGGCGGCCGCTGCAGGCGCAGTCGCCGGCGGAGGAGATCCTCTCCGTTGCAGAAGCCGTCGACGCCGGACTGATCGTGATCGGGCTCCGACGACGATCGCCGGTCGGGAAGCTGTTTCTGGGAAGCAGCTCCCAAGAGATTCTCCTTGATGCGAAATGTCCCGTGGTCGCAGTCAAGCGAACCGATTGAGCGTGCCGGAATCAGCGCTCGGCGTGGGATGCGGGCTGAGTCGGACCCTACGAGACTGCTCACACCGCCGCGAGTGGGCAACACCATGTCGATTCGGACCGGCACTTCAGGTGTGGGCCCGGCATCTGAGGCGACTCCCGCGCCGCGCTGAGGAGGAGGCAGCCGCGTGCTCGATTGCTGCCGTGTGCGCGGACCGGACCGGTCTCGTCATGCCCATCGACATCCAGTCCCCCTGACCTGCGCAGACGCGGGTCAGGGGCCGGTGTCGTCGGTCCGTAGGGACCGCGTCACTGAATCGTTGTCGAGAAATCATCTGCGACGGGCAACGTTTTCGCGTGTCACGACGTCTGTGTGGGTGATGGAACTCCACACCGCGCTGCCCGCGCTCGTGGCCCTCTCGGGCCATCTCTCGAACGGCAAGGCGTGTGCTCACCGTGCCACCCGGTGAGGGACGCCCAGCGCCGCGACGAGGACACGTCGCCTGGCGTGTCGTCGTGATGGCCGGCGTCCTCGTCTTCGCCGTCCTGATGGCAGCAGGCCAGTCGCTGGGTCGGGCCGAGCCGACCGGCAACTACCGACCCGACCTGGTCGCCGACCCCCTCGCCATCGGCTGCTACCCGCTCCCTGACGATGTGGTCCTCGACTTCCCGTACGTCGTACGTCGTGACGGCGACGTCCCCACCGCGTCCGGCGAACGTCGTTCGCTGGTGCTCCACTGGTCGCTCCTCGACCTCGACCAGGTGCGCGACCGACTCAGCGAGGCGTTCACCCGGGCGGGGTTCGTGGTGACCGGCCGGAGCACGACCCCGGCCGAGCTGTCCATGGCCCGACCGGAGCCCGGCGGCAGGGTGACCCGCGTCGCGGCGCGGCTCACGGAGCTGGACAACCGTTCGCCCGACCCGATCGTGCGCGGGGTGCTGGAGCTCGACCTGCCCGTGGTCGCGCTGTCGTCGGACGATCCGGCGTGTGCGAACCCGTTCGTCACCAAGCGGTTCGAGGAGGACCGATGACGGCCACCGCGGTGCGCCCCGTCGAGGTCTCGTCCCGGGGGCGAGGGCTCCCCCGTGCCGACCGGATCCTCCTGCTGCTGGTCGCGGCGCACCTGGTCGTCAAGGTGGTCGTGTTCCTCCAGATCGCCCACGGGCCCCTCGTGGGTGACGAGACCGCGTACGTGAACGGCGGCAAGGCCCTGTCGAACCTCCTGCGCGACTGGGGCTCGCTCAGCGCTCCCGACTGGGCGGAGGTCGAGCGCAACGTCGTGGGCAGCGGGTGGTTCATGCCCGGCATGTCCCTGCTCCTGGCGCCGCTGTACCTCGTCGCGCCGCACGCCGACGGCGCGCTCCTGCGGGGCTACCTCGGCGTCGTGACCAGCCTGGTGTTCCTCGCGACCGTGCTGCGGGTACGCCGGAGCCTGGGCGCGTCGTACGCCGGCGCGCTGCTGGTCATGCCGGGGCTGGTCCCGGTGTGGGCGGCGTTCTCCCTGGCGGCGTGGGGGGACCTGGTGGCCGGCCTCCTGGTCGTGCTGCTGCTCGTCGAGCTGGTCGAGCTCAACCGGGGCCTGCGCCGGGGACGGGCGCCGTCGCTCGGGGTCGGCGTGCGGCTCGGTCTGCTCGCCATCGCGGTCGTCTACTTCCGGTCGAGCGCGTCGCTCCTGGTGGCCGGTCTCGGCCTGGTCAACGTCGTCGCGGCACTCGCCCTGCTCCGCGGGGCCGAGCGGCGGCGGGCGGTGCTGTCCGCGGCGGCCGCCGCCCTGGCGTTCTCGGCGGTGCTGCTGCCGTGGTCGGTGGCCGCGTCGACGACGCTCCACGGCCGGGTGGTGACGACCACCTCGGTGCCCACGGTGCTCGCCAACACCTTCGGGGACCGAGACCTCGTCTGCTTCGGGCCGTGCGACCCCGGCTCCACCGTCTGGTTCAGCCCCCTGCGCTACTCGCGGGAGACGGCACGGGTGACGGGGCGGTCGGAGATGGACGTGGCCCAGCAGATGTCGGCCTACGCGCGACAGGGGGTGACGCCCGGCAGCTACACGTCCGACGTCCTGGTCAACCTGCGGTCCTACGTCCGCGATCCCGAGCGGTTCTACGGCTACCTCCGTGCCGCCCCGGACCACGAGCGGTCGCAGGACGTCGTCATCGAGCGGACCACGCGCGGCCTGGTCTGGGCAGCCTTCGCGGTCGGCGTCGGCCTGCTGCTGTGCGTCGTCCGGCGGCCCCGCGAGGACCAGGTGATGAGCATCCTCCTCAAGTTGTCGGTCGGGGCGTTGCTCACCCAGCCGTTCGTGCACATCGCGGGTCCCCGCTACTGGACGACGGCCGCACCGCTCCTGGGTCTGGCGGCCGCCCTGTTGATCGGACAGCTGCTGCCCCACGTCGTGCCCGGCCGTCTCAGACCGCTCGCTGCCGGGGAGCCCACCGATGGCGACACCCACGCGGACCTCACCCTCGGTCGTTGGCTCACGGCCTTCCAGGTGCTCCTGAGCGCGACGGCGATCCTCGTGACGACTGTCGTCGTCGTGGTCGCCTCCACCAGCTGAGCGCACGTCCCTCGACCACAGAAGGTGCCCCCATGCCGTTCGAAGAACCACATCACGTGGCCTACGTCCTCCCCGTCTTCAACGAGGAGGCGAACGTCGACCTCTTCCACACGACGCTGGTCGAGGCGACCCGGTTCCGCCCGGACCTGGACTTCGAGTTCGTCTACGTGGACGACGGGAGTCGGGACACCTCGCTGGACCGTCTGCTCGCGCTGCGCGAGCGCGACGACCGGGTCACGGTGATCAGCTTCTCCCGCAACTTCGGCCATCAGATCGCGGTGACCGCCGGGCTCGACCTGGTCGCGGACGCGGACGCCGTCATCGTCATGGACACCGACCTCCAGGACCCGCCTCGCGTCAGCAGGGAGATGCTCGCCATGTGGGAGAGCGGCGTCGACGTGGTCTACGCCCAGCGCCGGACCCGGAAGGACACCCGCCTCAAGCGGTTCACGGCGTACGTCTTCTACTGGTTGCTCGGACGGCTGGCATCGATCGAGATCCCTCGCAACACCGGGGACTTCCGGCTGATGGACCGGCGGGTGGTCAGCGAGGTGAACCGTTACCGCGAGCAGGACCGCTTCCTTCGCGGGATCGTCAGCCACGTCGGTTTCCGCCAGGAGGCGCTTCTCTTCGACCGCGACTCCCGCCACGCCGGGAAGTCCGGTTACCCCTGGAGGAAGATGATGCAGTTCGCGGCGAGCGGCATCTTCGGGTTCTCGACCTTCCCGCTCCGGATGATCTCGCGACTGGGCGTGCTGATCTCGAGCATCAGCGTGCTGCTGGCCGCGTACGTCTTCGCGGTGCGTGTCTTCACCCCGGAGAACGCCGTACCCGGATGGGCCTTCCTCGGCGTCGGCATGTTCCTGCTCAGCGGTCTGCAGCTGATCATGATGGGCGTCATCGGCTCCTACCTGGGCCGGGTGTACGTCGAGACCCAGGGCAGACCGTTGTACTCGGTGGCACTGCAGGCTCGAGGACCGCGAGAGGCGGCAGCCTCGGCGGCGCCGGCTGAGGCAGGCGAACGCCGCGTGAGGTTCCGCTGAGGCGTCCAGGCGCAGCTCTCGGTGTCCCCGCGCTCCGCTTCGCTGCGGTCGGCGTGGTCAACACCGCCATCGACGTGGGGCTGTTCACGCTGTTGCACGAGGAGCTGGGCATCACCCTGGCCAACCTGGTGTCGACCAGCGCCGGCATGGCCTTCAGCTTCACCGCCAACGGGATCTTCGTCTTCGCCGGCGCGCGGCTGGGCTGGCGTCAGGCCGGACGCTTCGTGGCGACCACCGGGGCCACCATGTGGGTCCTGCAGCCCGTCGTCATCCACCTCCTGCTGTTCGCCGGTCCCGCTCCGGTGGCGAAGCTGTTGGCCACCGGGGTCACGGTCGTCGTGAACTTCCTCGTCTACCGGTTCCTGGTGTGGCCCACACCGCTCACCGCCTGCGGGACCGCAGCAACGCCTCGTGGACCGCATGGACCACCGGGAGCACGATCACGGCAAGGAGACAGAAGAGCCATCCGGTGAGCGACGGCCAGGACCCACCCAGGAGGTCGGAGACCCACGGGATCCCGAGGAACCCGAGCAGCAGCAGCGCCTCGACCGCGACGGCACCGAGGACGAACGGGTTGCGGCGCGCCAGGCGGGCCGCGTCTCGCTGCGGCGCGAAGGCGTTGGCGATCTGGGCGACGGCGATGACCGCGAACGCCGACCCGGAGGCCACGGACACGAGCGCGTCCGAGGCGTCCCCGCCCTCCGCCGAAGGCGCATGCTTCGTCCTCCTCCTCGCAGGCACCACGGGCCGACGCGCCGGTGAGAACCGTAGGTCCCCGTGCCGCAGGACCGAGGTACCGGGGCGACACCGGTCCCCGACCGCCGGGACCTTGTTCCCTGTCGGGTGACGGAACCCGTCGGCAGGGTGGCACCAGAGGCACGAGGCCTCCGTCGACGAAAGTGAGGGCGACATGCTCGTCCGAGAGATCATGACCGCGGGCCCGGCGACCACGACCCCGCAGACCAGCACCAAGGCCGCGTTGCGTCAGCTCGCCGAGCGCGGCATCACGGCACTGCCCGTCGTCGACCGCCACGGACGGCTGTGCGGCATCGTCAGCGAGGCGGACCTCATCCAGGACGTCGTCGTCCGCGACCCGCGCGCACAGGAGCGGCCGATCACGATCGACCCCCTGTACCCGCCGAAGACGGTCGAGGACGTCTACACCCGTGCGCCCGTGACGGTCGCCGCCCAGGATGACGTCTCGGTCGCCGTCGAGCTCATGACGGCCACCGGCGCCAAGAGCCTCCCGGTCGTCGACGACGACCGGACCGTCGTCGGCATCCTCAGCCGCAGCGACGTCATCAGGACCCTGGCCCGCGACGACGCGGAGATCGCCGCCGACATCGACCGGGTGCTGGCCTCGGTCGGCCACGAGGACTGGCTGGTCGAGGTCGTCGACGGTGTCGTGTCCGTCACCGGCCCCGCCGCTGTCGGCGAGTCCTCGATCGCCCGCGTGGTCGCCCAGACCGTGCCGGGCGTCGTCGACGTGCGGGTCTCGGCCACCTGACGGCCAGGGATCCGTCGTTCAGAAACCCGGACGGTCTCGAGCTCGGGGCCGGTCGGCGGCGGCTCGTGGTGCAACGGCCGGACCGGGCCGGTCTCCTCGAACCACACCTGGGCGTCGTAGCGAGCGCCCATGACCGTGGGGACGTGGTTGCCCGCCTCGCGTCCGGGGGCGCGGGCGCTCGGGTCCCAGCGGACGAGGCGACCGTCACGACGGACGGTCGCCTGCGGCGCGGACAGCTCGTCGAGCGCGGGCAGCGCGGTGGCGGCCGGCACCTCCTGGACCATCCCGATCGCGGTGTTGAGGACCACGACGTTGGGGCCGAACGAGCGCAGCCGGAGTCCGCGTCGGTGCTGCGCAGCCCCGCCGGATCGGCGGGGCCGGCAGTCATCTGCTCAGCGATCCGGCCTGCTCGAGCACGAGACCCGGGACGGCGTCCACGACCACCCTCGGCGGGACCACCCGGACCGGGCACTCGGCCGTGCGCAGCAGCGCGCGCGCCGTGCCGCCGAGGTGGACGGCCGCGGGGATGCCGCGGGAGCGACGCACGATGACGAGCACGTCGGCGTCCGCGGACGCCTCGACCAGGGCGGTCACCGGGCGACCGTGGACGATCCTCGTCTCGACCTCGACATCGGGATAGGTCCGACGCCACTCCTCGGTCAGGAGGTCCATCTCGTCGGTGGCCCGTCGGGTCCAGTCTTCGAGGTCGACGCGCGCCACGATGATGTCGTCGTAGCCGCTGGGCAGCCTCCACGAGTGCAGGACGACGAGCCGGGCGCCGCGCGCCGCGGCCACCGCGAACGCGTCACCCAGCAGCTCGGTCGCGTGGGTCGGCGACTTCACGCCGACGAGGACGACGCCGCGGGCGGGCTCCGGCTGCCAGCCGGCGGGCACGGAGAGCACGGGGCAGGTCGCCGTAGCGGCCACCCCCGTCGCGGTGTTGCCGAGGACCAACCGCTCCAGCAGCGGGCGGTCGTCGCGGCCGACGACGAGGAGGGACGCCCCCTCGGCCGCCTCGGCGAGGCGCTTGGCCCGGGGGCCGCGCAGCAGCTGGCTGTCGGCCTCGAGGTCGGGGTGGATCTCACGGAGCTCCTTCAGGGCGCCGCGCAGAACCTGACCTCCGATCTCCGCGAAGTCGCGGGGCGTGACCGGCATCATCGGCGAGATCGCGACGTAGTCGGGGACGACGTGGGCCAAGGAGACCCCGACACCCAGACGTCGCGACTCGCTGACACCGAGACGCAGGGCGCTCTCGTCCGTGGGTGAACCGTTGACCCCGATGACGACGGGGCCGGTGCTGGCGGTCATGTCATGCCTCCTCGATCGTGGTGGTGGACGGCGGTATGGGATCGACCACCATGACCGGGCAGGTGCCGAGGCGCAGGACTGCGCGTACGACGGAGCCGAGGTGGGGGCCGAGCGGGATCGTGTGCCGGTGGCGGCCGGCGACGAGCAGGGCGACCTGCTGCGACTCGTCCACGAGGGCCTGGCCGGCGCGGGCGTGCCGGGCGACGACCTCGGTCTCGACGTCGGGGTACTCGGCGAGCAGCGGAGCCAGGTCGGCGGTCATCGCCTGCACCTGCTCGGCGTCGTGCCGGGCGGTCCCCTCCGCGTCGAAGACGACGTCGTCGTAGGCGTTGCTGTAGTGCCAGGCGTGCAGCAGGCGGAGCTTCGCGCCGCGCAGGCGCGCCTCCTCCAGCGCCGCCCGGACGATCTCGTGCGACCCGCCGGGGTCGTGGATCGCGGCGGTCACCGTCTGCCGCTCGGAGCTCTCGCTCCAGCCCGCGGGGACCGCGACGACCGGCACCGGGGACAGCGCCGCCACCGGGTTGGTGGTCGACAGCGTGGGGACCAGGCCCCGATGTCCCATCCGCTGGTGCTGCAGGACGACGAGCCCCGCGTGCTCGGCGATGTCGACGAGGACCCGGGTCACGGGACCGTGGGCGAGCTCGGTGGTGACCGGCAGCTCCTCGCCCAGGTCGTGCTCCAGCGCCAGGGCCGCGTGGTCCAGCGCCTCGCGGCCGAACTTGCGCACGGCGCGCTCCTCCACGGTGAGCGCGACGCCGTCGGGCGAGATGACGACGGGGTGGAGCACGTGTACGAGGTGGACGCCGGCACCCCTCCGCCGCGCCTCGGCGGCAGCGAACCCGAGCGCGGCCTGGACGTCCTCGTCGCCGGTGACGCCGACCAGGATCTTGCGGGGCGTGGTGTCGAGCATCGTGACCTCCTCGGCCAGGACTCCTGTCTCCAGACTCGCCCGGCCTCCGCTCAACCGACAGGGACCTTGGTCACCACGACCTCGGACCGGCGACCCGTGTGTCCGTCCCCGCGGCTCGGGAGGGTGGAGGGAGGACGATCGAGGAGGCTCGACATGAATGGCAACGTGAGCACCGAGAAGGAACTGCAGGCACTCGTGGTCTACGAGTCGATGTTCGGCTGCACCGAGCTGGTGGCCCGCTCCGTGGCGGAAGGGCTCCGCACCGAGGGCGTCGCGGTGACGCTCACCGATGTGCGCGACGCCGCGCCCGCGGACGAGTCGGAGTTCGACCTGCTCGTCGTCGGCGCACCGACCCATGCGTTCTCGCTGAGTCGCCCGTCCACCCGGGCCGACGCGGTGCGGCAGGGCGCACAGCCCGGAGCCGCCACCACCGGGCTGCGCGAGTGGCTCGACGCGATGGGCGTGGCGTCCGGCGCTCCGGACCGCCTGGCCGCGGTCTTCGACACCCGGGTCACGAAGGTGCGGCGGCTGCCCAAGGCGGCGGCAACCCGCGCGGCGCACGTGCTCACCCGCCACGGCTACGACCTGGTCTCGCGCCCGACCCCGTTCCTGGTGGAGGATCTCAAGGGACCGCTCATGAACGGCGAGCTCCACCACGCCGTCACGTGGGGCCGGGTCGTCGCGCTCGCCGCGCGGCAGCGCCTCCACCCCACTCCTGCTCCGGTCCGCTGAGGGGGTGCGGCATGGACGAGCTGCTCTTCATCTGACCGTCAGCGCGCCGGGACCGACCAGCACACCGTCGTGCCGGAGCCGGGCGCCGAGGACACCACGCACTCCCCGCCCAGTCGCTCGGCCCGCTCGCGCATGTTCGAGAGCCCGCTCTCCGCGACCCGGGCGGGCAGGCCGCGGCCGTTGTCACCCACGGTGAGGGTGATCTGTGCACCCGCACTCAGGAGGACGGTGACGGCGCTGGCCTCGGCGTGCCGCGACGCGTTCGACAGCGCCTCGGCCAGGACCGCGAGCACGTCGGGTGCGACGTCCGGACCGATGAGCGTGCGGACCGGGCCCTCGAAGGTCAGGGTCGGCCGGAACTTCAGCGTGCCGGCGGCCCGGTCGACCATGCGGGTCACCTCGGCCTGGATGTCGGCGGCGTCGCCCATCGACCCGAGCGCGAAGATGGATCGGCGGATGTCCTTGATGGTCGCGTCGAGGTCGTCGACCGCGGCGTCGAGACGGCTCGTCACCTCGGGCTCGTCGACCATGCGCGACGTGCTCTGGAGCCCGAGACCGATGGCGAACAGCCGTTGGATGACCAGGTCGTGCAGGTCGCGGCCGATCCGGTCCCGGTCCTCGAAGACGGCGAGTCGCTGCTGGTCCTCCCGGCTCCGTACGACCTGCAGCGCGAGCGCCGCCTGCTCGGCGAAGCTCGCCGGCATCGCGGTGTCGACCGCGTGGAAGCGCGCGATGTTGCCGGGGGTCCAGGCGAGGGCGAGCACGCCCTCGATCCGGGAGCCGCTCCGCAGGGGCACCACGACGGCCGGTCCGAGGCTCGGCCACCCGAGCACGGCCGAGAGGTCCAGCGCACGGGGGTCGCTCGCCAGGTCCTCCACCGACATCGTCGCGCCAGAGCGGACGACGCTGCTCGCGAGCGACCGCTCGAGGTCGAGCCCCGCCATCAGCTCGGCGTCGGCCGGTGCCCCCGACACCACCCTCAGGCGGAGATCGTCCGCGTCCGTGCCGGCCACGATCCACGTGACGTCGGCCTCCGCCACCTCGCGGGCGCGGTCGGCGACGAGCTGGAGAGGATCGGCGCCCTGGGCGGGGACGGACAGCGTGCCGGTGATCTCCGCGGTGGCGGCCAGCCAGCTCTCCCGCCGGGCCGCCTCCTCGGCGAGCCGGGCGTTCTCGATCGCCACGCCGGCGGCCGCCGCGAGGGCGACGACGATCTCCTCGTCCTGCTCGGTGAAGTCGCCCCCACCCACCTTCTCGGTCAGGTACAGGTTGCCGAAGACCTTGTCCCGGATCCGCACCGGCACGCCGAGGAAGGAGCTCATCGGCGGGTGGTGCTCCGGGAACCCGTAGGACGCCGGGTGCTCGGCGATGTCGTGCAGGCGGAGCGGTTCGGGGCGTTCGATGATCAGGCCCAGCAGGCCGTGCCCGGTGGGCAGGTCGCCGATCTCGCGCACCTCGGCCGGGGAGAGCCCGTGGGTGACGAACATCCGGAGACCCGGCTCCGACCCGACCCCGAGGACGCCCAGGGCGGCGTACCGGGCGTCGACGAGGCCGCCCGCGATCTCGACGATGCGCGCCAGCAGCCCGTCGAGGGACAGGTCGGCGGCCATGGTGACGACGGCGTCGAGGAGGAGCCGCCACCGCGCCTGCTCGTCGAGGACGCCGTGCACCCGGCCGAGGAGCTCACGCAGGAGCTCGTCGAGCCCGGAGGCAGCGAGGGCCTCACTCACCTGCGGAGCGGGGAGCGGCGGTCTGGCGTGCCGCGGACCCTCGGCCGTCATCTGCCCTCCCTGTCGCGTCGTGACGCCACCTATGACTCCCACCATGACACCTGTCGGGTGCCGACGGGGCGATGAGGTCAAAGGTCCTCTCCTCCAGGGGCCGGTGTGTACTGGTGGCAGGCGTGCGCCGGGGTCACGATGAGACAGACCCGAGGAGACATCATGAACAACACCCGTGGACCCGCCGTCCGACTGGCCGAGCTGCCCGCCTTCGACTGCTGGCACCTCATCGAGTCGGTCGAGATCAGCCGGGTCGCCTGGAACGGACCCAAAGGTGTCTCCGTCGTCCCCGTGAACCACGTCGTGTCGGACGGCGCTCTCTGGTTCCGCACGACCCCCTACTCCGCCCTGGCCCTCGAGTGCCGTGGCCAGTGGGTGGCCGCGGAGGTCGACAGCGTCGACCCGGCGACCCACACCGGCTGGAGCGTGGTGGTCCGGGGCGTGGCCGAGCTCGTGGACGCGGAGGACGTTCCGGAGCACCTGGCCGACTTCCGGGTCTGGCCGGCCGGCACCCGCAACGTGTTCGTCCGGGTCGAGCCGGTCGAGGTGACCGGCCGCAAGCTGGTCGCACCCCACGAGGGCTGACTCGCAGGTCAGCAGCTCAGGTGCTCAAGTGCTTGGTGGCGAAGATCGCCGCCTGGGTCCTGCTTTCGAGGCCGAGCTTGGCGAGCATCGAGGACACGTAGTTCTTGACGGTCTTCTCGGCCAGGAACAGGGTCGTCGCGATCTGCCGGTTGGTCTTGCCGTCGGCGATCAGCTCGAGGATCCGCAGCTCCTGCGCGGTGAGCTGCTCCAGCGACGGGTCGGTCTTGGGCCCGCTGCGCAGCCGTTCGAGCACCTGGGCGGTGACGGCGGGGTCGAGCATCGACTGACCGGCCGCGACCCGGCGCACCGTGTCGATGAAATCGGTGCCGCGCACCTGCTTGAGGATGTAGCCGGCGGCGCCGGCCATGATCGCCGAGAACAGCGCCTCGTCGTCGTCGTACGACGTGAGGATCACCGCGGCGATCTCCGGGTCCACGGAGCGGATCTCGCGGCAGACGTCGATCCCCGAGCCGTCGGGCAGGCGCCCGTCCAGGATCGCGACGTCGGGCTTGAGCGCCGGGATCCGGCGGGTGGCCTCCTCGGCCAGGCCGGACTCCCCGATCACCACGATGTCGCCCTCGGACTCGAGGAGCTCCTTGATGCCTCGACGCACGATCTCGTGGTCGTCCAGCAAGTAGACCTTGATGGGCGTGGCGGCACGGGGTTCTTCCGACATGACCCCAATCTAGGGCGCCGATGTCGGTCCGTCGGGCTCCGATGGACCCGCCTTCGGGGGACCTTGGTCCCTCGTCCGTGACCGTCCACCGGCCGGGACCCGATGGGGACCATCACGGGACCTCTGGCCCTACGGCGCCACCGCTCCGGCGCCGCAGCGTTGACGCATCCCGAGGAGGTGGCGCCATGAGCACGAGGCCCGGGCCGGCGACCCTGCGCCGGATCGTCGAGCTCGCCTGTCGCGCCCCGAGCATCCACAACACCCAGCCGTGGCTCTGGCGGGTGACGGGCAGCCGGCTCGACCTGTACGCCGACCCCGCCCGCCAGCTGGTCGTCGCCGACCGCGACGGCCGCAACCTGACGATCAGCTGCGGCGCCGCCCTGCACCACGCCCAGGTCGCCGCGAGCGCCCTCGGCCTGCAGGCCTACGTGCGCCGGATGCCGGTGGCCGGCAACCCGAGACACCTGGCCTCGCTCGAGCTGACGCCGCGCCGCCGCCCGCCGCACGCCGAGGCCGACCTCCGGGCCCTGGATCGGCGCAGCACCGACCGCCGCCGGTTCACGGCGTGGCCGATGTCCGACGAACGGCTCGTCGTCCTGGCCGGCTCCGTGTCCACCTGGGCCGTCCACGTCACGCCGATCACGGACCTCGCCACGCGCGTGCGCCTCGAGCTCCTGGTCAGCCGGGCGATGGCCCACCAGGACGCGGACCCGCAACTCACCGCGGAGCAGCAGCGCTGGATCGACCACAGCCCGGTCGACGGCATCCCGTCGGCCTCGGTCCACTCGGGCTGCTGCCGCCGCCTCCGACCGTCCCGTTTCGACCACCCGGACCCGGCCGAGCCGGAGGTGCCCGTGCAGAGCACCGACGGAGTGCTGCTGCTCA
This sequence comes from Nocardioides sp., assembly GCA_025965275.1. Lineage (GTDB taxonomy): Bacteria > Actinomycetota > Actinomycetes > Propionibacteriales > Nocardioidaceae > Nocardioides. Next base: position 30,828 of record JAOPXG010000405.1, read on the forward strand.
GCACCGACGCGGACGACCCGGCGGCCTGGCTGCGCACGGGCGAGGCTCTCAGCGCACTGTGGCTGCGCGCGACCACCGAGGCGCTGTCGGTCGTCCCCCTGAGCCAGGTGGTCGAGGTCGCCGAGACGCGGTCCGTGCTGCACCATGACCTCCTCGGGGGCCGGGTGGTCCCCCAGACCCTGCTCCGGATCGGCTGGCAGGAGATCGGCCGCAGCGACCTCCCGCGCACGCCCCGCCGCCCGGTCGACGAGGTCATCCTGCGCTGACGGACAGGCCCTGGTGGGCACTAGGTCCCGCCCGCCGCAGGCCGTCCGTCGGTACCGCAACGCGAGGCCGGTGCCGACAGTGGACTCATGGAGACCACACCCCTTCCGACCGGCGGCATCGTCGTCGGCGTCGACGGCTCCGAGTCCGCCGACCGCGCTCTGGCCTGGGCCGCTCAGGAGGCCGCCCTCGACCACCGACCCCTCGTCCTCGTGCACGCCGTCGGCACCCTGGGGACGCCCGGCACCGTCTGGCTCACGGAGGCGGACGAGCTCGTCCAGGAGATGCGCGAGCACGGCGCGAAGCTCCTCGCCGACGCGGCGCAGGACGTCACCCGGCGGCACCCCTCCGTGGAGATGCACACCTGCGTCGTGACCCAGGACGCGCGCCAGGCCCTGCTCCACCTCGCCGACGACGCCCAGATGATCGTCGTCGGGTCCCGGGGACGGGGTCCGATCCGCAGCCTGGTGCTCGGGTCGGTCAGTGCCGCGGTCGCCCGACACGCGGGCTGCCCGGTCGTCGTCGTCCGTCCCCACCACCCGGGCACGGTGCGTCGCGGCGTCCTCGTCGGGGCCGACGGGACCGCCGGCTCGATCCCGACGCTCGACTTCGCCTACCGCCAGGCATCGATCCGCGGCCTGCCGCTGACGGTCATGCACTGCGTGTGGGACGTGGTCGCCGCGTCGACCACCGCCCAGGTGGTCCCACCCGGGGAGCCCAGCACCGAAGAGGCGCGCCTCCTGCTCGCGGAGTCGGTGGCGGGGATGACCGAGAAGTACCCCGACGTGTACGTGACCGTCGAGGTCGGCCGGGGGCTGCCCGAGCGGTGCCTGGGAGCGGTGTCCGAGCAGATGGACCTCCTCGTCGTCGGTCGCCGGCACTCCGGGGCCCTCCCCAGTGCGTTCTTCGGCGACGTCGCCCACCATCTCGTCGAGCACGCCCGCACCGTGGTCGCCCTCGTCCCCGAGACCCGGTGACCTGGTGACCTCGTGACCGACGAACCCACCTCGCCCACCCTCGCTGGAGTCGACATCAACAGGTCCGAGCCCGTCACCCGGTCCATCGTCGTGGGCGTCGACGGGTCCGCCTCGTCCGACGCGGCTCTCGACTGGGCGGCGAGCCAGGCCGCGGCCGAGGACCTTCCCCTGGTCCTGCTGACCGCCGTCTCGACGCCTGCCCCCAGGTCCGCGGCGTGGCTGGCGGCTCACGGCATCGACGAGCGCAGGCTGCGCGTCCAGCTCAAGGAGGAGGCTCGCGCGCTCCTGCGTCGGTGTGACCGGCGGGTGCACGAGGCCCACCCCGACCTCGTCGTCGAGCACGACGTCCGCTGCGAGGACGCACGCGACGCCCTGCTCGACGCCGACGCCGGGCTGCTGGTCGTCGGGACCCGGGGTCTCGGCCCCGTGTCCCGGTTGCTCCTCGGCTCCGTGGCCAGCACCGTCGTCAAGCACGGCACCTGCCCGACCCTCGTCGTGCGGTCGGCCCACCCGTCCGGGACCGGCGGCGGGCTGGTCGTCGGCGTCGCCGGCGACGCCGGGGACACCGCCGCGGTCGAGCTGGCGTTCCGCATCGCGTCCGCCCGTGGCCTCACGCTCACCGCGTTCCACTGCTTCTGGGACGTCGTCGGCGTCGACGAGGAGCGCGACATCGCTCGCGACGAGCCCGGGTACGACGACCAGTGGGAGCTGGTGGCCGGCGCGGTGGCCTCGGCGGCAGCTCGGCACCCCGACGTGGAGGTACGCCACCGGCTGTCGCGGGGTTTCGCCGACGAGCGCCTGCTCCGGGCGTCGCGGGGCGCCGACCTGCTGGTCGTGGGGCACCGCCGCAAGCCGTTCCTCGGCGAGCTGGTCTACGGCTCGGTGGCTCCGCACCTGGTCGAGCACGCGCACTGCTCGGTCGCCGTCGTGCCCTACCGGGAGCAGGTCTCGCCGGCCGAGGACTGAGTCCCCGTTACGGTGACCGGGACCGAAGGGGGCCGCATGGCTGGGCGAGACGTCCTCGTGCTCAACGCCGGCTCGTCGTCGTTGAAGTACCAGGTGGTCGATCCCGCGTCGGGCGACGTCCTCGCGAGGGGCCAGGCCGACCGGATCGAGACGACGGGGTTCGAGCGGGCGCTCGCCGAGATGACCGACCACCTGGGCTCCGCCGGCGTCCGGCCGTCGGACCTCCGTGCCGTCGGGCACCGCGTCGTCCACGGCGGTGCCCGGTTCGTGCAGCCCACCGTCATCGACGACGAGGTCCTCTCCGGGATCGACGAGCTCGCCCGGCTCGCCCCGCTCCACAACCCGCCGGCCGCGGCCGGCATCCGCCAGGCCCGGCGCGCGTATCCCGACCTGCCCCAGGTGGCCGTGTTCGACACGGCCTGGTTCGCCGACCTGCCGGCGGCGGCTGCGACGTACGCACTGGACTCCGCGACGGCGGCTCGGGAGGAGATCCGCCGCTACGGCATGCACGGCACCAGCCACCGGTTCGTGGCCCACGAGGCCGCCCGCCACCTCGGTCGCGACGTCGGGTCGCTGGGCCAGATCGTGCTGCACCTCGGGAACGGCGCCTCGGCGGCGGCGATCCGGCACGGGCGCCCGGTGGACACGTCGATGGGGTTCACCCCGCTCGAGGGGCTGGTGATGGGCACCCGGGCGGGCGACCTCGACGCCGGCATCCTGCTGCACCTGCTGCGCCACGGCGACCTCGACGTCGACGGACTGGAGGACCTGCTCCATCACCGCTCCGGCCTGCAGGGCCTCGCCGGGCTGCACGACTTCCGCGACCTCGAGGAAGCCGTGGGCGCCGGTGACGAGCGTGCCCGCCTCGCCTACGCGGTCTACTGCCACCGGCTCCGGAAGTACGTCGGGGGGTACCTCGCCGTGCTGGACGGCGCCGACGTCCTCACGTTCACCGGCGGTGTCGGCGAGCACTCCGCGCTCGTGCGGGCGGACAGCCTGCGCGGCCTGGACCGGCTCGGCATCGAGGTCGACGCCGGGCGCAACGCGGCCCCGGCCACCGGACCGCGCCGGATCAGCACGGACGCGTCGCGGGTGGCCGTGCTCGTCGTCCCGACGAACGAGGAGCTCGCGATCGCCCGCGACGTCGCCGCGCTACTCGACTGAGGTCGGCAGCCAGGACCACTCGCGCACCTCGGGAAGGTCCTCGCCGTGCTCCCGGGTCCAGGCCCGGGCGCGGTGGCGGGTGTCGACCATCTGCTGGCGCAGGCCGGCGGCGCGGGTGCCCAGGCCGGGCACGCGGTCGATCACGTCCATGACCAAGTGGTAGCGGTCGAGGTCGTTCATCATCACCATGTCGAACGGCGTGGTGGTGGTGCCCTCCTCCTTGTAGCCGCGCACGTGGATGTTGTGGTGGTTGGTGCGGCGGTAGGTCAGCCGGTGGATCAGCGACGGGTAGCCGTGGTAGGCGAAGATGACCGGCCGGTCCGTGGTGAATACGTTGTCGAACTCGCGGCTCGACAGACCGTGCGGGTGCTCGGTCTCGTCCTGGAGCCGCATCAGGTCGACGACGTTGACGAACCGCACGTCGAGGTCGGGCAGGTGCTCCCGCAGGATCGACACGGCCGCGAGCGCCTCCAGGGTCGGGACGTCACCCGCGCACGCCAGCACGACGTCGGGCTCACCGTCCTCGGACGACGCCCACTCCCAGATGCCCAGCCCGCGTGCGCAGTGCTGGTCGGCGGCCTCGGCGTCGAGCCAGTCGAACGACGGCTGCTTGCCCGCCACCACGACGTTCACGTAGTGCTCGCTCTCCAGGCAGTGCCGCATCGTCGACAGCAGGGTGTTGGTGTCCGGCGGCAGGTACACGCGGACGACCTCGGCCTTCTTGTTGACCACGTGGTCGATGAAGCCGGGGTCCTGGTGGGAGAAGCCGTTGTGGTCCTGGCGCCAGACATGTGAGGTCAGCAGGTAGTTGAGCGACGCGATCGGCGGCCGCCACTCGAGCGTCCGCGTGGTCTTCAGCCACTTGACGTGCTGGTTGAGCATGGAGTCGACGAGGTGGATGAACGCCTCGTAGCAGCTGAAGAGCCCGTGCCGGCCGGTCAGGAGGTAGCCCTCGAGCCAGCCCTGGCAGGTGTGCTCGGAGAGCATCTCGACCACGCGGCCACGGTGGGCCAGGTGCTCGTCGACCGGCCAGATCTCACCGGCGAAGACCTTGTCGGTCTCGGCGTACACACCGTCCAGGCGGTTGGAGGCGGTCTCGTCGGGCCCGAAGAGGCGGAAGTTGTCGCGGTTGAGGCGGACCACGTCGGACAGGTAGTCGCCGAAGACCCGGGTGGCCTCGTGGACCGACGCACCGGGCTCGGTGACCTCGACGGCCCGGGTGCGGAAGTCGGGCAGGTCGAGCGGCCGCCGCAGCAGTCCCCCGTTCGCGTGCGGGTTGGCGCTCATCCGCCTGGTGCCCTCGGGCGCCAGGGCGTGGAGCTCCGCCACGAGACGACCGGAGTCGTCGAAGAGCTCCTCGGGCCGGTAGGACCGCATCCACACCTCCAGCTGGGCCCGGTGGTCGGCGTTGTCGCGCGGGCCGGAGAGCGGCACCTGGTGGGACCGCCAGGTCCCCTCGATCTGGACGCCGTCCACGGTGCGCGGACCCGTCCAGCCCTTGGGGGTGACCAGCAGGATCATCGGCCAGGGGCGCCGTACCAGGTCGCCGTCCTCGCGGGCAGCGCGCTGGATCTCCCGGATCCGGTCGTGCGCCAGGTCGAGTGCCGCGGCCATCTGGCGGTGCACGTCGAGCGGGTCGTCGCCCTCGACGGTGATCACCTCGTGGCCGTAGCCGCGCATCAGGCTCTCGAGCTCCGCGCGCGGGATCCGCGCCGGCACGCTCGGGTTGGCGATCTTGTAGCCGTTGAGGTGCAGGATCGGCAGCACGGCGCCGTCGTGGACCGGGTCGACGAACTTGTTCGCGTGCCAGGACGTCGCCAGCGGGCCGGTCTCGAACTCACCGTCGCCGACGACGGCGGCCACGACCAGGTCGGGGTTGTCCATCGCCGCGCCGTACGCGTGGGACAGGACGTAGCCGAGCTCGCCGCCCTCGTGGATCGAGCCGGGCGTCTCCGGCGCCACGTGGCTCGGGATGCCGCCCGGGAAGGAGAACTGGCGGAAGAGCCGGCGCATGCCCTCCTCGTCCGGACCGACGGACGGATAGACCTCGCCGTAGGTGCCCTCGAGCCAGGCGTTCGCGACGGCCGCCGGGCCGCCGTGGCCGGGCCCGGCGAGGAAGATCGCGTTCACGTCGCGCTCGCGGATCAGCCGGTTGAGGTGGGTCCAGACGAGGTTGAGGCCGGGGGTGGTCCCCCAGTGGCCGAGGAGGCGTGGCTTGATGTCGTCCGCGACCAGCGGGCGCCTCAGCAGCGGGTTGGCGAGCAGGTAGATCTGGCCGACGGCGACGTAGTTGGCCGCCCGCCACCAGGCGTCGAGCAGCCGAAGCTCGTCCTCGGAGACGGTCGTGGGCGCGGCGGTCGACGTGGTCATGCGGTGCCCCGCCTCATGCGAGCTGGGCCGGGTGCCGGTCCGGGCGGCGGACGTGGTGCGCGTGCCGGGGTGCGGCCAGCAGCACCGGGCAGGCGGCTTCGCGCAGGACCGACCGGGCGACCGGCCCCAGCTGCGAACCCCGCGGCAGCAGCGGGTCGTGCCGGCCGAGCACCAGCAGGGCGGCGGGGTACGACGCCTCGATGAGCGCCTCGCCGGGCCGGGCGTTGCGGACGTGCACCTCGACGGGCACGTCGTCGTAGGCGACCAGCAGCGAGGCCAGCGCGCGGTCGATGCCGGCTTGGCAGGTCTCGGGCCAGGTGGGGTCGTCGACATGGGTGAGGGCTCGCCGGCCGGCGCCGGGCGGGCGCCACCAGGTGCTCACGACGGTCAGCCTGGCCTGCCGCGCACGAGCGGCGGCGAACGCCTCGAGCAGCACCTCGGCGCTGTCCGCGGCATCGTCGACACCGACCACCACGTGGGGGGACCCCGTGGTGCCCTCCCAGCCGTCCGGGACCGAGACGACCGGCGCGTGGACCCGGGCGGCGACGCCGCCGGTCACGGAGCGCACGTAGGGGTGGGTCCGCCGGGACTCCGGGCAGCGCCCGACGACGACGAGCGGTGCGCTCTGCGCGGCGCACACGACCGCGTCGACGGCCGGCGCCTGCACGAGGGTCGAGGTCACGGGCACCAGGTCGGCGACCAGTGCCGAGACGCTGTCGACGGCCGACTCCAGGACGGCGGCTCCTTGTCGCTCCAGCTCGCGGACGTCGGCGGCGCGCAGCAGGTCGATGGCGTGCACCAGGTGCAGGCCGCGACCCTGTCGCAGTGCTTCGACCGCGGCGTACTCGAGGGCGCTGGCCGAACCTCGGCGACCGACTGCGACCACGACGGGCGGGGGCGTGGTTTCCATGACGACTCCGTTCTGTTGTCTCCACCGTCGGGCACCACGGCCACCCGACCTAGGGACCAACGGCCCGGGTCCGGGGGCCACGGGTCCTCGCGGGACCTTCGGCCCTCCCGTTGGGGGCTCCCGGGATACACGCTCGACCCATGAGCACCTTCGTCTTCGACTTCGCGCAGGGAAACAAAGACCTCAAGGACCTCCTCGGTGGCAAGGGCGCCAACCTGGCGGAGATGACCAGGCTCGGCCTTCCCGTGCCTCCGGGGTTCACCATCTCCACCGAGGCCTGCCGCGCCTACCTCGCGAACGGCCGGGAACCGGACCAGCTCGCCGCGGAGGTCATGCAGCACCTGAGGGTGCTGGAGCACCGGATGGGGCGCCGCCTCGGCGACCCCCTCGACCCGCTCCTGGTCTCCGTCCGCTCGGGAGCCAAGTTCTCGATGCCCGGGATGATGGAGACCGTCCTCGACATCGGTCTCAACGACGAGTCGGTCGTGGGCCTCGCCCGCCAGGGCGGCGACGAGCGGTTCGCGACCGACTCCTACCGACGCCTGCTCCAGATGTTCGGGACGACCGTCCTCGGACTGGACGCCGCCGACTTCAGCAGTCGTCTCGACGATCTCAAGCAGGTCCGCGGCGCGGCCGCCGACACCGACCTGGACGTCGACGACCTGAGGTCGCTGGTCGATGCGTTCAAGTCCGTCATCCGGGAGCGGACGGGCGCCGAGTTCCCCCAGGATCCCGACCGGCAGCTGCGGCTCGCGATCCGCGCGGTGTTCGCGTCCTGGAACACCCCGCGCGCCGCCCTCTACCGTCGCCAGGAGCAGATCCCCGACGACCTCGGCACGGCGGTCAACGTCCAGGCCATGGTCTTCGGCAACCGCGGCGGCGCCTCGTCCGGCTCGGGCGTGTGCTTCACCCGCGACCCGGCCACCGGCGAGAAGGGCGTCTACGGCGACTACCTCCAGAACGCCCAGGGCGAGGACGTGGTCGCCGGCATCCGCAACGCGATGCCGCTCGCCGACCTCGCCGAGCTCGACCGGACGTCGTACGAAGAGCTCCTGCTCATCATGCAGGTGCTGGAGCGGCACTACCGCGACATGTGTGACCTGGAGTTCACGATCGAGGACGGCCGGCTCTGGATGCTGCAGACCCGGGTCGGCAAGCGGACGCCCGATGCGGCCGTCCGGATCGCGTGCGCCCTGGTCGACGAGGGGCTGATCGACCTCGACGAGGCGCTGCTGCGCGTGACCGGTCCGCAGGTGGCGTCCCTGATGTTCCCCCGCTTCACGGCCGACCCCGACCGGCACCCGGTCGCCGTGGGCATGAGCGCCTCCCCCGGTGCCGCCGTCGGCCGGGTCGTGTTCGACTCACCCACCGCGGTCGAGTGGACCGGCCGGGGCGAGGACGTGATCCTGGTCCGCAAGGAGACGAACCCCGACGACCTGGCGGGGATGGTCGTGGCGCGCGGCATCCTGACCAGCAGAGGCGGCAAGACCTCCCACGCGGCCGTGGTCGCGCGCGGGATGGGACGCACCTGCGTGTGCGGATGCGAGTCGATCGACGTCGACCTCCCACACCGGCGCTTCCAGGTCCGCGGCGGCCCGCTCGTCCAGGAGGGCGACGTCATCTCGATCGACGGGAGCACCGGCGAGGTCTTCCTCGGTGCCGTCCCGGTCAGCGACTCGGCACTGGTGCGTCGGCTCGAGGGCGAGCAGATCGAGTCGGCCGTCGCGACCTCGGTCGCGCGGCTCCTCGTGCACGCCGACGCCCGTCGCCGCCTCGGGGTGCGGGCCAACGCGGACACGCCGACGGACGCCCGCCGGGCGCGTCGCTTCGGCGCGAGCGGCATCGGGCTGTGCCGCACCGAGCACATGTTCCTGGGCGAGCGACGCGAGCTCGTGGAGCACCTCATCGTGGCCGAGGACGAGACCAGCCAGACGGTCGCCCTGGACAAGCTCCTCCCCCTCCAGCGCGCCGACTTCACCGAGATCCTCGAGGCCATGGACGGGCTGCCCGTGACCATCCGGCTCCTCGATCCCCCGCTCCACGAGTTCCTGCCCGACCTCACCGAGCTCGCCGTCCAGGTGGCGCTCGAGGACGAGCGGTTCACCGTCGACGAGCACGACCACCGGCTGCTCACGGCGGTCCGGCGGCTCCACGAGCAGAACCCGATGCTCGGCATGCGCGGCGTCCGTCTCGGCATCGTCATCCCCGGTCTCTTCGCCATGCAGGCGCGGGCGATCGCCGAGGCCGCCGCCGACATCACCGCCGACGGCGGTGACCCGAGGCCGGAGATCATGGTGCCGCTCGTCGCGTCGGAGCGGGAGCTGGCCCTGGTGCGCGCCCAGCTCGACCAGGTCGTCGCGGCGGTCGCCGCCGAGCGGGGCGTCGAGCTGGCACTGCCGATCGGGACCATGATCGAGCTGCCGCGCGCCGCCGTGACCGCCGACCGGATCGCCGCCTCGGCCGACTTCTTCTCGTTCGGGACGAACGACCTCACCCAGATGACCTGGGGCTTCTCGCGCGACGACGTGGAGGCCTCCTTCTTCCCGACCTACCTGGACCACGGCATCTTCGCGGTCTCCCCGTTCGAGTCGCTCGACGTCGAGGGCGTGGGCTCGCTCGTGCGCGCGGCGGCCCGCCTGGGCCGGCAGGCGCACCCGGACCTGCACCTCGGGGTCTGCGGAGAGCACGGCGGGGACCCGGCGTCGATCCATTTCTTCGACGAGATCGACCTCGACTACGTCTCGTGCTCGCCGTACCGGGTGCCCATCGCCCGCCTGGAGGCGGCTCGCTCGGCGCTGCTGCGCGCCGCCCGGGAACCACTCCCTGAGGACAGCTGACCTGGGTCCCTGCCCGGCCACGCCCGGGACCGGTGGGCTGACGTCGTGCTCGAGACCAGGACCCGCGCCGACGCTCCGCCCGGATCGGGCTCGATCGGGCTCGCACGGGAGCTCACGCTCGGAGACACTTCAAAGTCGATCGTTCTGCACGACTCAACGCCCGGGGCAGACACGGGTTACGCCGTAGCGTGGTCGCTGTGAGGACCTACACGCGCCGGGGGTTGCTGGTCGGCGGCGCCCTGGGCGCGGTGTCGGCCTGCACCTCGGAGGACCCGACGTCCCTGGAGCCGCGGCCGACGTCCAGCGGTTCGGCCAGGGGTTCGACCAGCGGTTCGACCGGGCCGAGCCGGACCGGATGGGCCCAGCTCCGACGCTCGGTCTCGGGCAGCCTGGCGCGGCCCGCGGACCCGACGTACGACCGGGTCCGCCTGCTGGAGAACCCGAGGTACGACGGGCAGCGCCCGCTCGCCGTCCTGACGGTCGCGTCGGCGGCGGACATCGCGACCGGCCTCTCGTTCGCCCAGGAGCACGACCTCCCGATCGCGATCCGGTCCGGCGGGCACAGCTACCCGGGCTGGTCGGGAGGAGGCTCGCCGCGCGCGCTCGTGATCGACTGCCGGTCCCTCGCCCGGGTGCGGCTGGAGGGCAGCACGGCCACCATCGGAGCCGGTGCCGCGCTCGCCCGGGTCTACGACGCGATCGGGAGCCGGGGCCGGGCGATCGCCGGCGGCTCCTGCGCGACCGTGGGCATCGGCGGGCTCACCCTCGGCGGCGGGGTCGGGGTGCTCACCCGGGCGATGGGCCTGACCTGCGACGCGGTGACGTCGATGCGGGTCGTGACCGCCGACGGCCGGGTCCGCACCGCCAGCGCCGACGAGGAGCCCGATCTCTACTGGGCCCTGCGCGGAGGCGGGGGTGGCCACCTGGGCGTGGTCACGTCGTTCGACCTCGCGACCACGGCAGCCCCCACCCTGCACACCGTCTACCTGCAGTGGCCGATCTCCGCGGCTCCGCGGGTCATCGACGCCTGGCAGCAGTGGGCCCCCGGCGCCGACGAGCGGCTCTGGTCGACGCTCAAGGCCCTCGGCGGCCGGCGCCACCCGGACGGCCCGATCCTGCTCCTGTCGGGCACCTGGACCGGCCCGGCCGCCTCCCTCGACGCGCAGCTCGCGGGGCTCCTCGACCACGTGCCCCCGCCGGCCGTCCGCTCCGACCACACCCGGGGCTACCTCGACGCGATGCTGTCCTACGCCGGGTGCGCGTCGATCCCGGTCGACCGGTGCACCACCGGACCCGGGGGGTCGCTGACCCGCGAGGCGTTCGGCGCCACGTCGCACGTCATGTACGACGAGCTCGACTCGTCCGGCGTCGGCGACCTGCTCGACCGGGTCGACGCGGCCCAGTCGTCGGGGCTGCTCGAGGCGGGCATCTCGATGGACGCGCTCGGCGGCCGGGTGCGCGACCTCGCGCCGGGCGACACCGCGTTCGTGCACCGGGACGCGCTCGCCACCGTGCAGTACACCGCGACCTTCCCGCCGGGCACGCCCGGCGCTGCCGACCGCTACGTCCGCGGGTTCCGCGCCGCGATGCTGCCCCACTGGGGCAACCACGCCTACGTCAACTACGCGGACCCGACGATTCGCGACTACCGCACGGCCTACTTCGGGGCCAACGCCGACCGGCTCGCGCAGGTCCGGTCGACGTACGACCCGGACCACGTCTTCAGCCAGCCCCAGGACTTCTGACCTCCCGCGCTGCTCAGGCCGAGGTCACCAGCAGCACCACGTCGACGAGGGCGATGCCGATCGCGGCCACGAACGGCGCCCGACCCCGACCGGCCAGAGCGACGGCGGCCAGGACCGCGACGACGCCCAGGGCCGTCAGCGACCCGACACTCGCGAGACCGGTCCCGACCGCGACCACCACGGAGCCGGTCACGAGGACGGTCGTCGCCACCGCCGGCAGCCGGCGCGCGCCGATCCGGTGCGGGAGGCCACGGACTCCGGTGGCCTCGTCGTCGGCGAGGTCCGGGAGGACGTTGACGAGGTGGGCACCGACCCCGAGCAGCCCGGCCGCGACGACCACCCACCAGGGCGGCAGCTCGGCCGGCTCCCCGGCGAGTCCGACGAACACCACGAGGGCGCCGAAGGAGAAGGCGTACGGGAGCCAGGACCAGACCGTCGACTTGAGCCGGATGTTGTAGACCCAGGCGGAGGCGACGGCCAGGAGGTGGACGATGCCCGCGGCCCAGCCGCAGGCCAGCGAGAGCGGCACGACCGCGAGCACCGCCAGCGCGCAGGCGACCCGGACCGTCCGGGTGCCGACCGCCCCGGTGGCGAGGGGCTTGTCGAGACGGTGGACCGCTCGGTCGCGGCCCTGGTCGACGAGGTCGTTGGACCAGCCGACGGACAGCTGGCCGGCGAGGACGGCGAGCCCGACGAGCACCACGCGCCCCGGGGACAGGTCGTCCGCCACCGCCAGGAGCAGGGCGAGCACGACGACCGCCACCGCCGGACCGACGTGGGCCGTGCGCACCAGCGCCGACATCGGGCCCATGGACCGAGTATGCCGACCGACCCGTCAGCCCCCGGCCAGTCGCCGCGCGAGGTACGGCGCGGTGACGCTGCCGGAGGACGCCGCGACCTCGGCCGGGGTGCCGGCGGCGACCACCCGCCCACCCGCGCCGCCTCCCCCCGGTCCCAGGTCGATCACCCAGTCGGCGGTGAGGACCGTGTCGAGGTCGTGCTCGACGACGACGACCGTGTTGCCCGCGTCGACCAGCTGGTGCAGCTGGCGCTGCAGCAACGCGACGTCCGCCGGGTGCAGCCCGGTGGTCGGCTCGTCGAGCAGGTAGAGCGCGTGTCCGCGACGGGCACGCTGCAGCTCGGTGGCCAGCTTGATCCGCTGGGCCTCACCGCCACTCAGCTCCGTCGCCGGCTGCCCGAGTCGCAGGTAGCCCAGGCCGACGTCGCGCAGCGTCTCGAGGCTCCGCGAGGCGGGCGCGACGTCCGCGAGGAACGTGGCGGCATCGTCGACGGACATCGCCAGCACCTCCGCGATGTCCTTCCCGCGGTAGGTGACCTCGAGCGTCTCGGTGTTGTACCTCGCTCCGTGGCACGTCGAGCAGGGCGCATAGGTCCCGGGCAGGAAGAGCAGCTCGACCGAGACGAACCCCTCACCCTGGCAGGTCTCGCAGCGCCCCTCGGGCACGTTGAACGAGAACCGCCCCGCGCCGTACCCGCGCGCCCGGGCCTCGTCCGTCGCCGCGAAGAGCCTGCGCACCGCGTCGAACATCCCGGTGTACGTCGCCAGGTTCGACCGCGGCGTGCGGCCGATCGGCCGCTGGTCGACCAGGACCAGGCGGTCGAACGACTCGTGCACCGCCGGGTCCTCGGCGAGCACCCCCGTGACCAGCGTCGACTTGCCGGAGCCGGACACGCCGGTCACCGCGGTCAGCACGCAGAGCGGGACGTCGACGGACACGTCGTCCAGGTTGTGCCGCGAGACGCCGCGCAGCGACAACCAGCCCTGCGGTGTCCGGAGGTCGTGCTCGAAGCGGGGCGACCGCCCGAAGAGGTGGGCGCTGGTGGCCGACTCCTCGATCTCCTCCAGCCCGGCGACCGGTCCGCTGTAGAGCACCCGGCCGCCGCCCTCACCCGCGCCGGGACCGATGTCGACCACCCAGTCCGCACGGCGTACGACGTCCAGGTCGTGCTCGACGACGAAGAGCGAGTTGCCCGACGCCTTCAGCCGGTCCAGCACGTCGAGGAGCGGTGCCGCGTCGGCCGGGTGCAGGCCGGCCGAGGGCTCGTCCAGCACGTAGACGACCCCGAACAGTCCCGAGCGCAGCTGGGTGGCGATCCGCAGCCGCTGGGCCTCGCCCGGCGAGAGGGTCGTCGAGCTGCGCCCGAGGCTGAGGTAGCCGAGCCCGAGGTCGAGGAGGACGTCGATGCGCGCGACCAGGTCGGCGCAGATCCGGACCGCGACCTCGTGCGACTCCTCGGGCTGCTCCGCGCTGGGCCGCAGGAGGGCGACCACCTCGACGAGCGACAGCGCGTTGACCTCGGCGATCGACCGACCCGCGAACGTCACGGCCAGCGCCTCGGGGCGCAGCCCGCTGCCGTGGCAGGTGGGGCAGGGAGCATCGCGGACGAACCGCAGCGCCCGCTCGCGCATCCGCTCGCTCGTGGAGTCGGCGAGCACGTGCATGACGTGCTTGCGGGCGCTCCAGAACTTGCCGTGGTAGCCGTGGTCGACCCGGTCCCGCTCGGGCTTGATCAGCACCGACGGCTGCTCGTCGGTGAACAGCAGCCAGTCACGGTCCTTCTTCCGCAGCCGGCGCCACGGCGTGTCCACGTCGATCCCGAGTCCGGTGACGATGCTGCGCAGGTTGGCGCCCTGCCAGGCGCCGGGCCACGCGGCGATCGCGCCGTCGCGGATGCTCAGCGTGGGGTCGGGGACCAGCAGCTCCTCGGTGACGTCGTGCACGACGCCGAGTCCGTGGCACCGCGGGCAGGCGCCGGCGACGGTGTTCGGCGAGAACGCCTCGGCCGCCAGGTGCTCGGCCCCGGGCGGGTAGTCGCCGGCCCGCGAGTAGAGCATCCGGAGCAGGTTCGACAGCGTCGTGATCGTCCCGACCGTCGACCGCGAGCTGGGTGCCCCGCGCCGCTGCTGGAGGGCCACGGCCGGGGGCAGCCCGGTGATCTCCTGCACGTGCGGCGCGCCGACCTGCTGCAGCAGACGGCGGGCGTACGGCGCGACCGACTCGAAGTAGCGGCGCTGCGCCTCGGCGTACAGCGTGCCGAAGGCGAGCGACGACTTGCCCGACCCGGAGACGCCGGTGAACACGACCATCGCGTCCCGGGGGATGTCGACGTCGACGTCGCGCAGGTTGTGCTCGCTCGCGCCGCGCACGCGCACGACGTGGTCCATCGGGGGCTCGCTCACCCAGCAGCAGTACCCCGTGAGCCGAACCCATGCGCGTCGCCCGATCCTCAGGCCCAGCCGAGCTCCCGCAGCTCGGACTCGGACATGCCCATGGCGTGCCCGACCTCGTGCACCAGCACGGTGCGCACCCGGGCGGGCACGTCCTCGAGCCGCGCGCAGACCTCGACGATCGGGATCCGGTAGAGCGTGATCGTGTCCGGCAGCGTGCCGGGTGCCCGCCCGTAGTGCGAGGTGCGCGGGACGCCGCGGTAGAGGCCCAGCAGCAGGACTCCGGGGCGACGCTCGGACTCGGCCTGCTCGTCCTCGACCAGCACCGCGATCTCGCTGACGACCGGCAGCACCCAGTCGGGCAGGGAGTCGAGGGCGTCGACGACCATCGCCTCGAAGGCGTCGATCGGCACTGCCCGCGGGTCCATGGGACCGAGTATGCCGAGCGGCTGCCTGATCAGGCGCCGCGGCCGAAGTCGAACGTCGCGATCGGGTCGCTGGACGGGCGGGTGGAGCCGCCGGTCGGCTCGAGGGTGATGGCCGCGCCGTTCGCGGTGGTGGCGTCGCCCACGAGGACGACGGTCTGGTCGCCGCCGGCCGACATGGTGCCTGCGGAGACCCTCCCGGAGGCCGGCTGGTCGAGCCACAGCTGGTAGACCAGCCCCTCCGGCGCCGGCGGCAGGTGGTGGGTCACGATCACCGCCTGGCCGACGGAGTCGGAGCGCCAGACGGTGGCCTCCCAGCCGCGGTCGGACTCGACGGTGGTGTGCGCGCGGTCCGCGGCGTGCATGACCTGCGCCGAGGCCGTGACCGGTGCCGGGTCGTCGGACCCGCGACCGACCGTGGCGCCGACGCCGATCGCGGCGATCAAAGCGGCCGCGGCCGCGAGGGCGACGGGGCCGGTCCGTCGGCGACGACGGACGCGCGCAGCGGTCTGGTCGGTGGTGCGTGGAGGGAGCGGACGGACCCCCGAGACGTCGCGCACGACGCGGCCCCGCAGGCCGTCCGGAGGAGAGAGCTCCACCGCGGCGGCCAGGAGGACGACCGCCTCGCGCATGCTCGCGAGCTCGGTCCGGCAGTCGCCGCAGGTCTCCAGATGGTTCTCGAACTCCAGGATCTCGTCGTCGCCGAGGGAGTCGAGCGCGTACGCACCGGCGAGGAGGTGGACAACGTGGGTCTGCACGGCCTCGCTCCTGTCTGGTACGCCGGACGCGTCGATGCGGCCCCGGTCAGGGACCTGGGCCGCATCGAGACGCGTGGTGCTGGGTGTTACTTGGAGGTGGTGTTCACCGTGATCTTGGCGATGCCGACCAGCAGGCCGGGCTTCACGGCGTCCGTCTTGAACGTCTGGTTCAGCAGCGGGGCGGCGTCGGCCGAGATCTCGACCTTGGTGCCCTCGAGGATCGCGTTGCTGCCCTCGGTCTGCAGCGGCTGGAGCGTGCGGCCGTCGAGCTGGAAGAGGAACGCGTTGGTGACCGCGACCTTGCCGTTGACGGTCACGTCGCCGTAGACCCGCGAGACGCCGGGGTCGACGTTGAAGTTGGTCAGCTCGACCGTGGTGCCACCGGCGGTCAGCGAGAGACCGGAGCCCTCGTGCTGGATCTGGCCGATGACGTACGGCGAGACCTCGCCGGGCGTGAAGACGGTGACGTTGCCGCCGGTGATCGGGAAGATCAGCGAGCCGTCCTCGAGCTTCGCGGTGCCCACGACACCCGGGGTGAGCTTGAGCGCGGTGAGCGCGTCGGTGAAGCCCTTGTCCAGGGCGATCGCGGTGCTCTCACCCTGCAGGGCGTCGATGGCCGCGACCGGCTTCGGGGCCGAGGCGGAGCTGGAGGAGGAAGACCCCTCCGAGTCGGACGAGCCGCAGGCGGCGAGCGGACCGGCGAGCAGGGCCACGGTGGCCAGCGCTGCGAGCGTCTTCTTGGGGTTCGAGATGGTGCGCATGTGGCGCTCCCTACTGATTGGCGTCGTGGTGCTCTGTCGCGGGGTGGTTCGCCACCACCCGGGATCCGGATTGGATCCGGTGGGACATTGGTCCCGCCGCCGACGGACCGACGCACCTGTCGACCACGGTGTCCTCCATCGGACGATCGAGTGACATCGGGAGGAAGAGAGGCGTGGCCATGGACATCACCGAGACACCGCGGTGGGCGAGCGGGAAGCTCGTCGACCTGCCCCTGGACGAGTGCACGCAGCTCCTCGCCGAGCGGTCGGTCGGCCGGGTCGCGTGGACCGGGCCGGCGGGGCCGACCGTGCTGCCGATCAACTACGTGGTGGTCGACGACGAGATCTGGTTCCGGACGACGGCCCACTCGTCGTTCGCGACCGAGGTCGACGACCAACCCGTGGCCTTCCAGATCGATGAGGTCGACGAATTCACCCGGTCGGGCTGGAGCGTCCTGGCCCGGGGCACGGCGCACGTCGTGTTCGACACGACCCGGCTGCCGCGGGCCTGGTCGGGGCCGGAGACGTGGCCGTCGGGCGCGCACGCCCTGTACGTCGTGATCGAGCCACGCCTGGTGACCGGCAAGCGCCTCTTCGCCAGCTGACGGCGTCCGTGGCCCCAGGACACGGGACGGTCACCGTGAGGTCACGGAACGATAACGGCCCCGGAGGCCCCGGGAGTCAGAGGATGTAGAGCATCTCCTGGTAGGTCGGCAGCGACCACAGGTCGTCGGCCACCAGGCCCTCGAGCGTGTCGGCGGCCGCGCGCACCGCGGCCATCGCCGGGAGGACCGTGTCGCGGACGTACGTCGCCGCGACCATCGGGTCGTGGTCGTGCTCCTTGGCGAGCGCGTCGCCGAGCTCGGCGAGACCGGCCTTGAGCTCCCCGATCGGGCCGGAGACCGACTCGAGCAGGGACAGGTCCGCGTCGACCCCGGCCGCCTTGAGGGTGGCGACGTTCGACGCGAGCTCGGTCTGGTAGCGGACCGCGCTCGGCAGGATGATCGTCGTGCCCATCTCGAGGGTCAGGTTGGCCTCGACCCCGACGCTGAGGATGTACTGCTCCAGGCCGACCTCGTAGCGGCTGTGCATCTCGCGCTCGCTGAAGACGGAGTACGTCGAGAACAGCTCCAGGGCGTCGTCGGAGATCAGCTCGGGCAGCGCGTCGATCGTCGTGCGGAGGTTCTTGAGACCGCGCTGCTCGGCCTCGACCTGCCACTCGTCGGAGTAGCCGTTGCCGTTGAAGATCACGGCGCCGTGATCGGCGACGATCGTCGCGAGCAGCGACTGGACGGCCTCGTCGAAGTCGGTGCCCTCGGCGACCGCGGTCTCGAGCACGGTGGCGCAGTGGTCGAGCGCCTCGGCCATGATCGCGTTGATCACGACCATCGGCGCGGCCACGGTCTGCAGCGAGCCCGGCGCGCGGAACTCGAAGCGGTTGCCGGTGAAGGCGAACGGGCTGGTGCGGTTGCGGTCGCCCGGGTCCTTGCTCAGGTCGGGGAGGGTGTCGACGCCGATGATCAGCGTGCCCTTCTCCTTCGACCGGGTGGCCCCGCCCTTGGCGATCTGGTCGAAGACGTCGGCGAGCTGGTCGCCCAGGAAGATCGAGATGATCGCCGGCGGGGCCTCGTTGGCGCCGAGGCGGTGGTCGTTCGACGCCGACGCGACCGAGGCGCGCAGCAGGCCGCCGTACTTGTGGACGGCCCGGATGACGGCGCCGCAGAAGACGAGGAACTGGGCGTTCTCGTGCGGGGTGTCCCCCGGCAGCAGCAGGTTGCCCTGCGCGTCGTTGCCGATCGAGAAGTTCACGTGCTTGCCGGAGCCGTTGACCCCGTCGAACGGCTTCTCGTGGAAGAGGCACTCCATGCCGTGCTTCTTGGCGATCGCCTTGAAGGTCGTCATCAGCAGCTGCTGGTGGTCGGAGGCGACGTTGGCGCGCTCGAACATGGGGGCGATCTCGAACTGGCCCGGGGCCACCTCGTTGTGGCGGGTCTTGGCCGGGATGCCGAGCTTGAAGAGCTCCCGCTCGGTGTCCATCATGAAGCCGAGCACCCGCTCCGGGATCGCTCCGAAGTAGTGGTCGTCGAACTCCTGGCCCTTCGGCGGCTTCGCGCCGAAGAGCGTGCGGCCGGCGTTCAGCAGGTCGGGGCGCGCCAGGTAGAAGTGGCTGTCGACCAGGAAATACTCCTGCTCGGGGCCGCAGTACGACACGACGCGCTCGGGCTCGTGCCCGAACAGCCGCAGCACCCGCTCGGCGTGCACGGCCATCGCCTGCTGCGAGCGCAGGACCGGCGTCTTGTGGTCGAGCGCCTCCCCCGTCATCGAGATGAAGACGGTGGGGATGCAGAGCGTGTTGCCGTTCGGGTTCTCCAGGACGTACGCCGGGCTCATCACGTCCCAGCCGGTGTAGCCGCGAGCCTCGAACGTGTTGCGCAGGCCGCCGTTCGGGAACGACGACGCGTCGGGCTCGCCCTGGACGAGCGTCTTGCCCGAGAACGACGCGAACGCGGTGCCGTCGCCGACCGGGTCGAGGAAGCTGTCGTGCTTCTCCGCGGTCAGGCCGGTCAGCGGGTAGAAGACGTGGGCGTAGTGGGTCGCACCCTTCTCCAGGGCCCAGTCCTTCATCGCCGAGGCCACGGCGTCGGCGACCAGCGGGTCGAGGGGCGCGGACTTCTCGATGGTCGCGAGCACGGACTTGTAGACCGACTTCGGCAGCCGCTTGGCCATCACGCTGAGGCTGAAGACGTTCTGGCCGAAGATCTCGCCGGGCTCCTCGCCCGGGTCGAAGCTCACGGCCGGCGGCACGTAGGCCTCGACGTCCGTGATGGCCTGGAGACGTACCTTGTTCGCGCTCATGTGCTCGGTGCTCCCTCACGACGTACGCCGCTCCCCGCGGCTGACAGTCGTGAACGTAGACGCGCCACGTGTCGGGATTGTTTCGCGGTCGTCACAGCCAGCGACCGGGTCGACCGGTCTAGAACGTCCCGCTCTGGTTGGTCCTGGACGGGCAGGTGATGCTCTTCGTGCCGATCGCGCTGGACCAGCCCTTGAGGAAGCCCTGGATGCCGATCGTCCACGTCGTCGCCAGGCCGTCGTACGACCGGGACCCGGTGAGCGTCTGCCGCTTGACGGTCGAGGACACCGAGTCCTTGACCGTGCTGCCGATGGCCAGGCCGAAGCCGTACGTCGAGCCCGTCGGGCCCAGGTCGGTGAACGTGGAGATCGTGACCGACATGTACTCGGTGCTGCCGAACACCGAGCAGCTGTAGGAACCCGTGATCGCGGTCGGGGTCTCCAGCGTGTCCGTCCCGACGCTCAGCGTGGAGGGCTTCGAGGAGGTGAACTGCGCGTACGCCACGGCCGGGACCACCAGGAGACAGAGCACGACCAGGAGGACCGAGGCTGCCCGACGGCAGTGGTCGAACCAGGGCGTCAAGGGGTCTCCGGACTCGGGGCGTGGGGGTGGCTGTGGACTCCAGTCTCCGGGGCGGGGCTCAAGCGGGTCGCGAGTGCAACTCAAGAAACCTTCAAGAAATGACATGATCGCGTCATGGGGACTCGCGTTAGCAACGACCGTCGCGCCGTGGTCGTCGAGGACGACGAGGACATTCGGGCGCTGATCGAGTTCACACTGGCGCAACAAGGCTTTGACGTCGTCGCCGTGGACTCCGGTCTGGCGGGTGTCGAAGCCGTCCGCGAGCACCAGCCCGACCTGGTCACGCTCGACCTCGGGCTGCCCGGCATCGACGGCATCGAGGCCTGTCGCCGGATCCGCGAGATCAGCGATGCCTACGTCGTGATGATCACCGCCCGCGACGACGAGATCGACCGGCTCCTGGGACTCGAGACCGGCGCCGACGACTTCATCGCGAAGCCGTTCAGCGCCCGCGAGCTCAAGGCCCGGGTCAACGCGATGTTCCGCCGGCCGCGCACCGGCGTGCCGTCGAGCAACGGGACGGCGCCCGCCTCCGTCGTCGACGACGACAACGAGGTGCTGGTGCACGGCGCGCTGCGGGTCGACGTCGACGGCCGGCGCGCCTTTCGCGACGACGACGAGCTGGTGCTGACCCGCACCGAGTTCGACCTGCTCACCGAGCTGATGCGCACGCCGGCGCGGGTCTGGACCCGCGAGGCGCTGCTGCGCTCGGTCTGGGGCACGGAGTGGGCCTCCGACACGCACCTGGTCGAGGTCCACATCGGCAACCTGCGCCGCAAGCTCGGGGAGACGCGGGGCGAGGTGCGGTTCATCCGCACCGTGCGCGGGGTGGGCTACCGGATGGAGCTTCCCGTCTAGCTCAGCCGGACAGGCTCAGTCGGACAAGAAGGCCGCGAACGCGTCGTCGGCGCGGTGCTCGGCATCGGCGAGCCCCTGGGCCGCGACCCTCGCACCGGCGAGGTCGGAGGCGCGGAGACGCTCCTCGATGCGGGTGCTCACCGCGCAGAGCTCCTCGGCGCCGAGCGTGCAGGAAGAGGTGCGGAGGCTGAGAACGGCGTCCATGACCTCCTTGTGGTCGTCGCCGAGCATCGCCGACTCGATCCGGCGTACGCGCCCGGGGAGGAGCCGCTGGAAGCGGGCCACGAAGTCGAGC
>JAOPXG010000413.1 GCA_025965275.1 Nocardioides sp.
AGTCAGCCGCCGCGTACCGGACCGCCGAGGACGACGCCCACGCCCACGCCGAGCTCGCCCGCCAGGCCGCGGCCGACCGACAGGCCGCCGAGGACCGGCTCCGCGAGGTCCTGGAGGAGTCCGCCGCGGCGGCGGCCCAGCAGGCCGCCGAGCTGCGCGCCGCGATCGAGGCGCGGGAGTCCGCCGAGCGTGAGGCGGCCGAGCAGGCCCGCCTGCGCGGCGAGGCCGAGGAGGCTGCCTCCCGGCGCGCCGCCGACCGCAGCGCGGTCGAGGCGTCGGTGCGCCGTCAGGCCGAGATCGCCGAGGAGGCCATGCGCGAGCGGGTCGAGGCCGAGGAGAAGGCCCGCGACCTGGCGGTCGAGCTCGAGAGGACCCGGGCCGAGCTGCTGGAGCTGCAGAGCAAGAAGGGCGGCCTGTTCCGCCGGTGAGCCCGCAGGCGCTCGCTCACCGCGCCGCGTACCGGGCGGTCCGGCGCTCGAGTCGTCGTGCACTGCGGGGGTTGCCGAACGCCTCGATGAGCTCCTCGAGCGTGGGGACGGCGCGTTCGGGCCTCCGCGCCCGGAACAACCACCCCATCCGTTGCCTCATGGGGAGGACACCATCGCATCCGGCGCTCGGCCGCATGCCCCACATGGGGTATCTCAGGCCAGCGCGGCCTTGAGCTTCACGGCGATCTCGGCGATCGCGGCCCGGCTGGTGCGACCGACGCCGACCACGTTGAAGAACCCGTGGATCTGGTCCGGGAAGCGCCGCAGCTCGACCTCGACGCCGGCGTCGGCGAGCTTGCGGGCGTAGGCCTCGCCCTCGTCGCGGAGCGGGTCGAAGCCGGCGGTGGCGACGTACGCCGGAGCGAGCCCGGCGGGCAGGTCGGCGTACGCCGGGGAGACCCGCGGGTCGCGCGGGTCGGTGGCCCCGATGTAGCTCGCGTTGGCGAGGTCCATGAACGCCTTGGTCAGGTAGAAGCCCTCGGCGAACATCGCGGCGCTCTCGGTGTCGCGCACCGCGTCCGTCGCCGGATAGATGAGGAGCTGGAACGCGAGTGGCAGCCCGGCGCGGGCCGCCTCGATCGCGACGACCGCGGCCAGGTTGCCACCGGCCGAGTCGCCGCCGACCGCGATCCGGGCGGGGTCCGCGCCCAGCTCGTCGGCGTGGTCGACCACCCAGCGGTGCGCCGCGAGGGCGTCGTCGTACGCCGCCGGGAACGGCTCCTCGGGCCCGAGCCGGTAGTCGATCGCCAGCACCTGCACACCGGCGCGCTCGGCCAGGAACCGGCACGTGGCGTCGTGGGAGTCGAGGTCGCCGTACATGAAGCCGCCGCCGTGGAAGAAGAGCAGGAGCGGTCTATGCGTTGACTGCGGGGGTTTCGAGACAGGACTTCGTCCTTCCTCAACCACCGGACTCGGCGCGTAGAGGCGTGCCGGCCGGCCCGCGACCGTGAGCGCGCCGACCCCGCCGACGGGCTGCGTGCCGGCGGTCATCGCCGAGTGGCGGAGGATCGCGCGGCGACCGTCCGGGATCGGCAGCGTCTCGGCGCCGGGCTCCCGGGCCAGCCGCTGCATGCGCAGCATCAGCTGGGTGTCGGTCGCCAGGGTCTGCCCGTCGCGCACGACCGGCGGTCCCCCGATCAGGCGCTGGGCGCGCTCGGGAAGGGCCAGCGCACCCCGCAGGCCCCAGGTCTTGACGCGTTCCGAGATGGTCACGAGCGCAACCTACCGTTCACCGAACGGTGCCAGACTGGCCCCATGAGTCTCGACAGCCTGCCGTCCAGCCACGGTGAGGGCGTGCCCGAGGAGTCGTTCGAGGTCGAGCCGCCCTACCAGCCCGACCACGAGGCGCTCGCCGCCGTCGAGAAGTACGACGACCGCTTCCTCGACCGCGAGCTGTCCTGGCTGCACTTCAACCAGCGGGTGCTGGAGCTCGCCGAGGACCCGCAGCTGCCGCTGCTGGAGCGGACCCGCTTCCTGGCGATCTTCACCAGCAACCTCGACGAGTTCTTCATGGTCCGGGTGGCCGGCCTCAAGCGCCGGATCGCCGCCGGGCTCGCCGTACCGTCCGCGTCGGGGCTGATGCCCACCGAGGTGCTGGAGCTGATCTGGTCGACCACCCGCGATCTCGCCGAGCGCCAGGCGCGGCTCTTCCGCGACGAGATCGTGCCGGCGCTCTCGGACGTGGGGATCGAGCTGGTCCGGTGGGACGACCTGAACCGCGAGGAGCAGAAGATCTGCAAGCGGCTCTTCCGCGACCGGGTCTTCCCGGTGCTGACGCCGCTGGCCGTCGACCCGGCCCACCCGTTCCCGTACATCTCCGGGCTGTCGCTCAACCTCGCCGTGCTGATCCGCAACCCGAAGACCGGCAAGGAGCACTTCGCCCGGGTGAAGGTGCCGCCGATCTTCGCGCGCTTCGTGCCGGTCGGCAACCAGCGCTTCGTGCCGCTCGAGGACGTCATCGGCGAGCACCTCAAGCGGCTCTTCCCGGGCATGGACGTCCTCGAGGTCCACACCTTCCGGGTCACCCGCAACGAGGACCTCGAGGTCGAGGAGGACGACGCCGAGAACCTCCTCGCCGCGCTCGAGAAGGAGCTGCTGCGCCGCCGCTTCGGCCCACCGGTGCGGCTCGAGGTCGAGGAGTCGATCGCGCCCCAGGTGCTGGAGCTGCTCGTCTCCGAGCTCGGCGTCTCCGACGCGGAGGTGTTCAAGCTGCGCGGGCCGCTCGACCTGCGCGGCCTGCACGACATCGCGGACCTGCCCCGCCAGGAGCTGAAGTACCCCGCGTTCGTGCCGACGACCCACCACCGGCTGGCCGAGGTCGAGTCGGCCTCGCCGGTCGACGTCTTCAAGGCGGCGCGGCGCAACGACGTGCTCCTGCACCACCCGTACGACTCCTTCGCCACCAGCGTGCAGCGCTTCATCGAGCAGGCCGCCGCCGACCCGCACGTGCTGGCGATCAAGCAGACGCTCTACCGCACCTCCGGCGACTCCCCCATCATCGACGCGCTCGTCGACGCGGCCGAGGCCGGCAAGCAGGTGCTGGTGATCGTCGAGCTCAAGGCCCGCTTCGACGAGGAGGCCAACATCCGCTGGGCCCGCAAGCTGGAGCAGGCGGGCTGCCACGTCGTCTACGGGCTGGTCGGCCTCAAGACCCACTGCAAGCTCTCCATGGTGGTCCGCGACGAGCCCGACGGGATCCGCCGCTACACCCACATCGGCACCGGCAACTACAACGGCAAGACGGCCCGGATGTACGAGGACCTCGGCCTGATCACCACCGACGAGATCATCGGCGAGGACGTCGCCCACCTGTTCAACAACCTGAGCGGCTACTCCCGCAACGCGCAGTACAACGAGCTGCTGGTCGCGCCCGACTCGGTGCGCACTGGTCTGGTCGAGCAGATCCACCGTGAGATCGCCCATCTGCGCGAGGGACGGTCCGCGCGGATCCGGATCAAGGCCAACTCGGTGGTCGACGAGGGCGTGATCGACGCGCTGTACCTCGCGTCGCAGGCCGGCGTGCCCATCCAGATGCTGGTGCGGGGCATCTGTTCGCTGCGGCCGGGCGTGCCGGGACTCTCCGAGACGATCGAGGTGCGCTCGATCCTCGGCCGTTTCCTCGAGCACAGCCGGGTGTTCTGGTTCCAGAACGGCGGCGAGCCGGACGTCTGGATCGGGTCCGCCGACATGATGCACCGCAACCTCGACCGGCGCGTCGAGGTGCTCGTGCGGCTGCCCGGCCAGGAGAACGTCGAGGCGATCGCCCAGCTGCTGGACCTGGCCTTCGACCCCGACACCAGTGCCTGGGTGCTCGGCAGCGACGGCGACTGGACCCGCAACGAGGGCAGCACCCACCTCCAGGAGGCCCTCATCGAGGGACAGCGCAGGCGGCGGAACACACCCTGACTTGCGTCTCGAGCGCGCCGACCCCCTAGCATGTTGGCCGTTCTCTTCCTCCTCTCCAGGAGTTTCCCGTGGGTTTGAAGTTCCGCCCGACCGACACCACCTTCTACGACCTCTTCACCGAGGCCGCACAGCACCTCGTGGGATGCGCCGAGCTCCTCGCGGAGATGCTCGCCGACGCCGCCGACCACGAAGAGGTGGCGCGGCGCATGCGCGAGGCCGAGCACCAGGCTGACGAGACGACGCACGCCATCGTCCGGCGGGTGAACACCACGTTCGTGACGCCGTTCGACCGCGAGGACATCTACTCGCTCGCCAGCAGCCTCGACGACGTCATGGACATGATGGACGAGGTGGTCGACCTGATCCTGCTCTACGAGGTGAAGGTGCTCCCGCCCGAGCTGTCCGACCAGGTCGAGGTGCTCCAGCGCTGCGCGGAGATCACCGCCGCGGCGATGCCGAACCTCCGCTCGATGCAGTCGCTCGAGGAGTACTGGATCGAGATCAACCGGCTCGAGAACGCCGGCGACAAGAACCATCGACGTACGCTCGCCAACCTGTTCAGCGGCGAATTCAAGGCGATGGAGGTGCTCAAGCTCAAGGACATCGTCGAGTCGCTCGAGGGCGCCATCGACGCCTTCGAGAAGGTCGCCAACATCGTGGAGCAGATCGCCGTCAAGGAGTCCTGAGCGTGGACCTCGCGATTGTCATCGCGGTCGTCGTCGTCGCCCTCAGCTTCGACTACACCAACGGCTTCCACGACGCGGAGAACGCCATCGCCACGTCGATCTCCACCCGGGCACTGACCCCCCGCATCGCGCTGATCCTGGCCGCGGTCATGAATTTCGTCGGCGCGGCCCTCACGGCCGGCGCGGTCGTGCACTGGAGCACCATCGACGACAAGGTCGTCATCCCGATGGTGGCCTCGCCGGTGGTCGGCTTCCTGCTGGCGTTCCTGGTGATGCTGGCGATCATGTGGATCTTCC
>JAOPXG010000015.1 GCA_025965275.1 Nocardioides sp.
AGCAGGCCGAGGCCCGGCTCCACCGCCGTGAGCGGGACGACGTGGCGCGCGGCGAGGTCGTTGAGGGCCACCAGCAGCGAGGCCTCGTAGGACTGCGTCGAGCAGTTCTGCTTGGCGAAGAAGACGCCGTGCTCGGTCTCGACCCGCCAGATCGTCGCCCAGGGCCGGACCTTCACCGGCTCCAGCGAGGTCGGCTCCCCCACGGCCCCCGCGATCCAGGACCGCAGCTCGGACCTGAACACCCCACCCGACCACCGGTCGCTCGTCGAGGGCAGTCGCAGCGCGATGTCGGCGTACCGCTTCACGCTCATCGAGCCAGCCTGCCATGCTCGGAGCAGGAGGCAGACGTGGAGATCGAACGACTGGAGCCGCTGCCCGAGGACTGGCAGCGCGCGCTGTGCGTGATCGCCCACCCCGACGACCTGGAGTTCGGCGCAGCCGCCGCGATCGCCCGCTGGACCGGTCAGGGCAGGGATGTCACCTACTGCATGGTGACCAGCGGCGAGGCCGGCATCGACGGACTCGACCCCGAGGAGTGTCGCCGGGTGCGGGAGGCCGAGCAGGTCGCGTCGGCCGCGATCGTGGGCGTGCCGGAGGTCGTCTTCCTGGGCCTGGCCGACGGCATCCTGGAGTACGGCGTGCCGCTGCGGCGCGAGATCGCCCGCGTCGTCCGGCGCCACCAGCCCGAGATCGTCATCACGGGCAACTTCCGGGACACGTGGGGCGGGCGGAACCTCAACCAGGCCGACCACATCGCGACCGGCCGGGCCGTCGTCGACGCGGTCCGTGACGCCGCCAACCGTTGGGTGTTCCACGACCAGCTGGTCGACGGGCTCGAGCCGTGGGGCGGGGTGCGGGAGGTGTGGGCGTGCGGGTCTCCGGACTCGACCCACGCCGTCGACACGACCGACACCTTCGACGTGGGGGTCGCCTCGCTGGAGGCCCACCGCGCCTACATCGACGGCCTGGGCTGGGAGAACTTCGACGCCCGCGAGTTCCTCGAGGGGATGGCTCGCCAGACGGGCCAGCGGCTCGGCACGGCGTTCGCGGCGCCCTTCGAGGTCTTCCCGATGGGCTGGGGCGGCTAGCTCGCGGAGAAATGCGAAAGGCCCGCCTCGCAATGAGACGGGCCCTTCGGTGCTGGCTCCCCCGGTTGGACTCGAACCAACAACCCTCCGATTAACAGTCGAATGCTCTGCCAGTTGAGCTACAGGGGATCGGTGCAGCCCGCACAGATTAGCAACCACCTCCGGCAGTGAAAAATCGAGGCGGTAGTTCGGACCGAGCCTGCGAGGGACGAGCGTCAACCGCCTCGGTTGAGGAGGCTCGGCTGGGGCCTGCGCGCCAGCGCGGGACGCAGCGAGTCGTCTCGAAACCAGGCGGTAGTTCGGACCGAGCCTGCGAGGGACGAGCGTCAACCGCCTCGGTTGAGGAGGCTCGAAGCCAGGCGGTAGTTCGGGCCTCAGAGCAGGCCGACGTCGGCCTGGGCGGCTGCCAGCGCCTCCTCGGCGGCCACCCGGACCGCCGGGTCGGCCGGGTCGACGCCCTCGTCGTACTCGTAGAGCCAGACCACCGGGCGGTCGCCGCGCGGGGCCCGGCGGGCGATCACGCGGACGCCGCGGCGACCGTTGACGGCGACGTGGCGCTGGAGGACGACGCTCGCGGTGACCCGCTCGCGGACCAGCTCGAGCAGCCGGCCGGGCTCCTCGATGACGAACGTGTGCTCCGGACGGGCCTCGCCCCAGGTGCCGACCTCGGTGACCCGCAGCGTGGAGGTCTCGAGGTCCCAGTCGGCGGCCTCGACCTCCTCCCACGGGATCCGGGTGGTGTCGACCAGCTCGAACGCGCCGCCGGCGATCGGCCGCACGACGTACAGGGCGTCGCGGGTGCCGCCGAGGTGGACGCCGTCGGACTCGGCGGTCGCGAGCAGCCGCTCCCCCCGCTCCGTGCGGATCGGCGAGCGATCCCTCTTGAAGATCGTCACTCGGCCGGCCCCGCCAACCGGTCGCGCAGGTTGCGGCGGTGCGCCTCGAGGGCGGCCAGCTCGCCGAACATCTTGTTGAACTCCTCGACGTGCTCGACCGGGTTGGTCCGTTGCAGCTTGGACTTGAGGGCGTCGATCCGACGACCGGTCGTGCGTTCCAGCAGCCGCAGCACGTGCTGGGCGACGTACGCGGCGTCCGGCTCCTTCTTCAACGGCTCGACCGCGAGCTCGCTGACCGCCGCCGAGACCGCGGGCTCGGTCGCGGCGTCGCGCAGGCGGGTCACCCAGCCCGGGTCGCCGGCGCCGGCACCCGGTCCTCCCGCGGCAGCGACCAGCTCCCAGACCCCGCGGTAGGTCGGGTGGGTGAAGTCGTTGGCGCCGATCTCCGAGGTGGAGCGGCCGATCGTCATCGGGTGCTGGACGACGAGCTTGAGCGTCTCGCGCTCGAGGGAGAAGCGCGGGTCGCGCAGGTCGGGTACGGCGGACCGCGGCGGCGGTGTCACGTCGGGGGCCGGGGTGCGGCTCTCCTGGGCCGGGCGGCGGTTGGCGGCACGCCGTACCTCGGAGCGCGCCTCGTCGACGTCGATGCCGATCATTCCGGCGATCTCGCGGGCGAACGCGTCGACCTTCGACCTGTCCCGGATGCTCGAGACCAGCCGCGCGCTCTCGCGCAGGGCGTCGACCCGCCCGTCGGCCCGGTCGAGGTCGTACTTGCCGACCACGTTCGTGAGCACGAAGCGGTAGAGCGGCACCCGGCGGGCGACCAGCTCGCGCACGGCGGCGTCGCCCTTCTTGACCCGCACGTCGCACGGGTCGAGGCCGTCGGGCTCGACCGCGACGTAGGTCTGGGACACGAAGTTCTGGTCGCCACCGAACGCGCGCAGCGCGGCCTTCTGGCCGGCCGAGTCGCCGTCGAAGGTGAAGATCACCTCGCCCCGGAACTCCTCGTGGTCGTTGAGGAAGCGGCGCAGCACCTTGGAGTGCTCGTCGCCGAACGCGGTGCCGCAGGTCGCGACCGCGGTGCCGACGCCGGCCAGGTGGCAGGCCATCACGTCGGTGTAGCCCTCGACGATGACCGCCTGCGACGACTTCGCGATGTCGCGCCGGGCCAGGTCGAGGCCGTAGAGCACCTGGCTCTTCTTGTAGATCCGGGTCTCGGGGGTGTTGAGGTACTTCGCCTCGATCTTGTCGTCGTCGAAGATCCGGCGCGCCCCGAAGCCGATGGTGTCGCCGGGGGCGTCGCGGATCGGCCAGAGCAGACGGCCGCGGAAGCGGTCGTACGCCGAGCGCCCGATCGCCACCAGGCCGGCCTCGACGGTCTCCTCCTGGGTGAAGCCGCGGCCGCGCAGGTGCTTGAAGAGCGCCTCCCCCTCACGCGGGGCGAAGCCGATGCCGAACGTCGCCGCCGCGGCCTGGTCGAAGCCGCGCTCGGAGAGGAACTGGCGGGCCACGAGCGCGTCGGCGCTCGCGAGCTGCTCGGCGTAGTACTCCTGGGCGACCTTGTTGGCCTCGATCAGCCGTCCGCGCGGCGGCCCCTTCGGACGCTCCTCCTGGACGCCGCCCTCCTCGCGCCGCAGCTGCACGCCGTACTTGTCGGCCAGGCGCTCGACGGTCTCACCGAAGGTGAGGCCGTCGATCTTCATCAGGAACGAGATGACGTCGCCACTTTCGTTGCAGCCGAAACAATGGAAAAACCCGCGTGTGGGGTTCACGTTGAAGGACGGCGACTTCTCGTCGTGGAACGGGCAGAGGCCCTTCTGGGAGCCGCCGCCGGCGTTCTTCAGCGTGACGTACTGCGAGACGACCTCGTCGATGCGAGCTTTCTCGCGCACCTCGGCGATGTCTTCCTCGCGAATCCGGCCTGCCACGAGGCGGAGTCTACGGGCGGCCTAGTAGTCGCCGGACATGATGTTCACAAGGTCCTCTCCGGCTGCGTAGCGGTGCAGCTGGTCGCGGACCAGGCGGTACGCACGAGGCCACATCGCGCTGCTCGCGCCGCCGACGTGGGGCGAGATCAGCAGGCCCGGGGCGTCCCAGAGCGGGTGGTCCTCGGGAAGCGGCTCGACGTCGGTGACGTCGACGGCAGCACGGACCTTCTCGCGGTCCAGGGCCTCGATCAGGGCCGGGGTGTCGACGACCCCGCCGCGGGCGACGTTGACCAGCAGTGCACCGTCCTTCATCGCCTCCAGGAAGCCGGCGTCGACCAGGCCCCGGGTCTCGTCGGTCAGCGGGACGATCAGGACGACGACGTCGGCGTCGGGCAGTAGTCCCGGCAGCTCGTCGATGCCGTGCACGCCGTCGCGCTTCGTGCGGGCGACCCGGACGACCTCGGTCTCGAACGGCAGCAGCCGGGCCTCAATGGCCTCGCCGATCGCGCCGTACCCCACCAGCAGCACCCGCTTGTCCGCCAGCGCGGGCCGCCACCCGGTCGCCCACTCGTGCCGGCCCTGGGCGCGCACGAAGTCGGGGATCCCGCGCAGGCTGGCCAGGATCAGCGTCAGCGCGAGCTCGGCGGTGGACGTGTCGTGGATGCCGCGCCCGTTGCAGAGCGTCACGCCCTCGGGGATCGCCGCGCGCACGTTGTCGACGCCGGCGGTCAGCGTCTGCACGACCTCCAGACTGGTCATCCGCGGCAGCACCTCCGCCACGCGGGTGCCCACCTGGTACGGAGGCACGTAGAACCGGACGTCGGCGACGCTGGCCGGGATCGCCTCGGTCGGGTCGACCACCTCGTACCTCAGCCCGGCCGGCGGATCGCCGAGGAGGTCGGGTGAGAACGGCAGCCAGACGAGTCGGTCGGTCACGGTGGTCGAGCCTACGTGGCCGCTCCGGTGGTTTCGAGGCTCGTCGCTGGCGCTCCCCGCACCTCACCCCCCGTGTCGGTGGTCGAGGTGCGAAGGCGCCCTGCGCCTGAGCCTCGAAACCACCTCGGGGCTACGTGCGGAGAGCGGTGTGCCAGGCGAGCGCGCTGGCGTCGGTGAGCGAGGCGACCTGGTCGATGACGACCCTCAGCCGGGCAGCGTCGTCGGGAGCCGCGGCCCAGTCGTCGGCGAACGGGCGCTCGAGCGCGTCCGGGCCGCGGTGGGCGAGGACGGCGACCAGCTCGGCGAGCAGCTCGCGCTGTCGCACCATCGCGGCGACCCGGTCGTCGGCGCGCATGACGTAGTGGGCGGCGATGCCCTTGAGGACCGCCATCTCGAGGCGGGTCTGCTCGGGGACGACGAGGTCGGCGGCGTAGCGCACGAACGGGCCGTCGCTGGCGGCGAAGGTGGCGTGCTGGACGGCCCCGCAGAAGCGGCCGATCAGGTCGCTGGTGAGGTTCTTGAGGGCGGCGAGCGAGCGCCGGCTGCCGTCGTACGGCGAGGTCGGCCAGCTGCCGATGCCGCGCAGCCCGGCGAGCGTCTGGTCGAGCAGGTCGTCGTCGGCGTCGGGGAGGTACCAGTCGCGGACCGTCTCCCAGACCGCGGCCTCGTCGAACTTCGCGAGCTCGACCCGCTCGGCGACGATGCCGTCCTCGATGTCGTGCACGGAGTAGGCGACGTCGTCGGCGAGGTCCATCACCTGCGCCTCGAGGCACTGGCGGGTGCCGACGGCACCGCGCCGCATCCAGTCGAAGACCGGGCGGTCGTCGTCGTAGACGCCGAACTTCAGCACGAACCGTGGCGACCCGTCGGCGTGGACGCCGCGCGGCTCCTCGGCGTCGGCGAGCGGCCACGGGTACTTCGTGCAGGCGTCGAGCGTGGCGCGGGTCAGGTTGAGCCCGACCGACTCCCCCGCCGGCGAGAACGTCTTGGCCTCCAGCCGGGTGAGCAGCCGCAGCGTCTGGGCGTTCCCCTCGAAGCCGCCGCAGCCCTGGCCCAGCTCGGCGAGCACGCGCTCGCCGTTGTGGCCGAACGGCGGGTGGCCGAGGTCGTGCGCGAGCGCCGCGGTCTCGGCGATGTCGGGCAGGCTGCCGAGCGCGCGCGAGAGGTCGCGGGCGACCTGGGCGACCTCGAGGCTGTGGGTCAGGCGGTTGCGCGTGAAGTCGTCGGACTGCGGCCCCACGACCTGCGTCTTCGCGGCCAGCCGCCGCGAGGCGGCGGCGTGCACGAGCCGGGCGCGGTCGCGCTCGAACGGCGTGCGCACCGGCGCGTCCACGCGCTTGGGCGGCTCCTCGACGAGGCGCTCGCGGGCGGCCTCGTCGTACCGGTCCTGACTGTCCATCGGGGGTGACTCTATGCCGACCCGCCGACCTGGAACCTTCGCCCCTGACCACCGGCCTCCGCCGCACGTAGGGTCGAGACATGCCTGGGGTATCCCACTACCGCGACGACCTGACCGGTCTCGAGCGGACGGCGTGGCCCGTCTACCTCGACGAGCACTCCGGCCTCCCCGGTCCCCGGGGGAACATCGAGCTGGCCGTGGCCGTCGCCGACCTGGGCGACCCCTGAGCTCTTCGAGAGCTGATCGCCGGCGACGACGAGTACCGGACGTTCTGCGGTGTGGTCGGCATCGGCCGCGCCGCCGCCGACCCCCGGGTCGCCGCCCGGATGCACGAGCTGAGCAAGGACGGGCGCTGGCGGGTGCGCGAGGCGGTGGCCATGGGTCTGCAGCGGCTCGGCGACGCCGACCTCCCGGCCCTCGAACGGATCGTGCTCGCGTGGGCCGCCGACCCCCATCCCCTCGTCCAGCGGGCGGCCGCGGCGGCCGTCTGCGAGCCGCGGCTGCTCAGGACTCCCGAGGACGCGGCGACCGCGGTCGAGGTCTGCCGGCGGGCGACGGCCGCGCTGGCGGCCCGCCCCGCCGACGAGCGCCGCGACCCGGACGTCCGGACGCTGCGCCAGGGGCTCGGCTACTGCTGGAGCGTCGCGGTCGCGGCCGACCCCGAGCCCGGCGTCGCGGCGTTCGCCGCGCTCCGGGACGAGACGGACCCCGGGCCGCGCTCACTGTCGCGCCCTCCTCGCCTCGTTCGGCGCGCTTGCGGGTGGGTTTGCTCTGGTCACCGACGCGCCCTCCTCGCTTCGCTCGGGGCGCTCGCGGGTCGGTTTCCTCTGGTCACCACCGCACGTGCTCGCTGCGCTCGCCGTGCTCGTCGGGTCGGTTTCCTCTGGTCACCGACGCGCCCTCCTTGCTTCGCTCGGGGCGCTCGCGGGTCGGTTGCTGCTGGGTGCCGCGTGCGCCGAGTCGGCGCAAGCCGACTCGGCGATGAACAACTGATGACATGTGCACGCGTCGACGTACCTCGTCAGCGCTTGCGCGCTGCCTCAGTACGTCGACACGTGCACGTGATCGTAGTGATCCGCCGTCGCGGATCCGCGCGACGGGAACGTGCGCCAACCCTCGCTCGCGCGGACCGGGGTCCAGATCTGCTGGCGCCAGAGGATGTCGTAGAGGTTCAGCTCAGCGGCGTGCGACTGCAGGAACGCCGCGATGGCGTTGCCGAGGGCGACGTCGCTGGTCATGATGTCCAGCGCCTTGCCCGAGGAGTGCTCGCCGTGGTCGTCCCAGCCGCCGTACGACGTGATCTGCGGGAAGGCGTGGCACACGGAGCGGTAGACGTAGACGGCGGCCGAGGTGAGGCCGCTCTCGACACCGGGGTCGGGGCACGGGGCCATCGAGAGTCCGGCGGCGGCGGTCAGCGGCTTGTCCTCGGAGAGGTAGCCGGCGGTGACCCAGCGGGACTTGCCGTCAACGACGACCTCGACCCGGTCGTCGGCCTTGCGGCCGGTGACGAGCACCGACGTGGCGGCCTCCAGCTCACCGACCTGGGTGGCGCCCTTGCCGGAGTCGGTCCAGAGGTTGAGGACGGTGGTGGTCCAGAGCTTCGTGTCGGCCGTCCGGACGGCGCGGAGCGTGGCGGCGCGGAGCGTGGCGGCGCGGTCCAGGGCTCTGGCGGACGTCTTCGACAGCTCCTGAGCGGCGACGCGGGAGTCGGAGCGCGAGACCGTATCGCGGGACTGGACACCGGACAGGTCGGCGGCGGTGTCCTCGGCGACGAGGTCGCGGGCAGCGGGACTGCTGGCGAGAACGCCGAGGGTCACCACTGACGCGGTCGCCAGGAAGGCGATCGGACCGGCCACGAGTGCGGCACGGGGCTTGCGGCGGGCATTGGTCTCCCGCTTGTGGCGATGCTCTGCCACAGCGCTGATCCTTTGCTGTTGCTGACGGGGGTCGTGTCACCTGCGCGGAACCCCGAAAGGTCACGAAAAGGCAACGACGGCCGAGTCAAGCACACGCCCACGCTCCTGTCCCAATCTTGCCGGGACAAATCTGGGGTGTCCCCGGTCACCCGCCGGTGGTCTCGTTCGCGTCCTCCTGGAGGTGGCTGCCGGTCCCGTCGGTGTCGTCGAGCCAGCCTTCGGGGAGCACGACGCGCTCACGCGGCGAGCCCTGACGGCCCCGGGGCGTGCCCAGCTCGGCGACCGGGAAGCGCTCGGCCGGGTCCAGCTCGGCGAGCAGCAGGTCGAGGTCCGCGAGCGTGTGGACCAGGCCCAGCGACCGCCGCCGGTCACCACCCGCGGCGAAGCCCTTGAGGTACCACGACACGTGCTTGCGGAACTCCTTGCAGCCCCGCTCCTCCCCCATGTGCTGGCACAGCAGCTCGGCGTGCCGGCGCATCATCGACGTCACCTCGCCGAGCGTCGGGAGGGTGGCGACCTGCTCCCCCGCGAAGGCGGCGGCGAGGTCGCGGAAGATCCACGGGCGGCCGAGGCAGCCGCGGCCGACCACGACGCCGGCGGCGCCGGTCTGCTCGACCATGCGCACCGCGTCGGCGGCCTCCCAGATGTCGCCGTTGCCGAGCACCGGGATGTCGACGTGCTCGACCAGGCGCGCGATCGCGTCCCAGTCGGCCGAGCCGGAGTAGGCCTGTGCCACGGTCCGGCCGTGCAGCGCGATCGCCGCGATGCCGCTCTCCTGGGCGATCCGCCCGGCGTCGAGGTAGGTCAGGTGGTCGTCGTCGATGCCCTTGCGGGTCTTCATCGTCACGGGCACGTCGTACGGCGTGGCCGCGGCGACCGCGGCCTCCAGGATCTCGCCGAGCAGCCCGCGCTTCCACGGCAGCGCGCCACCACCGCCCTTGCGGGTGACCTTCGGGACCGGGCAGCCGAAGTTGAGGTCGATGTGGGCGACGCCGTACTCCGCGCACAGGATCTCGGCGGCCTTGCCGACGTAGACCGGGTCGGTGCCGTAGAGCTGGACCGAGCGCACGGTCTCGAGCTCGTCGAAGACCAGCATGTCCTTGGTGTGCTGGTCGCCCTCGACCAGGCCGCGGCTGGTGATCATCTCGCACACGTAGAGGCCCGCGCCCTGCTCGGCGCACAGCCGGCGGTAGGCCGCGTTGGTGATGCCCGCCATCGGCGCGAGCACCACGGGGGTGTCGACGCGCACCGACCCGAGGGTCAGCGAGGTGGGCAGGGAGGACATGGACACATTGTCCGGCGACAGCCCCGAGGTGCCCAAATCGGTCAGCCAGGAGGTTTCGAGGCTCGCTCCGCTCGCACCTCGACCACCGTCAGTTCTTCGTGCCCTTGTCCTTCTTCTTGTCGCCCTGCTTGCCGCCCTTGTCCTTGTCGGGCTTCGGCGGTTCGTACTTCACGACGTCGCCGGTCCAGGTGATCGGGTTGAAGGTCTCCTCGGGGCGGAAGCTCACCGCGACCAGATCACCGTGGTCGGGCGCGAGGTAGACGAGACACACCTTGGCCTCGGCGCCCGGAGCGAACTTCTTCGGCAGCGGCGTGCTCGGGCAAGCCTCGAACGAGCTCGCGAAGGGCGTCGACTGCACCAGCACGTTGTCGTCGTTGACGATGTAGAGCGGCACGTCGCGCCCGCCGAGGTCGGTGTCGCCGACGTTCTTGACGGTCGCACGGACGAAGAAGGGGTTCGACTTCTTCTGGTCGTCGGTGAGCTGCCACGCGGAGAACTCCGCCTTGATGGTCGTCTTCTCCAGCGCCGTCACGTCGATGTCGAGCGCGCCGACCACGTCCTGGCGCGGCTGGTAGGCCACCACCGCGTGGTCGCCGACGGCGAGCTGGCTGCCGGGCTCGGTGAGGGCGACACCGTCCGGCACCGGCAGGTACGGCGTCGCACCGGTCGCGCCGACCGCCGGCGAGCTCGCGTCCGCGTCGGGTTCGGCAGCGCTGTCAGCGGAGCAGCCCGCCAGCAGCGCGCCCGTGACGAGCAGGGCAGCCGCGGACAGCCCGGAACGGTGCATGAACGTGCTGGCCCTCGACATGGAGACAGTGTGCATGCGGGGTCGGCTCAGCAACCGACGAAACGCTCGGCGAAGTACGCCGTGATGCGATCGAGGCCCACCCGCTCCTGCGTCATGGAGTCCCGCTCGCGCACGGTGACCGCGTGGTCGTCGAGAGTCTCGAAGTCGACGGTGACGCAGTACGGCGTCCCGACCTCGTCCTGGCGCCGGTAGCGACGGCCGATCGCGCCGGAGTCGTCGAAGTCGACGTTCCAGTTGCGGCGCAGCTCGGCGGCGAGGTCCTTCGCCTTCGGCGAGAGGTCCGCGTTGCGGCTCAGCGGCAGCACCGCGACCTTGACCGGGGCCAGGCGCGGGTCGAGCTTGAGCACGACCCGCTTGTCGACGCCGCCCTTGGTGTTGGGGGCCTCGTCCTCGGTGTAGGCGTCGACGAGGAAGGTCATCAGGCTGCGCGAGAGGCCCGCCGCAGGCTCGATGACGTACGGCGTGTAGCGCTCGTTGTTGGCCTGGTCGAAGTACGACAGGTCCTGCCCCGAGTGCTTCGAGTGCGTCGTCAGGTCGAAGTCGGTGCGGTTGGCGATGCCCTCGAGCTCGCCCCACTCGGAGCCGGCGAACTTGAAGCGGTACTCGATGTCGACGGTGCGCTTCGAGTAGTGGCTGAGCTTCTCCTGGGCGTGCTCGTAGTGGCGCAGGTTGTCGGGGTCGATGCCGAGGTCGACGTACCACTTCGTGCGCTCGTCGATCCAGTACTGGTGCAGCTCTTCGTCCTCGCCCGGCTTGACGAAGTACTCCATCTCCATCTGCTCGAACTCGCGCGTGCGGAAGATGAAGTTGCCAGGCGTGATCTCGTTGCGGAAGCTCTTGCCGATCTGGGCGATGCCGAACGGCGGCTTCTTGCGCGTGCTGGTGACGACGTTCTGGAAGTCCAGGAAGATGCCCTGCGCGGTCTCGGGGCGCAGGTAGTGCAGGCCGGTCTCGTCCTCGATCACCCCGAGGTAGGTCTTCAGCATCATGTTGAAGTTGCGCGGCTCGGTCCACGCGTTGCGGGTGCCGCAGTTGGGACACGCGATCAGCTCGTTGATGTCGACCGTGTCGGGGTCGATCGGCTGTTCGGCAGTGCCCTTCTTCGCCGCGTAGTCCTCCTGCATGTGGTCCGCGCGGAACCGCTTGTGGCAGGACTGGCACTCCGTGAGCGGGTCGGTGAACGTGCTCAGGTGGCCCGACGCCTCCCAGGTCTTCGTGGGCAGGATCACGC
>JAOPXG010000035.1 GCA_025965275.1 Nocardioides sp.
CCATGCGCATCACGATGACACCACAATGATGTCATGTCAAGCATTGTGTGATGTCACAGCGACGTCAAGGTGGTCGAGGTTTGTCCCCGGGGGCGGTTGGGCACGAGATCCGATGGTCCTTCCGGGCGCAACCACCGGATCGGTGCATGAAAGGCCACGTCCATGTCGAGTCCGACCGTCCTGGCGAGCGACACCCTCATCTCGGCCAACGCCGTCGACTACCTGATCATCGCCCTCTACTTCGGGGTCGTCATCGCCATCGGCGTGATGGCCAAACGCCGGGTCTCCGACTCGCTGGACTTCTTCCTGTCCGGGCGCTCGCTGCCCGCCTGGGTCACCGGCCTGGCGTTCATCTCCGCCAACCTCGGCGCCGTCGAGATCATGGGCATGTCGGCGAACGGCGCGCAGTACGGCCTGCCGAGCGTCCACTACTTCTGGGTCGGCGCAATCCCCGCGATGCTCTTCCTGGGCGTCGTGATGATGCCGTTCTACTACGGCTCGAAGGTCCGCTCGGTCCCCGAGTTCATGCGTCGCCGCTTCGGCACCGGCGCCCACCTCGTCAACTCGATCTCGTTCGCGGTGGCGCAGCTGCTGATCGCCGGCATCAACCTCTTCCTGCTCGGCAGCATCGTGCACGCGCTGCTCGGCTGGCCGCTGTGGGTCGCGCTGATCGTGGCCGCAGCCATCGTGCTCTGCTACATCACGCTCGGCGGCCTGAGTGCCGCCATCTACAACGAGGTGCTGCAGTTCTTCGTGATCGTCGGCGGCCTGCTGCCGCTGACCCTGATCGGCCTGCACCGCGTCGGCGGCTGGAGCGGCCTCAGCGACAAGCTCACCGCGGCGTCGAACGCCAACCCCGACACCGTCGCGCCGG
Source organism: Nocardioides sp. (assembly GCA_025965275.1). GTDB lineage: Bacteria > Actinomycetota > Actinomycetes > Propionibacteriales > Nocardioidaceae > Nocardioides. Next base: position 875 of record JAOPXG010000035.1, read on the forward strand.
CCGACCAGCAGCTGAACTCCTGGCCCGGCCAGGCGCTGACCGGCTTCGACTCGTCGATCCTGTCGGTCATCGGCATCGTGTTCGGTCTCGGTTTCGTGCTGTCCTTCGGCTACTGGACGACGAACTTCGTCGAGGTGCAGCGGGCGATGGCGTCCAACTCGATCTCCTCGGCCCGCAAGACGCCGATCATCGGCGCCTTCCCCAAGATGTTCATCCCGTTCATCACCATCCTCCCGGGCATGATCGCGGCGGTTCTCGTCACCGAGATCGGCAAGGTCAAGGCGGGGGAGGCGGTCGCAGGCGGTGCCTCGGGAGAGGGCGTCGCCTACAACGACGCCCTGCTCTACCTGATGCGCGACATCCTCCCCAACGGCCTTCTGGGCCTGGCGATCACCGGCCTGCTGGCGGCCTTCATGGCCGGCATGGCCGCGAACATCTCTGCCTTCAACACGGTCGTCAGCTACGACCTGGTGCAGCAGTACGTCGTCAAGGACCGCGACGACTCCTACTACCTGCGCATCGGCCGGATCGCGACCGTCGCGGCGACGGCCATCGCGATCTTCACCGCCACGTTGGCGAGCAACTTCTCCAACATCATGAACTACCTGCAGACGCTCTTCGGGTTCTTCAACGCCCCGCTGTTCGCGACCTTCATCCTCGGTATGTTCTGGAAGCGGATGAGTGCGACCGCCGGTTGGGTCGGGCTCGTCGCCGGCACGGCGTCCGCCGTGGCGGTGGCCTTCCTCAGCGAGGACGCCTTCGGGTCCTTGAGCACGGGCGTGATCCCGATCGGCGGGCAGGGTGCCTCGTTCGTCGCGGCCGGTGCGGCGTTCGTCGTCGACATCGTGTTCAGCGTCGTCGTCTCGCTGGTCACCAAGCCGCGCGACCCGGCCGAGCTGCGAGGTCTGGTCTACTCGGAGACACCCCGCGAGGACCTGGTCGACGCCGACGAGGCGTCGTACCCGTGGTACCGCCGCACGCTCCCCCTGGCCGGCATCGCCCTGGTGATGGTCATCGTCCTGAACGCGATCTTCTGAGGAGGCTGAGATGACTGAGACCTCAACGACCAGCGGTCGCAAGCACACCGCGGGCGCGCTCGACATCCGCAACATCATCGGCGGGCTGATCGGCAGCTACGGCGTGATCCTCACCCTGATGGGGCTCTTCGGCGACGAGGAGGGCGACAAGACCGGCGACGTCAACGCGAATCTGTGGGCCGGGATCGTGATGCTCGTCGTCGGCGCCGGCTTCCTGATCTGGGCGCGGGTGCGCCCGGTCGTGGTGCCCGTGCACGTCGAGCAGCCGGCCGACGCTCAGGACAGCCCGGGGTAGAGCACCACCGCGTCGATCAGGCCGCGATGCCGGTACAGGTCGACCCGGACCGGGCAGCTGGTCCGGTCGGCCGGCGCACTGATGAGCAGTGACAGCGCCTGCCCGGGGCCGCCGACGTCGGGTGCGCCGCAGCCGTCGGCGGTCGTCGCAGCCGCGTCGCGGACGTCGAGCGTGGGCAGGGCGTAGGTCAGTGGGTCGTCGCCGACCAGCGCGACCCGGTCGGTGGCCCGTCGTACGGCCGAGAGGACGCGGGTGCCCTCCCAGTGGGCGGCGTCCTCGGCGTGCCGCACGATCGTGCCCGGGCCGTCGGAGTAGTAGACGACCACCCGGTCGGCGAACGCCGGCGCCGCCCCGCGGTCGTTGGCGAAGTCGAGGAACTGCCACCCGGCGGCGACGTCCTGGTAGTCGGTCAGGCAGGTGATGTCGGCCGGGACCGAGGTGTAGACGGTGATCGGGTCGCCGGGGGAGTACGTCGTGCCGGTCGGCGGGTCCGTCGCGACGACGCGGTCCTGCACCTCGCAGGCACGGAACGGCCTCAGGGTGACGGCGAGCCCGCGCTGGCTGAGCATCGCCTGGGCCGAGGCGACGTCGTAGCCGAAGAGCGACGGCACCTGGTCG
>JAOPXG010000133.1 GCA_025965275.1 Nocardioides sp.
GAGCGCAGCGGGTGCACGATCGACTTGAGCGGCTTGCCGAGGCCGACCGCCCCGGGGCCGGCGTACGGCAGCGGGTAGTGGGGACCGTCGTTGGTGACCTTCTCCTCGCGGGCGAGCACCTGGCGGATGATGTCGACGACCTCGCGGGTGCGGGCCAGCGGCTTCTCGAACGGCTGGCCGTACCAGCCCTCGACGACCTGCGGGCCGCTCACGCCCATGCCCAGCACGACCCGGCCGCCGGTCAGGTGGTCGAGGGTCAGCGCGTGCATCGCGATCGACGTCGGGGTGCGCCCGGACATCTGCACGATCGAGGTTCCGAGGCGCATCCGCGAGGTCTCGCGGCCCCACCAGGCGAGCGGGGTGAACGCGTCGCTCCCCCACGCCTCGGCGGTGAAGATCGCGTCGAAGCCCGACTCCTCCGCGGCCGCGACGAGCTCGCCGACCCCGGTCGGGGGCTGCGCGCCCCAGTAGCCCAGCTGCAGTCCCAGCTTCATCGCGTCTCCTTCTCGGCCCAGGTTCGGGTTTATCTCGGGCGGGTGCTTGCTCGATCCTAGAACGTGTTCTACTTTCGGACCATGCCACGCACTCTGCAAGCACCGGTCACCGTAGCGTTCGACTACACCCGCTCGACCGGTCCGGTGATCGGTCGCTTCCTCACCGGCCTGCGCGACGGCGTCATCGTCGCCGGCCGGACCTCCGACGGGGAGGTCGTCGTCCCGCCGCTCGAGTACGACCCGGTCACCCACGCGGCCACCACCGACTTCATCGAGGTCGCACCGGTCGGCACCGTGACGTCGTGGACCTGGGTGCCCGAGCCGGTGAAGGACCAGCCGTTCGACCGGCCGTTCGCCTTCGCCCTGGTCACTCTCGACGGCGCGACCAAGCCGTTCTTCCACGCGGTCGACGTCGCCTCGCCGGACGAGATCAGCACCGGGATGCGGGTGCAGGTGCGCTGGGCCGCGGAGCGCACCGGGGCGATCACCGACATCGAGGCGTTTGAGCCCGTCGCCGAACGCGACGAAGTCGTGGACGGCGCTGGCGGGCCAGATCGAGCGCGACCGCAGCCGAGGGACGAGGCTGCGACGGAGCAGTCGAGATCCGGTGAGTCGGAAGGCGCGGTGACCCGCGTGGTCACGCCGGTCTCGCTCGACTACCTGTACGCCGCGTCGCCCGAGGAGTCCGCGTTCTACCGGGGACTCAACGAGGGCCGCATCCTCGGTCAGCGCTGCCCCACCTGCCAGAAGGTCTACGTCCCACCACGCAGCGCCTGCCCGGCCGACGGGACACCGACCGCGGAGGAGGTGGAGGTCTCGCAGACCGGCACCATCACGACGTTCTGCATCGTCAACGTACCGTTCCTGGGGCAGAAGATCGTGCCGCCGTACGTCTCGGCGTACGTCCTGCTCGACGGCGCCGACATCGCCGTCCTGCACCTGATCCTGGGGATCCCGGCCGACGAGGTCCGGATGGGCATGCGGGTGAAAGCGGTGTGGAAGCCGCGCGAGGAGTGGACGTACTCCCTGGAGAACATCGACCACTTCGAGCCGACCGGCGACCCGGACGCGGACTACGACACCTACCGGCACCACCTATGAACCACCCCACGACGTTGCTCGCTGCGCTCGCAAGCGCCGCGGGGACCCCGGTTGTCGCAAGGAGATGTACTACATGAGAGACGTTGCGATCGTTGGGTTCGCCCAGCGACAGATGGGGGAGTTCGACGGGTCGCCCACGTGTGTGGAGATGCTCGTCCCGCTCTTCGCCGAGTGCTACGAGCAGACCGGGTGGAACCGGCACGACATCGGCTTCTGGTGCTCGGGGTCCTCGGACTACCTGGCCGGCCGGTCGTTCTCGTTCGTGTCGGCGGTGGACGCGATCGGCGTGATCCCGCCGGTCAACGAGTCGCACGTCGAGATGGACGCCGCCTGGGCGCTCTACGAGGCCTGGCTCAAGATCCAGACCGGCGAGGTCGACACGGCGCTCGTGTACGGCTTCGGCAAGAGCTCGGCGGGCGTGCTCCGGCGCACCCTCGCGCTGCAGCTCGACCCGTACTCGATGACGCCGCTGTGGCCCGACACCGTGTCGCTGGCGGGCCTGCAGGCGCGGGCCGGCATCGACGCCGGAGTCTGGGACGAGCGGGCGATGGCCGAGGTCGTCAACCGATCGCTCACCGACGCGGAGAAGAACGAGTACGCCATCCGCAAGGGCGGCTCCTCGGTCGACGAGCTGCTGGCCCGGCCCATGTACGCCGACCCGCTGCGCAAGCACGACTGCGCCCCGGTCACCGATGGTGCCGCCGCGATCGTGCTGGCGGCCGGCGACCGGGCCCGCTCGGTGGCCGACCGGCCCGCGTGGATCTCCGGCTTCGCGCACAACGTCGACCCGATCAGCATGGGCAACCGCGACCTCACCCGCTCGCCGTCGACGGCCGCCGCGGCGTCGAAGGTCGACCTCACCGGCGTCGAGGTGGCCGAGCTGCACGCGCCGTTCAGCCACCAGGAGCTGGTGCTGCGCACCGAGCTCGGGCTCGCGGACGACGTCGCGCTCAACCCGTCGGGTGGGCCGCTGGCCGGCAACCCGATGTTCACCGGCGGCCTGATCCGCCTCGGCGAGGCCGCGAAGCGGGTGTGGGACGGCAGCGCCGACAAGGTGCTCGGTCACGCGACCAGCGGTCCCGCACTCCAGCAGAACCTCTTGTGCGTCATGGGCTCTACTACCGAAGGAGGGCAGTCCTGATGGGCAAGCTGCCTGCAGCCGTGGTCGGCATCGGCCAGACCCACCACCGCGCCAAGCGCGAGGACCTCTCGATGGCCGGTCTGTGCCGCGAGGCCATGGACCGCGCCCTCGCCGACGCGAACCTCACCCTCGACGACATCGACGCCATCGTGGTCGGCAAGGCGCCCGACCTCTTCGAGGGCGTGATGATGCCGGAGCTCTACCTCGCCGAGGCGCTCGGCGCCGTCGGCAAGCCGCTGCTCCGCGTGCACACGGCGGGATCGGTGGGTGGCTCGACCGCGATCGTCGCGTCGTCGCTGGTGTCGTCCGGGGTGCACAAGCGGGTGCTGACGGTGGCCTACGAGAAGCAGTCGGAGTCGAACGCCATGTGGGCGCTCTCGGTGCCGCTGCCGTTCAACATGCCGGTGCACGCCGGCGCGGGCGGCTACTTCGCCCCCCACGTGCGCTCGTACATCCGCCGCTCCGGAGCCCCGACCCACGTCGGCGCGATCGTCGCGGCCAAGGACCGGCAGAACGCGCTGAAGAATCCGTACGCCCACCTCCACAACAAGGACACGACGGTCGAGTCCGTGCTGGCCTCGCAGATGCTCTGGGACCCGATCCGGTACGACGAGACCTGCCCGTCGTCCGACGGCGCGTGCGCGCTGGTCATCGTCGACGAGGACACCGCGAAGGCGTCGCCCAACCCGGCGTGGATCCACGGCACCGTGATGCGCTCCGAGGCGACCTCGGCGGCCGAGCGCGACCAGGTGAACCCGCAGGCGTCGCGCGACGCGGCGGCGTACCTCTGGAAGCAGGCCGGCATCACCAGCCCGATCGACGAGATCGACATGGCCGAGATCTACGTGCCGTTCTCGTGGTTCGAGCCGATGTGGCTCGAGAGCCTCGGCTTCGCCGAGGAAGGGTCCGGCTGGAAGCTCAGCGAGTCCGGCGCCACCGCGATGACCGGCAAGATCCCGGTCAACTGCTCGGGCGGCGTGCTCTCGTCCAACCCGATCGGCGCGTCCGGGATGCTGCGCTTCGGCGAAGCCGCGCTCCAGGTGCGCGGCGCGGCCGGCGAGCACCAGATCGACGGCGCTCGCAAGGCCCTCGGCCACGCGTACGGCGGCGGCTCGCAGTTCTTCGCGATGTGGGTGGTCGGGGCGGACAAGCCGACCCGCTAGCTGGTGCGGGTTTCCCCGGCTGCCCGGGGAAACCCGCACGACACGCCGAGGGTGATCGGCGTGTCGTGCGGGTTTGCCACGACAAGTGACGCCGGGCGTTCGCCCTCCGCGAACGGTCGGCCTTTCCCGGCAGATGAAGTCCTAGGGTCGTCCCATGGGCGAGCTCATCGCATTTCCGGCACCTGACCGGACTCCCCCTCCCGAGGCGGAGCCGCTCTG